>CAJUFU010000025.1:0-12666 GCA_910585555.1 uncultured Lachnospiraceae bacterium
GCGTCAATGCCGGACGCCACGCTGCCCTCATGGGAGCGCCAATAATAGAGGAGCTTGGGCACATGCACCACACATTTTGCCCGGGATGTGAGACGCAGAATCATGTCATGATCCTGGCTGCCGTCAAATTCGGAACGAAACAGCTGTGTCCCGTCTAACAGCTTCCTGGAAAAAGCGCTGAAATGACAGATATAGTTGTTCGCCCGCAGATTATCCGGCGCATAATCCGGTTTAAAATGCAGCGTAAGCATATGATCAATGGTCTTGCTGCCCTTAAACGTAGTCTCATCACAATAAATATAATCCGCACCCTTTTCACAGATTGCTTTCATATACTCATACAGCACACTGGGATGCAGCACATCGTCATGATCAAAGAGTGCGATATAATCCCCGGAGGCCATGGAGAAACATTCATTGGTATTGCCGGAGATGCCCTCGTTCTTAGGCAGTTTCTTATAAACGATACGACAGTAGAGATTACTGCTGGAACGCAGGTATTTCTTATCCAGTTCCATGTACTCCCTGCAGATACGCTCCACATCGCCGTGTTCTTCATCGGACCCGTCCGCCAGGCAAAGTTCCCAGTTCTCATAGGTCTGCGCCGTCACCGATTCTATCGCCTGCCGTAAATATCTTTCCGGCGTATTGTATAAAGGCATCAAAATACTGAACTTAATGGCCCTGTCAAACCGGGTGGACCGCTGTCTGGCCGCCTCCGCCTGGTCCGGAAAACTGGCCGTCCCATGCTGGGCTCTAGCCTTTTTCTCAATCATCTTGGCGTTTAACTTGCGCAAAAATCCCTTCACACTGCCGCAGTACCCAATCCGTTCCTTGGTACGCTGCATCCAATGTACGAAAGAACGAAGGGGCTTGGACATCCGCCAGAAAATACTGCCTTTGATCTGGCCAAGCCTTGTACCCAGCACTTCACTCCTGCCCTGGGCCTCTTCCAGTTTCCCGGCAAGCACCTTTCCCTTTTTCAGTTCCCGGCTGTAGGCTTCCCGATAAAACCGCAGGGATTCTTCCGCTGTCATCCGGGCCTGTTCCCGCTGTAAAGAACCGGTGTAGTAAGCATCTATTTCCACCATCTTCTGGGCGGACGCATGGCGGCGCACCGCCACATCGTTTCTCATCACATTATAATAACCGGCCTCTTCCAGCCTGCGGCTAAACGCCGCGCTGTCAAATCTCTTTTCACTGTCCTCGCAAAGGCCGCCCGCTTCCTCATATTTCTCTCTGGATACCATCAGACAGGCCGCCGGTATGGCAGATACGCCGCACACTACCTGTCCTTGCAGATTCTTCTCCGTGTCCCCTGTCCAGAGGTCAGCCCCCACGGCCCCCACATAAGACTGCAGCGCCTGACCTGCCATATGGCCTAGCCAGCTTTTCTCTATAATCTCCGTATCATCGCTCAGAAAGAGCAGCAAATCTCCATCGGCTTTCTCCACGCCCAGACGATATAAGGCCGCTTCATCCCTCTCCTCCATATCATGAAGCCAGGTAAACCCAAAGTCTTTCTGCAGCTTTTCCATCTGCTTTCTGTTCTCTTCGCTGCTCCCGCTGTCCACCACAATCCACTTATAATAACGGTAAGCAGTCCTCTTTCGAAAAGAACCCAGACATCTCTCCAAAGAAGCTGCCGCATCCTTTGTGAGAATGACCACAGAGACTTCCCGATGGGGCGCAATGGCACGGCCGCTCATCCCCGCCCTGGCGCAGCGCTCCCTGCCGGAAACCGAAGTATCATATACCATATGGTACAAGTCCGGGTCCGGTCCATACTGTAAATCCGCCCGAATCCCGCGTCTGCGAAGCGCCTCCTGGCGCACAGAAATAAAATCTTTGCCGGCGCCCGGAAACGTCCAGATCCTTCCGTTCTCAGACGCCTCCCCGCCCTGCTCCTGCCGGAGGGGTATCGTTAGTCTTCCATGATAAAAGACTTCATCCACATGCCGCACCGCTTCGCGCATCTTGCTATAAACCATACCGCAGTGCTTCAGCGCCGCTTCCTCCAGGCGAAGACACAGATCGTAAAATCCTGCCGCCAGCTTTGTCTTATCCTGACACCCGGCAAGTCCCCCATAAGCAATCTCCGAGAGAAGATCGCGTCTGACAGCCACCAGATGCCCCCAGCAGTTGTAGGCAAGCAGTGTATCCGGCGCATAATCGGATTTATGCCAAGGCGTTCTCACCTGGGGCTGGTTCTCCTCATAGAATTCTTCGTCCCCATAAGCCGCCAGACATAATGTGTTATTATTAAACCACGTTTTAATTTTCTCGAAAATTCCCTGTTCAAGCCAGCCCCAGCCATATGTCAAGAGCACAATTTCTGAGTCCGGAACCTCAATCTCTCTCCACCCATCAACTGCCATACCTTCCTGCGCCTCGGTATGATTCTCTATATAACATTCGCTATTTTCACTTTTTCCCGTATCAGTCCCACTGTCATCCGGCGCCTTGTCCGATTCAGTAACAGGTGATTCCTTATAAAACATACCGTGCAGCGGCTTGACGGCTTTCCAGAAAGGACTGGCATAAATCCGTTCCAGATTGTCCTGATAGTCCTCCTGTTTTCGCTCGAAGTCCGCCACCTGCCCCGCCAGCATGGTATTATGTTTTCGCTCTTTCTCGTAAGCCGCCGCATAATAGGCCGCCCAGTCATAACCATTTTTTAGTCCACTCATCCGTCAGACAATCCCCTCTATTTCCATTTGCTCACCCGTCCTACAATGGGGACACCGGGAAGCACCGCCTACTTTACCTCTATCACAGAATTCATATCATAATAGCCCACCGTGTCTTTATCTGAGATGACCGTCACGTTCAACACATCGTAAAGTCTGTGATATACCGTGAAATCATCTCCCTCGTAGCCTGTCACGCCCAGGGACAAAAGATACTCCCCGCCCTGTAAGTTCATCTCCTGGGTAAAGTTGATTTCCTTCACCTCGCCGGCCTCCACAGACTCCAAAAAGGCCTTCTCCACCATCGTGTTCGTGCCTGTAATCTCCGTTCCCCGCACATTTTTAATGGTAAAAGCAAAAATCGGCGCGGCAATCTTTTGCAGCATTTCCACCTTCATATGGATGGTAAACCGGCTGCCCTTCAAGACTGCCGTTGTCTTAATCCCTTTATCATCCGTCACATAATACTCTTTGATCAGCGCCTTTTTGGACCCATACTCCAAAAGTTCCGGATTCTCTGCGGCCCCTGGCGTTTCCGCGCTCCCCTTTTTCAGTTTACTGCCGTCCACACCCTTAGCCGCCATCTCCCGCAGCTTCTCGTCGTCTAACAGCCGCTCTTCCTCCGACTCCGGCGCCACATACTGTCCCACCAGTACCTGCTTATAGGTATCGATCATCTTTTTGGCGGAACCCTCTCCCAATTTCACGCCCTGGTTTAGCAGCACCACCCGGTCGCAGTACTTGCTGATGCTGCTCAAATCGTGGCTGACGAAGACAATGGTCTTTCCCATCTTCTTAAACTCTTCAAACTTATGATAACATTTTGCCTGAAAGAACACGTCTCCCACCGAAAGCGCCTCGTCCACAATCAGTATCTCCGGGTCAATATTGATGGCTACGGCAAAAGCCAGCCGCACAAACATACCGCTGGAATAAGTCTTTGCCGGCTGGTATACATAGTCTCCAATATCCGCAAAAGAGAGGATTTCCTCCATCTTCTCTTCAATCTCTTTCTTGCTAAAACCAATCATCGTGCCATTTAAATAGATATTTTCAATGCCGTTATACTCCATATTAAAGCCGGCCCCTAATTCCAAGAGCGCGGAAATACGTCCATTGACAACGACTTCACCCGAAGTAGGAGTAAGAACACCTGTTATTATTTTAAGAATCGTGGATTTACCGGAGCCATTCGTACCAATGATGCCCACACATTCTCCCTGTCTGATCGTCATATCGACGCCCTGCAGGGCATGATGTTCCGTGTAATGTTTCTTCCTGCCAAGCCCCAGCGCATCTTTAATCCGGTCAGAGGGCTTGTCATATAGTTTATACACTTTTCCCACGTCTTTTACTTCAATTGCAATATCCTTCATGGCTTACCTTTCCTATCAAGCGCTGTATCCGTCTTCTCCTTGCGCAAGGCACTACAGCACATCCGCAAAATGAGCCCGCATCCTGCGGAAGACCAGCGTCCCGATACAAAACATGCTGATCGTAAAAATCCAGAAGTAAGTGGACGAATAGAAGTGTTCCCAAAACCATTCTTCCTCAAAGATGGCGCTGCGAAAACCATTTACAATATATACCAGCGGATTGAGCTTAAACAGCGTCTTCACATGATCGGGCAGCATATTGATATCCCACATAATGGGCGTGGCCCACATGCCAATCTGCAGTGCGATATTGATCACCTGCTGTAAATCCCTGATAAATACCACCAGAGCGCTGGTCATATAACTTAGCGCCAATACGAACAAAAACAGACAAAAGCTGTAATAGGGAAGCTGCAACGTATAAACGGTAGGGGTATACCCATAGCCCATACCCACAATCAGCAGCACACCCACAAAAAACACATGGATGAAGGTAGCAGCAATGACTTTGATGATGGGCAGAATACTGATGTTGAATACCACTTTCTTGACCAGATAAGTGTATTCCAAAAGCGCCATGGTCCCCTGGGATATGGCCTCCGAAAAATAAAACCAAGGCACCAGCCCTGCCGTCAGATATAAGACATAGGGCGGTATCTCGCCGTCTCCTGATACAAACTGTACCCGGGCGTCAAAAACCTTGTCGAATACAATCCAATACATAAGCACCGTGACCACGGGCTGCGCCATGGCCCACACAATGCCCAGATAGGAACCCGCATACCGCTTCTTGAAATCATTTTTGGAAAGCTTCCAAATCAAGAGTCTGCTCTGGAATAGTTCCAAGGGTATGGTCACAATCCTGTCATAATAGATAGCAAAAATAATGCAGGTAAAGGTAATCAGCACACAACCGCTGAATTTCTTCATCTGCTCCGTCACCTGATCAGCCAGGGGGTTATGATGCCTGACAAGTACAAATGCAAGAAGCAGACCAAGCCCCCAGAATATGGCTATCGCTGCAGGCTTTGGAAAGTTCTTCTTCTCTGTTTGGTTTTTTGTCTTCTCTGTATTTTTACTTAGCATATCACTATACCTTAAAACCCTCTGCCTGCTTTAGCGGTATTTCTCCGTAAAGGCTTTTATGCCCTCCCATTTCCTATCTTTATCGGACATAATAAGCTCCATCCCTGCCGGAATCGGCCACTCAATGCCAATATCCGGATCGTTCCAGATAATGCCCCCCTCATCGTTTGGATGATAGAAATCGGCACATTTATAAGCAAACTCCGCATAATCCGAGAGCACAAAAAATCCATGAGCAAAATTCTTGGGAATAAAGAACTGCTTCTTATTCTCACCCGAAAGCAGCACGCCGTGCCATTTACCATAGGTCGCAGACCCGGGCCTTAAATCCACCGCCACATCGAAGACCTCGCCGCACAAGACCCGTACCAGCTTATCCTGTGGGTAATGCATCTGAAAATGAAGGCCGCGCAGCACCCCTTTTACCGAGGAAGACTGGTTGTCCTGCACGAAAACCTGATCGATTCCCGCTTCTTTATAATCATTATAATTATAGGTCTCCATGAAATACCCTCTGGCATCGCCAAACACCGTCGGCGTAATGATCTTAAGTCCTTCAATCTCACATGTCTCCACCGTTATTTTACCCATTTCTCTCGTTTCCTTTCCTTAGTCTGTTGTCGGCACATTGCCGCTGTCACCGCTTATCACGCCGGAATATCCCGCCGCACCCTTGGCATGATTGATGGATGTATCGATATTCATATAACACAGATTTAAATCCACATTGGTTTCTATGCCGTTCACCCTACCCTTGGAGGTATACTGCCACATATGGTAGTAACCGTCATAGGCCGGCACATCCGCATATTCCGCAAGCCACGTTCTATATTCTGACAGTTCTGTCATATTTAATCTGTCGTTGAGCCAATTGCGGGAAGCATAAACTCCTGTCTCGTACCCCGCCGCACTGATGGTCTCTAAGAAAGCCTTGTGCGCCGCCGTCCGCTCCCTGGCATCCAGCCCGTCGGCACGTCCGCTGCCGCCCGTGCTTTCGCTGTCCAAGAATACAGGATAATCCACATCGTACTCCTCGATCAGTCGAATCACCATGCTGGCCTCCTCCACGGCCTCCACTTCATCCAATGCCTGGGTAAAGAAGTATACGCCCACAGGAATCCCCGCATCGATGGCGCCGCGGATGTTCTCTTCATACATGGGGTCTATCACCAGCGCCCCGCTTGACGCACCCCGGTAGCCGCAGCGGATGATGGCAAACTCAACGCCTTCTTCCTTCACTGCCTCCCAGTCAATCTCCTTGTTCCACTTAGAGACATCGATGCCCAGCTTCGCACTGCCGTTTGCAAACTGCATCTGGGTATTCTCACTGCCGTCTGCCTCCTCCTCAGCACCGTTGACTGCCTTATCCTCCTTCGCAGGGTCGATATCATCCTCTGTCAACATCAGATATTCGATATTGTCAAGCACCCTGTACTCAATCTCCTGACGCACCTGTATGGTCGTGACCGTGTTTGGCACATGGAAGCCCTCCAGTTCCTGCAAAGACACGCCGTACTCTCCGGCCCGCAGGCCGTCGATATAGATGATGCCGTCCTCATCCTCATCCGTATATTCCCCCGCACCCTGTACCTGAATGGTAAAAGGCGCACCGGTCACAAGCCTTCCAACGCTGTCCACTACCATGACGCGCAGATCCTTCGCTACGGAACTCATCATCAGAAACACATTCCGGCCGGCATAGGTCTCAATACTCTTAAATCTGGGTTCTTCGTCAAAAAAGGTCTCATCGCGCAGAAAAGCAGACAGATCATTTCCTATCTGTCCACTGTCCGTATCTGCCTGTTCTTCTGTTGCCGTCATCTCCTGCTCCGGCTCCTCCACAAGCCCAAGCTTGCTCTTCACCGTTTCAAGATTCATGAGCGCAATCACCGCAATAAGCAGAAGGAACATGCCTACCATGGCAAAGAGCGCACGTCTCATTCTTTTAGAGTCCATTTGCAACCTCTACCATATATTGACCGTAGGCCGTCTTCATCAGCGGCTTTGCCAGCTCCAACAATTGGTCTTTTGTAATAAATCCTCTCTTATAGGCAATCTCCTCAATACAGGAGATGTATAAACCCTGTCTCTTCTGGAACGCTGACACGAAATCAGCCGCATCCAATAAGGAATCATGATTTCCCGTATCCAGCCAGGCAAAGCCCCGCCCTAAAGTTTCCACCCGCAGCGTACCTCTGCGCAGATACTCGTTATTGATACTGGTAATCTCAATCTCCCCTCTGGCGGAAGGTTTTACATTGCGGGCAATCTCCACCACCTCATTGTCATAAAAGTACAAGCCCGGTACAGCATAGTTGCTCTTGGGGTGTTCCGGCTTCTCCTCGATGGAAATCGCCATCCCGCTTTCATCAAATTCCACCACGCCGTACTCTCTGGGGTCTCTTACATAGTAACCGAAAATGGTAGCGCCCTGTTCTCTGGACGCCACTTCCCGCAGTACCCTGGAAAAACTCTGCCCATAGAAAATATTATCTCCCAAAATCAGCGCCACACTGTCCTTGCCGATAAAATCCGCCCCGATGATAAAAGCGTCAGCCAATCCTCTGGGCTGTTCCTGCACTGCGTAGGACATCCGCAGTCCCAGCTGCTCCCCCGTCCCAAAAAGTTCTTCAAACACAGGTAAATCCCTGGGGGTGGAAATGACTAAAATATCCCGGATGCCCGCCAGCATCAAAATAGATAACGGGTAATAAATCATCGGCTTATCGTATACTGGCATAATCTGCTTGGAGATTGCCTTGGTCAGCGGATAAAGCCTTGTACCGGCTCCGCCTGCCAGAATAATTCCTTTCATAGAAGCTTCCCAGCCTTTCTTGCACAATCCGTTGGTTTTGTTTTTACTGCTTACGAATACATTTCCTCATAATACTTCTGATAATCGCCGCTTGTCACATTTTTCATCCAGTCCTCATGGTCAAAGTACCACTCGATGGTGCGGCGGATGCCCTCTTTAAACATGGTCTCCGGCTCCCAGCCTATCTCCTGTCTGATTTTGTCCGGTGCGATGGCGTATCTTCTGTCATGTCCCTTACGGTCTTCCACATAAGTGATCAAATCTTCCGTGATATGGGCGCGCCGCTCATCATTTTCCGGCAGCATCTCTCGCAGCGTCTCTATAATCATCTTCACAATCTCGATATTCTGCTTCTCGTTATGACCGCCCACATTGTAGGTCTCAAACAGCCTGCCTTTTTCCTGTACCATGTCGATGGCTTTGGCGTGGTCTTCCACATAGAGCCAGTCACGCACATTCTTACCGTCACCATATACAGGCAGTTTCTTGCCCTGCAGCGCATTGTTGATGATGAGCGGAATCAATTTTTCCGGGAACTGGTAAGGCCCGTAATTGTTAGAGCAGTTGGTGATGTTAGCCGGAAAATGGTAGGTGTCCATATAGGCTTTCACCAGCATATCGGAGCTTGCCTTGCTGGCCGAATAAGGGCTTCTTGGGGCATAGGGCGTGGTCTCGTAGAAATAGCCGCCGTCCTCCTCCAAAGAACCATATACTTCATCGGTGGATACATGGAGGAACTTCTTGTCCTCCTTAAAGCTGCCGTCCGGCAGTTCCCAGGCCGCCTTTGCACAGTTTAGCATCACTGCCGTGCCCATAACATTGGTCTGTACAAACACTTCCGGATTTCTGATGCTGCGGTCCACATGGCTTTCCGCCGCAAAATGCACCACCCTGTCAATGTCATTTTCTGCAAAGATCTTGGTAATCGCCTCTTTGTCGCAGATATCTGCCCTGATAAAGGTGTAATTCTCCCGTTCTTCCACGCCCTTTAAATTCTCGAGATTACCGGCATAAGTCAGCGCATCAACGTTAAGGATGCGGATAGAATCTCCATATTTGCGAAACATGTAATGAATATAGTTGGAGCCGATAAATCCGGCGCCGCCTGTTACAAGATAAGTTTTCATTCTTCCCTCCATATCAGAATCATGATTTCAAGAATCATTCTCCCTTGCTACATACTACCATTCTATCACCGGAATGTCCATAGATATTCTGCGCCCCGGCGTTTAATTCATATAACTGATATTCATATCCACATCACCGCTTATTCCACTGACTTTACCCTTGGAAGAATACTGCCACATGTCATAGCGGGTAGCCGAATAAGTCGGCGTGCTGGCATACTGGGCAAGCCAGATTCTATAGTTGGTCAGACTGCCCGTACTGATCTTCTCATTAAACCAGGTCTTGTTCGCATAAATACCCGATGAAATACCGGAGTTCTGCACCGTCTGACAAAACGTCTTACAGACTGCAGTTCTGGTATCCTTGCCGATGGCATCGCCGCGGCCGCCGCTTCCTTCCACGTCCAGGAAAAGCGGATAATCAAGGCCATATCCTTTCACCAGATCTATTGCCATGGATGCCTCCTCCACAGCCTCCACCTCATTGACCGCCTGGCTGAAGAAATATGCGCCTACTTTGAGGCCCGCCGCCTTTGCGCCCTTAATGTTACTTCGAAACATGGGATCCTCCACCAGCACCCCTGTAGAATAGCCTCGGTATCCGCAGCGGATAATAACATAGGAAACGCCGGAATTTTTCACCGCGTTCCAGTCAATATTACCGTTGTGCTTAGACACATCAATGCCCATGGAACCGGAACCCTTGGACAGCTTACCGTCACTGCCGAAATTATACTTGGCTCCCTGAATAATCTGCTCGCCGGTCACATACTTGTTATCCTTGCCAAAGAAATAGAGATAACCGTCAATGGTCTGCCAGCCTGTATATTTATATTCGGACGCCACCTTCACCTTTTTATAAAAAACAGTCTGCTCCTTATAATCCTGATAGGTTGCTTCCACATACTCTTCGGTGCCTTTTTTCTTGTAATAGAGCTGGTTGCCGTCCTTGTCCTTCAGCTTAGCCGCCGGGTCAACCACCGACTTCTTAACCGTAATCTCCACAACACTGTAGACACTTTCATTCACCTTACAGGTCGCTTTGATCTTGACCTTGCCTTCCGCCACGCCGGTGACAACACCCTTGCTGTCTACCTTGGCTTTCTTCTCATCCTCACTGCTCCAGACAATCTCCGCGCCTTCCGGTTCCGATTTGGCCGTCAGGGTCAGGGTCTGTTTGATGCCCACCTCTTTATTGCCGCTGATGGTGACTTTCGTGTAATTCTTATCGCTGATAAAGACCTTACAGGAAAGGTTTGGATTCTTGAGGGTAACCCCCTCCGGTGCTTTCACCTTTACATTGACAGTGGCAGCGCCTTCTTTGAGTCCTTTGACCTGGCCGTCCTGGAATACCTTTGCCACAGCGGCATCACTGCTGGACCACTCGCCGGAATAAGTCTTTCCGCTTCCGTCCACAATCTGCAGGGTCTCTTTACAGTTAATACCAAGCCGCAGCTCTGTCTTGTTCAGTTTCACTTCCGCTTCGTTCTTTTGTGCCGTAACCGTCACAGAACAGGTTAGTTTATTAAGCCCTTTGATGATAACGTCACTGCCCGCGCTTACTTCCGCCGTAATCGTGGCACTGCCGGCCGCTTTCGCCGTCACTGTTCCGTCTGCAGCTACCGTTGCTATGTTTACATTGCTGCTGGACCACACGGCGGAATAGCTGCTGCCATCACTGCCCGTGACTTTCAAGGTCTTACTGCCCGCCACATTCAACGCCAGTTTGCTCTCGCTCAGGCTGAGCGTCACTTCTTTCTTCGGCGTATCTTTGGGCGTAACATTTACGGTACAGGTCAGTTCTGTGTTCTTGATAATAACGCCATCCCCTGACGCACTGACTTTCGCCGTGATGGTGGCACTGCCGGCTGCTTTCGCCGTCACTGTTCCGCCAGACTCTGATACCGTCGCTACGGATGTATTACTGCTGGACCACTTGACAGAATATTTACTGCTGTCGCCGCCTGATACACTCAGTGTCTCACTGCTTCCCGCTTTCAATTCCAATTTGGTTTTATTCAGATTAACTGTGATCTCTTCTTTCTTAGGCGGTTCCTCACTGCCTGAGCCTCCATTATTACCGGTGTTGCCATCTCCCGAACCCCCATTATTGCCGGTGTTGCCATCTCCTGAACCGCTGCCATTGCCGTTGCCGCCGTCTCCCGAGCCGTTACCGTCACCGGTGTTGCCATCTCCTGAGCCGTTACCATCACCGGTGTTGCCATTTCCCGAGCCGTTACCATCACCGGTGTTGCCGTCTCCCGAGCCGCCGCCATTGCCGTTGCCGCCGTCCCCTGAACCGCCGCCATCACCGTTGCCGCCGTTCCCCGAGCCGTTACCATCACCAGTGCCGCCGTCCCCTGAACCGTCGCCACCTGTATCGTCGCCGTCATCATCGTCCGGGTCGTCCGAATGATCCGGGTCATCCGTACTCCTCACGGATACCTGGCTGCCGCCTTCCACAAGCTTCCTGTAATTGCTGGCCACCGCCCACGGATCTGCAATCTTATCCTTGGACACTTCCTCATAGCTGTCCTTCTCTTCTCCTACCGGTGTTTTGGTGGATTCCACCCATTCCACCGTATTTTGCAAAGCGGACTCTACCACAGTATTCTGCTGTGAAGCCTCCTCTTTCGCCACATTGATTTCAGATTCCTTCTTAACCTCATCAGCCACATCTACCTTTTTGTAGGCAATCTTGTCTGTGACTTCTACTTTACTGGCGGATGACTGTAATTTATATTTACGATACGTCTCTCCCTCTAAGGGTTTCATCGTAACGCTGTAACTTCCGGCACTGATTCCTGTCTGATAAATAATACCGTCTTTATCATCATCCTTTAAATCATAGGTCTTGCCGCCGCCCGATACTTCCACCTCAAAGGGAACGCCGCCCACCAGCTTGCCTGTGGCTTTGTTGGCAAATTTTATTTTCAGGTCAGACTGTATGGAAGTCAGACGCAGTTCCACTTCGATTTCTTTATTGGAATCCTCTTTCTCTTCTTCCTGCTCCTGTTCCTCCTCTCCGTCCGCTTCCTCCTCATCGTAATCAATCATGCCGCCCAGTTTCGCGGATTCCGATACGGCCAGCAAGCCGCTTTCTCCAATCACGGAGATACCTTCAATCTCTCCTCCCACTTCTGCAAAGGCCGCCACTTGTTTTCCCGTTGACCTTGCACTGGCATAGAGCCCTCCTGTGATCACTGCACCTGCCAGCACCAAGATGCCCAGCATCGCCACCACCATATCCAGCGTACTCATCTCTGAAAGGAAATCTCTGAAACGTGCTATGAGGCCATCTTCCATGTCGTCGTAGTCATCATCGTCCTCATAGTCGTCGTCTTCGTAATCTTCTTCATCCTCATAATCGTCGTCTTCGTAAT
This sequence comes from uncultured Lachnospiraceae bacterium, assembly GCA_910585555.1. Lineage (GTDB taxonomy): Bacteria > Bacillota > Clostridia > Lachnospirales > Lachnospiraceae > UBA3282. The sequence goes on from CAJUFU010000025.1 coordinate 12,478, forward strand.
CTTCTTCATCCTCGTAATCGTCGTCTTCGTAGTCCTCTTCATCCTCGTAATCGTCGTCTTCGTAATCTTCTTCATCCTCATAATGGCCGTCTTCATCGTCGTCTTCATCTTCGTAACAATCGTCTTCATAGTCTTCCTCATCTTCATAACGATCGTCTTCGTCGTCTTCCTCATCTTCATAACGATCGT
>CAJUFU010000025.1:12766-39668 GCA_910585555.1 uncultured Lachnospiraceae bacterium
CTTCATAGTCTTCCTCATCTTCGTAACGATCGTCTTCATAGTCTTCCTCATCTTCGTAACGATCGTCTTCATAGTCTTCCTCATCTTCATAACGATCGTCTTCATAGTCTTCCTCATCCTCATAACGATCGTCTTTGTAGTATGCTTCGTCCTCGTAATCTTCCTCATAGTAAGCTTCGTCTTCGTACACATCATAATCTCTTGCGTACCGGGACGCCTTTGCCTTCTTTCCCGGCAAAGATACTTTGGACGATTTAGCACTGCGCTCTGCCGCAGATGCCTTGGAAAATTTAGCACTTCCACCCGCCGCAGATGCCTTGGAAGATTTAGCGCTTCCACCCGCCGCAGATGCCTTGGAAGATTTAGCGCTTCCTCCTGCTGTAGACGGTTTGAAACTTTTGGCGCTTCGGCTCGCTGCAGACAGTTTGGAGGACTTTATACTGTTGTTCTTTTGATAAGACGCAATCATGTCATCATCCAAGCTTAAGAACTCCAGCGTATCCTCTGTTACGCTGTCCGCATCCTCGTCATCGAACCGATCATCTTCTAACAATTCTTCAAATCGGACCATTCTTTTATTTTTTGCACTTTTGGGCTTATTTTTGTTCTGTTTTTTGTTTTGCATTTTATGTAAACCTTTCCCTGAAAACAATTTTGTACTATTTTAGCACAAAACCTTTATTTTATCAAGATTTTTTGACATTCTTCTTTGCTGCTGCCTGGCTGGTAAGATTTACATAATGCTTATTCCAGGCACCCTGTCAAAAAGCTCTTTTACGCGATTTCTGCGCGATATTTAACACCGCTGAATATGCCATTTTATGGTAAAATCCGCTTGACTTTATTCCCAGCAGCTGACACAATATAAGTGCAACATTACAATTTCAACATTTTAATGAGAAAAGGGGAATTTTTCATGATGTACATGCATTATTGTAAGCGTTGCCATCGAGTCTATATGCTAAATGGTCACAAACAGTTCTGCCCGAAATGCCGGGAGTCGATTGCAGAGTTAAAGCTGACCTATATGGATTATGTGTCCATGGATGGAACCTCCAGAACTCTGTTCAGCAGCTGCTGTGCCGATGAGGAACAGTTAAAGAAGCTGAGTACTACATACCGTATGTATAAATACAGCAAGTGGTATAAGGAACTGCAAAAGCAGATGTTGCAGCAGGCTATCATCGCCTATCCTGCCATAGACCAGACACCGATGGAAAACGTCCTGTCCATGAGCTGAAAGGACAAGGACGCAGCGTGAGAAAAGAGTGTATCCAAAAATCTGAGGATTGAGGACGCACTCTTTTCTTTTTAAAATTAAGAAAAATATAAGAAGAAAATAGCCAAAAAAGCATGGATTTTTAAAAAAATACATAGTAAAATGATATAAGTTTTAAGAAACACAGGAAAGGTATGAGTATACATTATGAAACAAAATAAAAGACCAAAACAGACATCCCGCATTGACAGGGAGGAGGAAATAAGGCCCGCAAAGGGACGGCGCCCCCCCATCAATATACATGTTATTCTCCTAGCCGCCATCGTACTGGTCATCGGTTTCTCCGCTTTTAGGCTCTACCAGTGGAATAAGGGTGAAGTGTTAGAATACGACCCCAATCAGGATACCTCAGAGTTTGATGTGGAAGCCCTTGACAGCATTATTCCGCTGGCTCCGGACAAGCTGGAAGGCTATGAGGATGACGGTGTGACCACAATTCTCTGCTTGGGCGACGATCCCTTTTCCTTAGAGCAGGGAGAGGGGGGGCTTGCTGAACAGATTGCCAAAAAGACAGGTGCTACCGTCTATAACGGTTCCTTCACCGGCACTACGATTGCCCCGGCATCAGCGACTTTCAGCGAAGGAGATATGATGGACGCTTTCTCCTTTCTCTATGTGGCAACGAGCCTTGCAAACGGTGATTTCGAACTGATGAAAACCGCCGCTTCCTACAGCAGCGATGAGAACTTTCCGTTTACCACGGATATGCTGTCAAGTCTTGATATGAACAGCGTCGATCTTATCTGCATCATGTATGATGCCAGCGATTATATCAACAAACGGCCCTGTGATGACCCCAATGAACCTTTAAACCCGATTACCTACACAGGCGCCCTGCGCGCGGGCATTAAGGCCATCCAGGAATCCTATCCACATATCCGTATCGTGGTGATGTCCCATACGTTCTGCCATAACATCAACGAAGAGGGTAACTTCGAAAATGGCGACCGGGTGGATTTAGGACACGGAACCTTAAGTCATTACCTGCAGAAGGAATTGGATGCGGCCACAGACCGCGGCGTATCTTTTATCGATAATTTCTATGGTTCCGTGAATGAGGATAATTATTTGGACTATATGACAGATTATATTCACTTTAACGATGCCGGAAGGGAGCTTTTGGCTTCCAGATTTACAGAGTGTATCTTCCCGGCGAAAGAGGAATAAGCAATATTTTCGGCAGCAGATTTTATATGTCTGCTGCCGTAATTTTTGACAATTGCTTTTATTCATTTCACTCAACTCCAAGTTCTTTATGAAAATACTGTAACGTTGTATACTTGTATTTTAACGCCTGATATTCATTGCGTGTCTTATTAACATATTTGATGTACCCTCTCACATAGGTCGTAAAACGCTTTATAATGATATGATAATTAGTATCTAATTCTGTATATTCGGCATCATTGATTCTGGCCGCTTCTCCTATGTATCCATCTTCATTCACAATAACGGCCTTTGAATAATCAAGCCCCGTTATGCTGTCTGTAGATCTGGTTGAAGTTTTAAACTTATAACAGTTATTATGCTTTACATTTGTTCTAAATGGTATGGCAAAAGTATTCTCATCGACTTTTAGCAATAATACCATATATGGACGATTTTCTTTATTCTCTATTTCAGGATACTTATCTGGACTGTATCTTTTATAAAACGCAGGAGATAAATAGTTCAGTTTATATTGTTTATTATTTTTATTCATAACCACCTCTCAAATATAGAAAGCCCCTGTGCCAAAGCACAAGGGCATATCTTCCATTGGGACTTCTTTATAAAGGTGCTACCCTCGCACCTAATCTTTGGTGGGGACTTCTTTTTGGAAAGGTGCTACCCTCGCACCTTATCTTCTTTATCATCGTAACATTCACAACTCAAAATTGTCAATAGTTACGTATCAAAAAATCTTGGAAGATATATATAATATATGCTGCTTGAAATGAAATCATCCGTTCTCACCATTCCACCGAAAACAGTTCCTCAAAATCAAATCTCTCAATCATATCCCTGGTGCGCAAAAGCGCCCGGCTCATCTGCGCAGAATCTGTGATTTCACAGGTGCCGTCTGCAAAACATTCCGTCATATAGCGGTTAATATCCCTGTGATAATGGGTATAATCGGCATAGTTATTCAAATCTGTCACAATCTCTTCCAAGTCTGGGAAATAGAATACCCGCACATTGTCATAGGCAAGCAGCCTGTCCGCAATATACTGATACTCCGCCATGGTAGCTTCCAGATGATTCTCTTTGATCACATCATTCCAATACAGGATACTGTAGGGCGGAAAGAACACGTAAAACATGGTATCCGGATTCTGTTCTATAAAGAGACAGATATTCTGGGAAAGATTAGCCTCCACACTGGCAAGGTAGGCATCTTTTGCCGTATCTTCCTGCACCTGCGGCGGGTTTTCATAGTTATGCATCACCCACTGGATATTATAGTACTCATCTGTCCACCAGCTCTGGTACACGGTGGCTAAATCCGTCTTATCCGGATCCGCCAGGGGACGCAGGATATAATTTAAAAACACGTCCTTATTCCAGAGATAAGCCGCATCGTTCCAGATGGCATCGTCATACAGATAGGCCGGAATCGGATATTTGGTCTCCTCCACACCGCCGGTGCAGGTCATCACATCAATTCCCAGAAACACCGTCTCAACCTGGTTGCCGCTGTGAAAAATCCGCTCCATGATATTGGCCTGGTCTTTGGGGTAAGCCCCGCTGTAGTTTAACTTGATGGTATCAAGCCCCATCAGTTCCGCAAACCAGTTTGTATTGAAATTCACGGTCATGGAGGAACCTAAAATAACGCTGTCATATTTCATGTGGGTTGCCATCCCCGGATTCTGATTGATCTGATTGTCCACCAGATAAGGGAAATCCGCAAGGGGCGCATGATACTGGAAAAAGGGGTCCACATAGACCACCACCGCCGCCTCTGACAGGAGCGCTAAGGCCACGATCAATACAATGGCCATTATCCATTTTTTATATTTGTTCATAATCTGCTTCCTTCAAACATGAAAAGGCTTCCTTTTCCTAAAAATTGAAATATAAAAAGGTGCTCACCCCGGAAAAGGTGAGGATACTCCACACCATCAGCACCGCCAGAATACATACCGAACCGGCCCGGTACTTGACCCGTTCCATTCTCTGGGCGGCATTGGAACCTGCCATGGCCAGGTAAAGTCCAGCCGCTAGAATTACCGCCATCAGGATATACCTGCTGTAGGCCCTGTTGTCCAGGTGGAGGATTTTGAGCACATACCAGAATTCGTCCAGCCGGAAGCACTCCGCCAAATCCAGAGAGATCTTCTGCACCTTTCCTTGAAAAGCCGCCGCCAACAGACGATTCGCCTGGGCAATATCCTGTGCCCGGAAATACACCCAGGCAATACTCACATAAAGAAATAAGAGAATTTGTGACATTAATGTCATTATTCGACCTCTAATCTTGTACAATGCAGGTTCTTTCTTTGTTACACCATTTATGACACCATTGTCAATTGTTGCAAATTCTTTCCTCAGATTTTGTCCTTCATTTCCAGTCTGCCAAATATGCCCGCCCCTAATCTGCCGCTGGCAGAACCTGGTCGCCACATACAGTACACCGTGCATAGCGCCCCACACAATATAATTCCACCCGGCGCCGTGCCATAAACCGCTTAACAGAAATACCAGCATCAGATTCAGGTACATCCTGGCCGCCCCCTTCCGGTTGCCGCCCAAAGGAATATAGACATATTTGGTGAAAAAACGGTTCAATGTGATATGCCACCGCTTCCAGAACGCTACAATGTTCGTGGCCTTGTAGGGGGAGTCAAAATTGACCGGAATCTCAATGCCAAGCATTTTGCCGATGCCCCTGGCCATATCACAGTAGCCGCTGAAATCAAAATATAGCTGCAGTGCATAAAAGACAATCACCAGCACAGCGTCCATGCATCCTAACAGCGCAATATTGTCATAGCCGTAATCCGCTCCTTGGCCAAAAGTATCTGCAAGCAACACCTTCTTGGCCATTCCAAGCACAAAAAGACCGAACCCCTCCGCAATCTTCTCCCACTTAGCGCTCTCACGGCCCACCCTGCGAAACTGAGGCAGCATCTCGTCATGGTTGACAATCGGACCGGCAATCAGCTGGGGAAAGAAGGACACAAACAGCGCATAATCTATCAGACTGCAATTCTTCACTTCTCCCCGATAGGTGTCCGCCACAAAGGAAATCTGCTGGAAAGTAAAGAAACTGATGCCCAGCGGAAGCAAAATCCCCCGCAGGGCAAAAGAGGAGCCAAACACCCCATTGACCGTAGTCAGGAAAAAGTCAAAATATTTGAAATAGAATAAAATACTCAAATCCCCGGTTACCGCCAGAACCATCAGCTTTTTATCCGGATGCTTGGACAAGAGCAGATGAAAGATATAATTAAAGGCGATACTGCCCACCATAATCAACAGATAAGAAAGATTAAAATACCCGTAAAACCAAAGTGACATAATTGTCAGAAATATTTTAGCCATCTTTGGCTTTTTCCAATGCAGCAAACCATAATAGCCAAGCAGACACAGCGGAAAAAATACGAAAACAAATATATAAGAATTAAACAGCATGATAGTCCCCATTTCCGCGCATGTTCTCTGCGCATACCGGCTTTTTTCTGCCCGGTTCTAAAGCGTCATATCTTTATAAATCACATAAATCCCCACCTGACCGTACACCTCGAAGCCGTAATCCGTCAGCGATTCTTTCACTTGTCTGTCATTTCTCAAGATCACATAGGCGCAGGGATACCCTCTGGCAAGCTCTACGAAGTAAGGCGTATCTATCACTTCCGTCTTCTCCATGGCCTCATACATGGCATCGTAGTAATCCCATCTCTCAATCATCATCTCCCTGCCGTAGGGCAGTTCTATGTCCGTACTGTACTGGCGCACATATTGCAACAGTTCTCCCGGCATCAATACCTTGATACGTCCTTCCTCTGGCTCTATCATATCCACGATATCAATCACTTCCTGGGGCAGATGATAAGCATTCTGGGCCTTAGAGATATTGATACTGTCGTAGACGTAATCCCCGCCTGCCGCAATGGCCGCACACATGATCAGCAGACCAATCTTACGGTGCCTGCCCATCAACTTGATAAAACCATAGGCCGTCACCAGACTCATCTGTAACAGCCACAAAAGCCGGTAATAGGTCTCCGAATCTTCCAGGACCCGCACAAAAACCTTGCGAAACAGCGGACAGAAAAAGGCTGCCAAAAGCAGGGTCGGCGCATACACAAGGATAGCCCGCCGGTGCCTGTCCTTCTCCGCAAACCACAGATAAAGAAGGGCCAGCAGATACAGCCCCGCCAGAAACTTATACTGGTGGAATCCCATATAATTCTTAAAGATGACAACACTTTCTAAAAAAATACCCCACATGTGTCCGCTCCCGTTCCAATCAAATACTCTGCCCGATGACCCCAGCTAAATAGCAAATTTCCTATACTATGCCCGCCGCTACCGCAATAAATAGCTGTACGCCATCACCACGTAAATTCCCATATAAACCAGATTCGGGATACACACCGCCCCCAGCTTACATAATACCTTAAAGTCCCGCTCCACGATCATCAGCACAAAGGCCATCACTGCCATCAGAATAGAGACCAAAAAGACGGCAATGGAGCTACAGATTCCCGCCGTCATATTGACACACACCAAAAGAATCCACAAACCCACATCTGCCCGCTTTTTCTTCCTTTTTCCGTCATAAATCAGAAGAAGAATCCATAGAAGCGCCGGAATCACCAGACTCCCCGCCACCGACTTGCCCTGCCAGGTACGGGTCAGGAAAAAAGTCTCATTGGTATAGATCGACACATTTCCAAAAATCTGGAACAATCCCATCACAATCATAAAGACTGGCAAGTTGACACGTTTGTCAGAAAATAAAAATTTTCCAATCTGAAAGTATAAGAGATAGGTCAACGGTATCAGCAAAAGAGGCATCACCAAATGCGATACAATTGTTGCATGTATCCCACTTCTAACTGCCACAAAGGCCACCCACATGGGAAACACCGCCAGCACATGTCGCACATCCAGTCCCGTAGAACCGCCCTTGTAAGGTAGAATCTTATACATCACACCCGCTTCCTGGGCCAGTAAGGATTCCGTCACATAATAGGCATCATCACCGTCAAAGGATGTACAAGCTGCCGCCTGGTAAAGCTGGAATCCCAGAATGACCAGGAAGAGCATCCACGTAGTCCGCTCTTCCCAGGACATATTTCTAATCCGCTCCGCAAAGGTGACACGCATGTCATTCCCTTTTCCCGTCCTTCCAAACAGCAGTCCAGGGTTACCCTTTTTATAATTCCTATACCACAGAAAAATGCCGCAAACTGCACCCAAGATTGATGCCACCGTAAACCACACGGAAGCGGTCCGGAAGTTATGATACTCTACCCACAAAACCGCAGGGATTGTGATGAGTTCGTAAGCTGCCCACATCACAAAATACCCCGCAAGCAGGGTAAACCCCGGGCTCCTTTTGTCCGCCGCTATAAAATTTGCCGGTATCAGCCCGATACAAAACGGGATAATGACCAGCCAGAAAAACAAACTGATGACTGCTGTCATAATGACTCCTCTTTATGTTTCAATCTTGCGTCTAGTATATCACATTTGGATTATTTTATAGTAATATATGTATATCTTCTATCATTTTCCCTTCCTCTGTCCACCATATAATCGTTCGCGCCGCACGAATGATGCATACTTTTTACCAAAATAATAGAGCTTCACTCCCACATATTCCTCATAGCTTTCGCTATTTTGCAAATCAGCCATAATCCTTTTCACTACGGCAGAAGTACATTTCTTATGTTTTTTAAGGCAGATAAACGGCTTCATGTCTATCATCCAGCAATATCAGATTTGCTTCCTTGGCAGAAGATATCACGATTGGAGAATGTGTGGCAATGATAAACTGAACCTTCTCAAAAGTTGTACTGAGCGCACGAATAATATTCCACTGCCACTTCGGATGCAAATGCATATCAACTTCATCAATCAGCACAATCCCCCTGATCTGTGTCCTATCCCGGAGTTCCGGGTTCAAAAAGTGGAGGAATCTCCTACCGCTTTAATCTGCATACGGACATCTTCTTTTACAATATTTTTGGTATTCACCCCTTCTACATTTACGAACAATCCTCCAAGGGCAGCCGCTATACCTTCCAGCACGGAAGTTTTACCTGCACCATTATCTCCGATTAATTGGCCACTCCTCCTACAATCTCTCTGCCCATTTAGTAACAGGTCAGAACCAGATTGTTGTATGTCTCTTATATTCTTAATTTTCTATAAACTGCAATTGTTCTTCATCAAACACAAAATAGTGCGGCAAATAGTCATAGTAACCCTTGCTGAAATCCCCTTCATAGCCTACATAAGTATTTTCCCCGAGCATTATAGCATCATCTTCTGTCAGATAAGCAGTTTTCATTCCAAAGCACATATATCTTCTCGATATGTCGGGTTCAAATGGCATCCCCCTATCTGCCCCAAACACATATGTCACACTACCAGAACCATTGGCTGATAACTCCCATAATAAAAACTTATATCTGCCTGCATCCAAAAGACCTCTTTGCGGGTCATCTCGCGTTAAAGTTAAATATCCATAAATATCATCATATTCTGTCACGCAATAGCATGTCCCATCAGGAGATATGTAATAAATCATAACATCCGAATACAATTCGTCCACTTCACTGTACTCGCCGGTAATTCCGTATGCCTCGTTTATTCCATCACCGTCAAAATCATCATAAAAGAAACAAATCTCAGCAGAGGACCTAATGTTTTCCTCAAAAATGGTATGTAAATCTTCCTCCGAAAGATGGTCGTCTGTCACCACGTATTCCACATCATACGCAAAAATGGTCCATTCAATCTCTGTACCTAAAATATTCTGTCTCTCAGTCTTTTCTATATCCTCCTGTGACAAATTAACCCTTGCAACCGAACATCCATCGTCATTAAAACGATAATACTCGGAATCATCACGATATATCCAAATCGTTCCGTCCGCATAAACACTATAAGGATAGTAGATATCTTCCGTTGCTCCATCCAACCTCAATGCCACAGCCTCAATCCCATTGAAAGCATAAATTTCAAAAATTTCCGCCTCATGATGTATATGCCATAAAAGTAGTTCGGAAATTCCATTGCCATCAATATCAAGGTAAGAATATGCCAATTCGCAAGGCTCGTCTCCTCCAAACAGTTCATCATAATGTGAAGGTGTAAAATAATCATCCATCAAAATCCGTTTCAAATCAGGAAATTGTGTAACGTACTGATCTGCATTGCGTTCCCATGCTTCTGGTGATATACTCGTTACTTCCTTATATTTCTGTAAAATAACTTCATATGCCCTGTGCGCCGCTTCTTCACTCCATTCGAAAACCGGCCCCCTGGACTCTTCCTGTTCTTCTATATCCTCTTGTTCCTCCGTTTCCTGTTCTACCTTCTCTCCTTGTTTGCTTTCTTTCTCATTTCTATCATCATACTTTTCTTTTATCACCTGTATTCGATTTAAGTAATCACTGTCACCCGACAGATTATGGCAAATCTCTAGGAGACTTACAGCCGTCTCGTATTCCTCCATTCCCTCACAAGCTGCCGCTTTACCTAAATAAGCTTCCACACATGTTTCATCAATGGCAATCGCCCTCTCAAACGCAAGTGCTGCTTCCTCATAGTTCTGCTCCTCCAAATACCTATTTCCTAAATCCAACTGTCTTTGCAGGCGGTTGGATGGCATATGATAAACGCCGGTTCCTGCTGCCAAAGCGATCACCAGCACAATTATCACAACTCCAAACGTCAACCCCTTCTTATTCATAGTACTATCCATTCCTTTCACTTTACTAAAACACCAACAAACAACTTAAGCCGGTTCGTGTAACTTGATAAACGGATATTTGCCATATGCATCGTTTCCGTTCCATTCATCAATACTCACCACATCCACTTTTTCTATCATATGTCTGCCAGTATTCATATTTTTATGTAAAGCAAACGGCAATTGTGTCTTTAATCTGTCTCTCAGTCTTCTGCGCATAGTTGAATCTCCATTGGATTAAATGGGCTGGTCTTATAGCTGAATGTTCTTGCCTTTTTAGTATCCGCATTTTTATATTCTAAAATCATAACTATATTATCATCTTCAAGAATAAAATCTGCATCGGATAATTGAACTTTTGCATTATGATAGATTTGATGCATTTGGTCTGAAGCCCAAACAGTGCTGGAATAATCCAATCCATACTCTCCGTTCTCATCTATAAAAATCTTATCCATATCTGTACCTCACATGTCAAACACTTCATCTAACAGTTTATTATCTGCTATCATCTCAACCTTTACTGTATCTGACAGGTTTGATATTCCTTTGTATAAATTATGAAACATCACCATGCTTAAATCTGACCGCCTAATCTCCAGATATTTTGCAAAATTATAACTATGTGTTGCTATAAATATCTGTACTCCGTTTTTTTGTAATTCGAGTAATATATTTGCCATAATATGCTCTGCACTTTTCAAAGCCTCTGAGTCCTTTATATTATTAAAGAAAAAATCATGCAGTCTTTTAGCTTTATCTATAGCGTTTTCCTCATAAGACAATTGTGTGGCTGCGTAAATCATCTTTAGAATAGTGGTTTTGCCAACACCATTTTCACCTATAAGCACATTAATACCATCGCAAAAATCCAGGCAGAAAGCATCCGAGGCAGAATCTCCTGCTTTACATTCCACATCTTTACAATCTCTGTTATTTTTATATCCTCGTTTCTGAAAGACCATTACATTTAAAATATGAATTGACTTAATTGCCATTGCACAGCCCTTCCTCCATATCTTAAGCAATACATAAAAATACGGCAAAATTCAGATGCATACTTTTAATACCTTATTTTACAGCTAATTATCATTATTGTATCACCCAAAATCATGGTTTTCAATGAAACCTTATATTTATCTGCGCTCTTTTCAATCGCGGCAAATAGCCGCTTTCCCTGATCATCATCAAGAAAAGCGGCTATTATGCAAACCCAATTAATATATTCTGTTATAGCAAATGAAAATTCATCCTATAAAGCAGATCAGCAATCATACAGCCGAATCCCAAATTCGTGACTCATTCTGGACGGGTGCCCCTTTACATGCTTTGGCATATGATAGATGTCCTGATAGTGATTGGACGCTAATATCCGCTCTCCCTGTTTCAGTACAAGGGCGACATTGATATGTTCCCCATATCTGCAGTTTAACTCAAAAATCTGATTCTTACTGTCCCGCAGCAAAGCAAACTCTTTGGATGCTCTATAAATTTCGCCGCCGTCCAACTCACTTATGACCAACAGAGCTTCACATGTCCCGATATCATAATCAAAATCGTTGACTACATAGACGGAATCCAGTTTTTCTTTGTAACCTGCAAATATCCCGATCGGCATATTGCTCTCCATCATGGCGTCAAGTCCTCTCTTGGATGTCCCCCACCAGTCATACAGGCCATAAAAGCTGGTAGGACCGATATCGCTGAACAAGAACTGCACATAACCGGAATTGGGTGTATATTTCTGCATACGGTAGTATTCTGTATAGTACTTTAATAATCGGTACTGATACTCCCCTATGCTCTGGATTGTTACCGCGTTATTATCATCCCCTGTATTTCCGGTATCCAGTTTCTGAAGTCTCCTGTAAACTGCCGGTACTTTCATCAAATTTTCCGCGCAGGGCGGTGCGTCAAATCCGTATTCGGTATTTAACTTCTCTTCCATACCGTAAATATCCGTATAATGGCCGCTCTCGCCGCATAAGGAACCGATGTAATTATGGCTGTCCCCGCTCAGAAGATCGTTTTCGCAGTAGGAGCCTTTAATTGCCGGTCTGGAGGGGTCATGTTCCCGGACAGCCTCATACAATGCGGGTCCCGGACTGATCTCCATTGCCCTGCCATGAGAATTGTCGCGATTCTCTGTTTTATTTGCGTCAAGGCTTCCCGGCTCATTCATACATATCCAGCAAAGAACTGCCGGATATTTTTTTAATTGGTCCACATTCTCGAGAAATACACGAATAAAGCGGTCTGAAAATTCATTCGTACCAGGATGTGTCCAATTATATTCCGAATCCTGTATGACACCCATTCCCATCTGTGTGCATAACTGATAAAATTCCGGAAACTCCACATGTACATGAACCCGTATAAAGTTGAATCCGCAGTTTTTCATCTTGATCAGATCGTCTTTGTAACGCTCCCTGTTCATAGCGGAAATATAATTATCCGGGAAATAGGAAGTGCCTCTCATATAGACTTTCTTATCATTCAAGATAAAAGATGTCTCCTCCTTAGTCCGTATCATCTCAATCCTGCGGAATCCTGTCACTTCATGATAACAATCCGTTACTGTTTCATCGACATCAATCCATACGGTAATATCATAAGTATATGGTGTTCCTCTGTCCCACAGATTCCATAAATGTATGTCCGAAATACGGCCATCGATGGTATACTCTCCGCTTTCATCTATCTGCATCGTGTCTCGATAGCAAATCTCATTTGTCATATGATCCTGACAGCAGAAATGAATCCTGGCAGACTCCTGCGTTTTTACATGGACATGGGTTGTAAACTGTACTGCGCTGAGCGCTTCATCCAGAGAGTAAGTAAAATCCGGGCTGCCTTCAAACCAGGCTCCCCTATACTGCTTTAAGATTACGTCCCCGTAGATTCCCACCGGATTGACATCTCTGGCCACGAACGTATCAGAATGCTCATAGGTGCCTTTCACCATATTGCGTTCCACCTTAAAGGTTCTTCTCGCCGCTTCACCATCTTCAATACTTGTCTCCCATGGCGACCATACTTTCACGATCAGTCTGTTTGTTCCGCCCCGGTTAATCATTTCATCAACCGGAAACCGGAAGGCCGCCGAATATCCCTCATGCTCGCCGACCAAAATGCCATTGAGCCAAACCTTACAATAATAGTCCACATTGGAAAAATGTAATTCATAATGATCGTAAGAAGCATCCGCCTCAAACTCATTCTTATACCACCAGGGTGCATCATTGAAATACCGAAGTTCTCTGCCCCAATATGGATGATCGGAGAATAATAACTGCAAATGTTTCAGTTTCCCGACAGGTTCCCATTCAGAGACCTGCGGCCCCTGCTCTGTCAGAAACTCCTCACCCTTATATAATTCCAGCTCTTCACAGATATCATTTACATCCTGCATGATATACCAATTCTGTTCAATTAATCTGTCCATCATCTTTTCCTCCTAGCTTTTGACTGCCCCCGCCGCCATACCTTCCATTACCTGTTTATTCAATACGAAATAAATGATCATGGTGGGCAGAATTGCCACAGTGATTGCCGCAAATGTCCCGCCCCAGTCTCTTTTACCCATCTCTCCCACAAAGTCATTCAAACCGACCGGCAGCGTTTTCATCTTGCTATCCGTCATAAAAGTGTTTGCATAAGTAAATTCATTCCAAATATTAACAAAATTATAGATTACCACCGTTACGGTTGAGTTTTTGGCCATCGGAAAAATCATTGTCAGAAAAATCCTCCAATTTGATGCCCCGTCTATTGCCGCCGCCTCCATCAATTCATTTGGCACAAACTGCATGAATCCCACGTATAGGAAGATACACATGGGAAGGCTGAAGCCTATCTGCGGAAAAATCAATGATAAGTATGTATTTCTCAAGCCGAGCGCCCCATAAATCTGAAACATCGGAATCAGACAGGTAAATACCGGAATCATCATTCCCATCAGAAAAAACTTTAGAAGTCCGGCACTTTGTCTGAATTTCAGCTTTGCGATCGCAAAAGCCGCCGGCGAACCGGCACACACGATTCCAAGCAATGTACACGCCGCCACAATAACACTGTTTAGAAAGTACCTTGCCAGCTTTCCGCCCGCAAATGCTGTAACATAATTCCCCAAATATAATTTCTGCGGCATCTGATAAGGCGCCAGATTGGCCATATCTGCTGTATCTTTAAAGCTTGACATAACCACCCAGAAAATAGGATAGCCTGCCAGCACAACAAAAACCAATATCACTGCATAAAACGTAATTTTAGTCTTAGTTCCTGCCTGTAATTTATTCATACCGATATCCATACCTTTCTCTTCGCCTTCTATTCATCCTTACGCGCCGCTATTTTCTGAATCAACTGCACAATACCCACTGCAATCAGCGACTCCGCCATAATAAACACGCCAAGCGTACTTCCATATCCAAATTTCGACATGCTGAAAGCAGTTTTATACATATAGGTGGACACTAGTTCACTGGCATTACCGGGGCCGCCTTTTGTCAAGATATAAGATACGTCAAATCCTTTCAGGCACCCGTTGACTAAAATGATCAATACCATAAAGAAAATGTTTTTAATCAGCGGAAATTTGATATAGATCAACTGTTGGAACCAATTGCATCCGTCCAGATGAGCCGATTCTAAAACGTCCTTAGATACATTCATAAACGCTGAATAGAAAATAACCATATAGAGCCCGCAAAATTTGTACCCGTCAATCAACGTTACAAATGTCAATGCCCAATCCGGTTCTGAAAGAAATGCATGCGGCGCAAATCCAAGCAAATCTGTTATTGCAACCAACACACCCCGCGGCTGTACGGAAAGCAGTTTCTCAAATATTTTACAGATTGCCATGGATGACACTATGCAGGGGATAAAATAAATTACCCTGAGAAAGTTGGACCCCCTCGAAATACTGGATAACAAGACCGCCATCACCAGCCCCATAAGGAGCTGGAAGACGGTTCCAAGAATCATAAAGAAGATATTGTTCTTAAATGCAATCCAGAGTGTTTTATCGCTAAACAGCTTCACATAATTATCCAAACCGATGAATTTCAATTTCCCGATTCCATTCCAGTCTGTAAAACTATACGTCAAAGACCAAAGGATCGGCAGAATAACAATAAAAACATAAATGACCAGTGCAGGCGCAGCAAACAGCCACGGTTCTATCTTATTTTTAGGCTTCATACGATAAACTCCTCTTTCCTGTTGGATATGCCGCTATTCGCTTTTTAAGTTTGCCAGGTTTTCCTTCACAATCTCATCCATATTGGCAGCCCATTCCTCCGGTGTTATTTCTCCCAGAATCAAACTGGTAGTCTCCTTTTCGAGAGGCTCTACAGATGCGGAATCGATCACTACATCCCAGCACTTTGCATACTGTTCAACCCCTTCCACGTCTCTGATTACCTGCTGATACACCTCCGGCAGACCGGCAATCGTCTCTTCGTCCGGCATCACGGAAGGCAGAATATTATGATTGAGCGCCGCTTCTGCGTAGTGGTTCAAAAGATAACCGATAAAATCCTTCATCTGGTCTGTCATGGCATCTGCCCTGACTGCCGTTCCAATTCCCGAGTTCGCGAAGAAATCTGTCGCTGCCGTTACATCTGTGTCAGAATAGGTCGGCATGGTAAAATAATCGATATCGTCAAGCAGTTCCTTGTTTTCATCTGTCAAATCTGCCAATGCCCACGTACCGTTATAGATCATGGCTGTCTGCCCGCTGGTAAACAGATCGTTCATGGTGTTAGAGTCAGACGTTGTCCATCCAACCTGATAATATTCACCCATTTTCTGCATAAATTCAGCCGCCTTCAGCCCAGCCTCTTCTCCAAAAGATGCCTTGCCGGATACTGCATTCTGAATATACTCATTACCCGTCATTCTGAATGGAATCATCGCGAAATAACGAAGAGGCGGCCAGTCGCTGCCTACAGCAAGCGGCGTATACCCCTTTGCTTTCAGCTTGTCGCAGACATCAATAAACTCATCAAAAGTAGCCGGTTCTTTCGTAATGCCTGCGTCTTCGAACATGTTCTTGTGATAGAAAAAGTACTCTGTATTACACTGAAATGTCATAAGCCAGAGGCTGCCGTCATTTAATTTCGCATATTCTTTGGATATATCAAATATCTTGTCCTGCATGCCGAGTTCGTCGTACAGACTGTTAATATCATAAATCTTTCCCTGCTCCGCAATACTTGCCACCCAGGTATCCGGATCCGACTCAAACCATTCCGGCAGCTCGTCGCTGGCCCCCAAAATCTTTAACTTCTGCAGATAGGAAGTCCTGTCAGGAATACTTTCCACTTCAAACGTAAAATCCAGTTCCGGATGCTCCTCCTGATAACTTTTGGCGATATCCTGCATTGCAAGAATCTCCGCCTGTGTTTCATTTCTGCATGTCATATAATGAATATACAATGTATTATCGCTATCAGCAGCCCCATTATCCGCAGCTTCCTGTTGTCCTTGTGCTGCGGCATTTCCGGCGTCCGCAGCATTTTCCTGAGTTTCTCCATTCCCGCATCCGCCAAGCAGACCGGCCGTCATAGCCGATATACATAATAATGCCAACAGTTTTCTTCTCATAATCGTAATCCTCCTGCTAATTGATATGTTTATTTTTCATTATCCAGAAACAAGCGCTTGTTCTATGTCACATTATTGTATGACAATCCGGTTCCTGTTTAAATGGAACTTCTTCGTAAAATCGGAAAGATTTTAGGTAAATGAATAACAACCATATATTTTCATGAAAAACTTGTATATAATATCCATAAATCATTTCTGATGCCAAAGAGGTACCTATGAATTACTGTTTTTATAAGTCAATTAAGAAAAGAACAAATTCCATACAGAGCAGCATTTTCATAAAATTTACTGTAATATATTGTATCATCATTTTAATACTGTACTCCATACTGACGCTTTCCACACGCTACACCTTTGCCGCCGAAGCGCAGACCAGCTCCCAGCGTGAAATCGCCGCTCTTGCCTCCACCATGGATACAACCATCAGCCATTTGTATGACTATGCCATCACCACCTCTTTAAACAGTACATTAATCAAAACAACCGTTGAGCATCCTGCACCCCCTGCTTCGGAAGCCCGGCAATATGCTATGACGCAATCGCTCAACGGTATCATCAATTCTATTATTGGTCTGAACTCCTCCATTTCCCACTGGGGCATCTTATCTCTCAGCGGAGAGTTTTTTCCGGTAAGTGATTTCAATATGTCCAATATCCAGGGATTTAATCCCCGTTCCATCATAGATATGCACAGCAAACGGCTGTCTCCCTGTATCAGCGGCCCTTACCCGGTCTATGAAAATAAAATATCCTCTTCCATGGAGCCGTGCTATGTTTTTGTCCTCTCGAAGCCTATCGTACGTTTGGACCTAAACCAAATATGCGGATATGTGATTTTCCTGATCGATTCCTCCACGCTGTCCTCTATTTTTGAAAAATATCTGCCGGCAGATACGGAAAATCATTTCTATATTTTAGATTCTGATGACCGGATTCTGCTATCATCAGATTTATCACTGATCGGACTCCCTTTTACATCCGAACAGGCGGATTACCTAAACAACAGCCAATTTTCTAATCTTAAAGGGAATGGGTTCTACCTCTCATCCCCTTTTAACGGGGACGCATTACTATACTCCATGCGGCAGCTAAATGGCATTGATTGGAAAATAATAACTTCCTACCCTTTAGAAGCGTTAATGACTGAGCAAAAAGTATTATCCCAGATTATTCTCACCACCGCTTGTCTGGCCCTTTGCGCTTTCCTTACAGCCGCCTTTTTCATTGCCAGGTCCATTTCCCATCCTCTGCGTATTCTATCCGGGCATATGGAAAAAATAGCAGAAGACTCCTACCACACAATCACGGTACCGCAGACCATGAACGAAGTGGAAACACTATACAATGGCTATAATTACATGATGAACAAAACCAATGAACTGCTCAACTCTATCTATGAAGAACATGCGGAAAAAACAGAATATCAGTTTAAACTATTACAGTCACAGATCAAGCCTCATTTCCTGTATAACACATTGGAGATGATCAAAGCTTTGATCGATCTGGAAATGAATGAAACGGCCAGCAAAGCCCTCACCTCTCTCTCCATGTTTTACAGGCTTTCGTTGAGCCATGGCGCGGACATTATTCGTATTCAGGATGAATTAGAAATATCCGAAAACTATCTCGCGCTGGAAAAAATGCGCCACCCGGAATACTTTAATTATTCCATCGAATATCCCGATGAGATTTGCGCCTATTCCATACCGAAATTAACTTTACAGCCAATCCTGGAGAATTCTGTCCTCCATGGGATGACCAATTATCAGTCTAAGGGAAGGATTCATATAGCGGTACGAGAAGAAAAGGAACATTTGGTCTTCACGGTAGAAGACAACGGACAGGGTATATCTGAGGCGAAACTCCATACCCTGCTGTTAAATATCGACCAGAAACAGGCAGTTTCATCAGATTCCTTTGGTCTGTCTAACATAAACCGCCGTTTGAAAATGTTCTTCGGTGATTTATACAGTATCAAAATCGAAAGTCAACTTGGTATGTATACCCGCATTACTTTAAGCATTCCCAAAATCGAACCCAGCGTGGAGAAAATATGACCCCCGCAGAAACGAGGCAAAGCATGAAAACAATCGCAGTGATAGATGATGAATATTACTTCAGGCAGGTTCTGATCAAATATATTAACGATTACCATGAGGAATATACTATTGTGGGCGAAGCTTACAATGGTTCTGACGGCATCCGGCTGATCGATGAACGCCGCCCTGACATTGTACTGCTGGATATATCCATGCCCCAAAAAGACGGATTTGCTGTCATCCAGCACACCCTGGCCCAGGAAAGAAGGACTCGTTTTATCATTATCTCGGGTTATGACAGATTCGATTACGCGCAGAAGGCCATTCGTCTGGGGGTAGAAGATTTCCTGCTCAAACCCATTACACCGCAGAACTTATATGACTGCCTTAAAGAAGTATCTCGGAAAATCGATGCCAGTCGTGCCGTCTCACAAACGCTCTCTGCGCTTGCCCAAAAAGAGCACCGGAACAAATCCTATTTAGCCTCCACATTGCTTCATAGACTGACACAAGAAAATAACACTTCGGAAGAGTTGGAACAGCTTGCGAAAGAAATAGCCTTTCCTGTCAGTTCCGTCATGTTTGGCGCGGCAGCTGTCCATATAACACAGCAATATGAAGCGTTGGACAAAAAGACGCTGGATATCTATTCTTTCGCTGTGGAAAATATTCTAAATGAACTGTTAGCCGGAAACAACACGCAGTGTGTCGGCGCCGTAAGCGGCTCTTCTATTCTGCTGCTTTTTGCCATGCAGGAAGAAAATGCTGCTTTCTTCCCATCCCTCCAGGCAGCTTTCGGACAGTTCATTGCAACCCTCAACCGCGACAGACTGCATATTATCGTATCCATCGATCAGCCTTATGAGATGCTGACAGAGCTTTCTACGTCCTACCGGAACGTTCTCTCGTTACAGCAATATTGCATTTTCTATTCTTTAAGCGGTATCTTTGATTACCCATCCTATGCAGATACCATACGCATCCAGATTCCCGAGCATTTACTTACCGCCCAAAAGCTGGAAATCAACCGCTGTATCAGATGTAATAATTACCTTGGCATTCTTACAGGAAGCCGCGCTGTTTTTGACCTAATCCGAAGCCAAAAACCCGACCCCGGATATATCGCACAGCAGTTACAAATCATTTTAAAAGATATTACAGATCTCTATATGGAATACCGCATCACGCCAGCGTTAGTCATGGATATCGAAAAGTTACAATCCTGTAGAAATTTAATGGAAATACAGACAACTTTTATGGAATTAATCCGTGCGCTCACGCAGGCCATTACCAACCCCGTTCAACCCTCTAATCATATTACAATTGTAAAAGTGAGAAATTATATTGAAGAACACTATCATGAGCCGGATTTAGGGCCCCGCTCCTTATCCCAAATATTCAATATCAATGAGCAGCATCTTTGCTTTCTCTTTAAAAAACATACTGACTACACGATTGGAAATTATGTATTGAAGATCAGAATGGAGGCTGCTAAGCATCTATTGCATCATGCAAACTATAATATCACAGAGATATCCACGCAGGTGGGCTATAAGGATACCGGCTATTTTAGTAAGTGCTTCAAAAAGTATTACGGTATATCGCCTAAACATTACATTACCAAAAAATCATGAACTTCTTTTTCTTTTCAATGCCACCCTGTACATCCCATCCTAAATATGGTAAACTGTTTAGTATCTTTGGATATCTGTGCTGGCAACGTTTTACAGCCCTGTATCCGCGCAAAAACGAGGTATTCCATGAAAAAAGTGTATGTGATCGGCGCCGGGCCTGCAGGGCTCACCGCCGCTTACGAATTATTAAAACAAAGTAAGGATTATGAAGTCACCGTTTTAGAAGAATCCGGTGCCATGGGCGGCATCTCCAAGACCGTCAACTACAAGGGCAACCGCATGGATATGGGCGGCCACCGTTTCTTCTCCAAAGTGCCGGAGGTAAATGCCTGGTGGGATCGGATGCTGCCAAGACAGGGCGCTCCCACCTACGACGATATTGTTCTGCACCGCACCATGACCTTAAATCCAGGCGGCCCGGATCCGGAGAAGGAAGACCGGGTCATGTTACGCAGAAACCGGGTGTCCCGCATCTATTTCAAGCAGAAGTTCTTCGACTATCCCATTTCCTTAAAGCCGGAGACTTTCATGAACATGGGCCTGCTCACCACATTACAGGTAGGTTTCAGTTACCTGGCCTGTCTGCTTCACAAGCGGAAAGAGAATTCCTTAGAGGATTTCTACATCAATCGTTTCGGTAGAAAACTCTACTCCATGTTCTTTGAACATTACACGGAGAATCTGTGGGGACGCCACCCCAGCGAGATTGCCCCGGATTGGGGCGCCCAGCGGGTAAAGGGATTATCCATCATCGCTATTTTAAAGGATGTCTTTTCCAAAATGTTTCCCGGAAAGAAAGAGCGGGAGGTTGAGACTTCTCTCATCGAAGAATTTAGTTACCCCAAGCTAGGGCCTGGCCAGCTCTGGGATGTGACTGCGGCGGAGATTGAGAAAATGGGAGGTAAGATACTTCGCCACTGCAAGGCCACAAAGCTTCATAAGGATGCAACGAACCACATCACTTCTCTCACCTACGAGACTGACGGACAGGAAGTGACTGTGGAGGGGGATACTTTTATTTCCTCCATGCCCGTCAAAGATCTGGTGGCAGGCATGAACGATGTCCCCCAGGAAGAAGCCGCCATTGCTGCGGGACTTCCCTACCGTGACTATATGACGGTGGGACTGCTTTTGCCCAAACTGAATCTGCAAAACAAGACCAAGTTAAAGACCATCGGCAACATTGTGCCGGACTGCTGGGTCTATGTACACGACAGGACCGTCCAATTGGGACGCTTCCAGATCTACAACAACTGGTCCCCTTACATGATCAAGGACTTAGAGCACACCGTCTGGATTGGTTTAGAATACTTTTGTTTTGAAGGCGATAAGTACTGGAACATGTCCGATGAGGACTTCACCAAATTTGCGGTAGACGAAATCGTGGGCATGGGCCTGATCGATTCCCCGAAAGACGTGATGGACTCCCATGTGGAGCGGGTGAAAAAGGCATACCCGGCATACTTCGATACCTACAAGGATATGGACAAGCTGGTGGACTATTTGAAGTCCATCGACAATCTCTACTGTGTGGGCCGAAACGGCCAGCACCGTTACAACAACATTGACCATTCTATGGTGACCTCCTTCGAGACCGTGAAGAATATCGTAAACGGGATATCTTCCAAGGATAATATCTGGAATGTGAACACGGAGAAAGCATATCACGAATCGAAAAGCTGATAGCCAATCAAAAACATCTATTATGACTACCCATAGAGGCTGCCTGGTATTTTCAGGCAGCCTCTAACATTAAAATTTTATCAATTCCTGTAAATTCTTGACCTATTTCTCCAACCAAAAACCAGCACGCACAAAACTGACACTATTGCCGTATAAATCACCATTCCATACAGATACCGCACATTGTGGATGGACAACAGATAATAATAGGGCGGCAGTAAATACTTCACGGCCCGAAACCCCTGCAGATTCAAAAACACCGGGCACAATACCAACATCCCCGCTGTCAGAATCAGAGCCAAACTCCCCAGCCGCTCCGGCGTCTTGCAAAGCAGTCTGAGCAGATTACAGAACGCCAGCGTGGCACAGGCAAAGAGCGCACAGCTGATCACTTCCCGCTGCCATAAGGTAAACACCCCTGCCAGCTTACAGGCTAAAAGAAGCACCACCGCCCCATCTGACAGAAGCACCCCGCATACCCCGAAAGCCGCAGGCAGTCTGCGCGCCGCCGGCGTCCTGGAAAAAACGCCCTGCTCCTCATCCTGCATAAAATACAGACAGGCCGCCAGACCGCAGAGTACCAGCCAGACTGCCAGGATACCCCGCAGAGGTGCCTGTACATAACTAAAATCCTCTTCTACCGCCTGTCCGCCGTCCAGATAGGCCAGCTGGAACAGGCTCCCCTCCACCAAAGTGCGCTCATAGGCCTGTCTAAGTTCTTCCTCACTGATATCCCTAAGCCCCAGATCCTCCCGGACATAGGCTTCATAGACCCCATAAGAAAAGGCCGGATAGAGAACCGCACCCAGGATTTCCCGGCTGAGTATCAAGGAAACGCTGTCCTTTCGTTCCACCACCTGCACCACAGGACGCACCCGCTTCTTAGCGGCCGCCTCCTTAAGACTGCCCGAGAGATCTCCTGTGAAAATCCAGGCCGCGTCAGCCTCTCCTTCCGCTACCATCTGTCTGGCCACCTCCTCTTTGTCACAGCGCAGATAGCGCAAAACTCCCTCTTCCTCCGTCAGCTCTCCGACTGCCCGCGCCGCCAGTTCATCCTCCCCATCGGTTAAGCACAGCACTATCGTGGCAATACCGCTCTCCTCTTTGGCAAGCAGCCTGATGCCGCCCACAAGCAGGGGCACCATACATAAGATCAGCAGAAAACTATATTTTTTGAACAAGCGTTTATTGTACAGATAATATCTGACCGCCATCCGTCTGATCATCCACTCAGCCCCTCCCTATCTTATTTCTTCTGACAAGCGCCGATAAGGCCAGAAAAACTGCCAGATACAATAACACTCCGCAAGCTGCCCTCGGATTGCCTTCCCCTGCCACGCTGCCGTCCACATACTGCAGAGCCTGCCCCGTGGGCAGAAGACGTCCAATCCTTTCCATGCTGTCCGGGAAAAAGGCCGCCGGATAAAAGAAGCCGGACAGATACCCCATGCCCAGGCCGCACAGAAATTGCAGCAAAATACCGCTCACCACACCCGTCACCAACTCATACAAAAGAAACTGCAAAGCCGCAAACATAGCCATCACCGGAAGAAGGGCAAATAAAAACCCGCTCAAGGGTTCCGCTCCCAGCCCCTCCCATTCCGGGATGGTTAAGAGCTCTTTCTCCAGACAAAAAGAAAGGGGCACAAACAGCAGGGCCGTACAGAATAACAGCAGACACAGATAGGCCAGATACTCTCCGGCCACCTGAGACCAAGCCCCCACGCCCCTGGACTTCATAAATCTGGGCTCATCAACCCTTTTATGAAGAAAGAGCTGACTGTTGTGAATCCCCGACAACAACAACAAAAACAACAGGATGCTGCAAAAATAATAGCCCTCCACAGACAAACCGTTGGCGATACCAAGCACCTCCACCTCATAGAGGCCGCTCCTGTTGACCACCAATTCAATCAAAAGCAGGTTCAGTCTATTGGTGGCATCCCAGAATTCCTCCTGCATCCCCCGTTCCAGCATAAGCGTCTGCATCCCAAAGATGGCGCTCTGAGAGCTTGTCACCAGGGTGGACGCCACGTCCACAATCTGGCCCATCACCATGGTGCCGATTCCTTTTTGTCCCTGGGATGCGATATAAGAGATGGGTTTATCATTTCTGCCCGACTCAATGGCATCCATCATCCCTTCGGGAAGCTCCACAATCGCATAAAGTTCTCCCCGCATAAAGGACTCTTCCGCCTCTTTTTCGGTCATGGTCACCAGTTCTATCATAAAGCGGGAGTCATCCAGAGACTGTATGGCCGTGATACCGAATCCAAGATAGGAGGACGACAGATCGCCCACCACGCCAATCCGATACTTCTGACTATCCCCCGCCAGGATACCATCGCGTAAAAATACCGCCGCCAGAACGCCCACACACAGGCACACCAAAAGATTGACCGCCGCCTGTCTTGGGAATGTCTTCATCACTCGTTTCAATTGTATATGAAAATATGCGATACCTTTTCTCATTTATAGTTTACCTGCCAGATGATGAAGATCGCCGTCGTACTGATAGGGCTCTAAGACGCCGGCCTTTAAGATATAACACTGATCGCACAGCTCCAGTTCCTGCATGTCGTGGGTGGCCAAAAGCACGATGCCGCCCTGGGCCTTATACTGTTCCAGATAACGGTATATATTCTCCTTACAGACCAAATCAAGGGCCGCCGACGGCTCATCTAACACCAGAATCTTCGGCTTTGCCACCACGGCACAGGCAATCGTAAGACGCTTTTTCATGCCGCCGGACATCTTATACACGGGTGTCTTTAGGAAACCGTCTATCCCCAGCATGGCGAGGGCCCCCTGCGAAAGCTCTCTTCTCAGCGTGGTCTTGTCATACCACATACGCAGGTTATCCCAGGCGTTTAACTCCTCAATCAGGGGATTTCCCTGGGGCACATAGCCTAACAGGGAAGGAATCTTTCTGCTGTTTTTGAAAAGCTCCTCCCCCTGGTAGAGAAAGGAGCCGCCATCGGCCTTCTGTACCCCCGCAAGAATGGACAAAAGCGTGGATTTACCACTGCCGTTTCCTCCCAGAATCCCCACGCAGCTACCCGCTTTCGTGGAGAGGCCGACGTTAACCAGCACTTTCTTTTTCTTATAAGATTTGCGTATTCCCGCCAGTATAAGCTCCATACAACTGCCGCTCCTTCTAGTACATCATCCATAGAATGGACTCCAAATCCATACCCGCAAACGCATCCAGAGAATCCGTGAACATGGATGGCACATGGGCTTTCTTTAAATTATCCGACAAACCGCCCAAATCCAGGTCCTCGCCCCACGTCAGTAAATCCTCCATATCCTCTATCATGACAGCATCCTTGCCGGGCTCTATTCCCTGATAACCGTCCTCACGCTGATAGGATGTCTCGATATCAAAAAGGTTCTTGTTCCTGACATACAGGCTCATATTGCTGTTTCCGGAATCCTCCGCAGACTGAAAGTCCATGGTAAGCTTCATCTCCTGCAGCATAGAGACGCCCGGCGCATATCCCATAAGATCTGCGGCGCCCGGAGCCAGCGTACAGGTTATCCTGCCGTTTAACATGCCCTTTTTCGCCTTTTTCGTATCCAAATCCCCCACAGAGATACGCAGAATCGAAGTATCGTTATAGGACAGGATAAAACCGCCTTCTAACAGATCTCCCTCCCGTTGTCCGCCGCCGTCAAATATAAGAGACAGGTCGTTGCCCTCATCCTCATAGGCTAACCGGTAACCATACTGTTTCCCCTTCTCCGGTCTCAGCATATGGATGGCCGCATCCTGTATCTCCAAGGTCCTTCCCACAATCTTTCCCTTCTTATCCACATAGACTTTCATCTGGCAGGAATCCCCATCCTCCATATGCAGTTGATCGTTCCCCGCAAGGTCCTTCAGCTGGCTGTCTATCCATGCCTGGAATCTGTCGTATGCTTCCTGGGGGCTTAAGTCCTCCAGATAAAACGCTTCCAGGAAAGATTCCTCCTTGGCGGCGGCTTTGATCATCTTCTCGATATCCTCATCTTCCCGCATCTGCTGCAGGACGGTCTCCCCCATCTCCTGTAAAGTATTCCCATCCACAGTGACCACAAGCATGGTGCACTTTTGCGAGACATCCCCCGCTGTCAGAACTTCCTTTTCCTTAGACACATCGTCCATACATGTTACGACGGTTGTCAAATAACGGTTTAACATCTGCTCCATCAGCGCCTGGTCCGGACAGATTCTCTCAAGGGCTCCATACAGCTCCCAGACTTCTTCCATATCCTTCTGCCCATTGTCAGGCACCGTCGTCCCCAGATAGCGCGCATTGATCTCCGGCACCTGCATATACACAATCTCGTCATCTATGTCATAAAGAACGTTGGCCGTTAAAATATCCACCTCGTTTAACATGGCGCCGATCTTCATAGACACGGCGTCCCGCTTCACCGAAGATTCTGCCAAAAGGGATACGCTCTCGAACCATGACATATCCACACCCGCAAGGCCCGCCAGTTTCAGCAGTTCCTGTCCCCCTTCTCCCAGGGTCAGCTTCATCTTCGAACTACCGCTCTTTTCCTGCATCTTAAGGCCATCCAGGAAGCCTCTGCTGTAGAATTCGCCAAAATCTGCAGAAAATTCCTCCACCGTTTTATGCTCCACATAGTGATAATAATCGGCCGGTGTGGAAAATGTCCTGCGGAAGAAATTGGAAATCATAGCCCTATTACAGAACACCACAAGAAGCACCACGCACAAAACCGCGGC
>CAJUFU010000026.1:0-28148 GCA_910585555.1 uncultured Lachnospiraceae bacterium
TGTTTCATTGAAATAACGCTCATGATTCTACCTCCATTTGGTTGTCTGCCATATACCTTGCGCCGCTTAGCCACCCAGATATCCGGGCACCGACAAGGGCTGGGTATATGTGATTAATCAGATACTTGCGCATTGCACCGTATACAACGCACACCTAGATACTATAACACAAAAAGCTCCCCCTTGCAAGGGGAGCTTTCATAATTTCATGTTAAATCTGCCTAATTCTGAAACATATCCACAATCTGACGCAGTTTTACCACATTCTCGGCGTTGGTCTCCATCAGTTCCACATTGCCCTCCACCAACTGTGATACATCCTGGGTCTTTTGCGCTATACTTGAGACATTATCCGCTGCATCTCCTAT
The DNA here is from genome assembly GCA_910585555.1 of uncultured Lachnospiraceae bacterium. Lineage (GTDB taxonomy): Bacteria > Bacillota > Clostridia > Lachnospirales > Lachnospiraceae > UBA3282. The sequence goes on from CAJUFU010000026.1 coordinate 369, forward strand.
GGTCGCTGTAATGTTATTAACAGAATCCGCAATCTCCACAATGGCCGCAAGAAGCGTATCCACTTCCTGTCCGATCGCCTTCATATTCTCCTCGAAACCGGAGGCATCCTCGGTGTACTGCTGTGCCACATCCATAAAGCTGCTGTAATCCTTGAGCACGGTCTCTTCCAGGAAAGAAATCGTCTCCTGCATACAGGATTCCATATTCTCCACAGCCTTATTCACTTCTGTCGTAATACCGTTGATATTGCCCACTGTGGAGGAAGTCTGTGAAGCAAGTCCGCCAATCTCATCCGCCACCACAGCGAACCCTTTTCCTGCCTCGCCTGCCCGGGCTGCCTCAATGGATGCATTTAATGCAAGCAGGTTCGTCTGTCCGGAGATATCCAGGATAGACTGGGTAAGCTGGTTGATCTTCGCCACTGCCTTAGCCTGTTCCATGGCTGTGGCCGTCTTCTCTTGTACCATCCGGTACATCTGTGTGGTCTTATCCTGCGCAATACCGGTTGTATGTTTCAGATTGTCTGCGCGATGCTTACTCTCTATGGAAGCTTTCTCACCCTCCCTGGAATTATCCCTGATTGTCTGGGCACGTTCTCTAATCTGCATCACGGTATTATTGACCGTCTCCATGGCGGCAGCCGTCTCTTCCATGGCTGCCGCAAGCCCCTGCGTCATCTCTGAGTTTTCCCCACTCTTGGTTTGTACCTGGTCTGTAATATTGGTAAGCTGGCCAAGAGTATTATCCAGATCGGAGTGGGCCCTTTGTATATCCGCTGCCATAGCGCGCAGACTTGCGCGCATTTCCCGCAGGGAATTGGCCATATTGCCGCTTTCATCTTTCCGCCTGCAGAGTTTTTCACTGTTGGTATTCTTCTTAAAGTTAAACTTCGCTGTATTCTCCACGATCTCATTGATTTGGGTAATAGGCTTCGTAATTAAAAGTCCCATCACCGCACCAATCACCACGGAAATTCCCATCGCAATGAGCGCGCCGCACAGAATCAGCAGTACAATATGTGCCGCCGCGCTTCGCAGTTCCTCCTCCGGCGCAGTTAACACATACCGCATATTGTTGCGAAGTGTGATATAACACATTTCTTTGTCCTGTCCCTGGAACTGGTAATTCAACGCTCTCTTTTCCTGGGTCGAATCAAGAAGCGCCTGCTTTAAACTCTCCGCCCCCTGTAAAGTCCCAATATCCGTTCCGGCTTCCAGATTCTTATGGTAGACAATCTTACCTTCTTTGTCCGCCAGGAAAGCATATCCTGTCTGAAACATGCCCGCACTGTCTATCGCATCCGTAAATTTGCTAAAATCTATATCCATACCGATAATGCCGATAGATTCTCCGTCAATGACGATTGGAATAACATAGGACACCATATAGACATTGATATTGGAATTCAGATAAGGGTCCATCCAAAGCGGCGCACCGTGCTGCACCGGTATGTAATACCAGCCCACATGCTCTAAATCACTGGGCTCATACATGGAAAAGTCCGTGGGCGTTATACTGGTAAATTCCTCCCCGTCATTATCTCTGGTAAGAAATACACCGCTGTCCGGCTCTGTAAAATCCGGATTGTAGCGGATATAAGCCGTCAGTGCACCCTCCGTATTTCCTCCGATTTCATACAGCATCTGCTCCATAATCACCGTAAAGGCATCCACATATGCTTTATCGGTTTTAAAGGCATCCACATCATCAAGCTGCTGCAACACTACACTATATGCCGTGTTGACCGACTGCTCCACTCTCTCTAACTGCGCTTCCATCTGTGCACCCAGATTTTCACAGACATACTGCATTTCTTCTTTCGAGTCCTCATACTCACTCTTACCGGAATTCACAACGCTGATTCCGCCGCAGATACCTGCGGATAAAAGAGAACATACTACTACTGTCAAAATAATTCTGGCTTTGATGCTTTTCATAATGCCGCTCCTTTATGCACTTTATTCTTGTCCTGTTATGATTCTTGCAATCTGCTCATCACTGGCATCTGAGGGTATCTGGAAAGTACCGGTCCTGAGCTTCTTATCGTAGCCTTTCTCACACAAAAAAGTATCGAAAGTCTCCGCAGACATGACCACCCCGGCTTCCTTTAACTTCAGTGCCACTGTATAGGACCCGTCGCCGCTGGCGACCGTAACCCTCTGTATTTTCACTGAAGAAGACTGGGTTTCCTCCTGCCTGGTCATCTCATTGGTACTCTCTGTATGACCGGCCGCAGAAAGCTGCTGGCTTTTTTCTGTTTCTGCATTATCAGCCTCCGCTTCCCCGGGCTCCTCCTCCACAGGCTGTGCCACAGGCAGCTCTTCTTCCGGCGGATTCGCTTCCTCCTCTAAAGGCGCCTCAACCGGTTCCTGTGAAGAAGCCAGCTTTGTCTCTGCCGCCGGCTTTTGCTGTGTAGTGCCGGAATCTTTCTTTTCTGCATCCTCTATATCCTGCTGCGTCTGTTCCTCGTCCTGCACCGTCTCCGCCAAATAGGTATCTTCCACCATGCCCAGCTCTTTGGCCCTTTTTATGATTTCCTCGTCTGTCATCTTTCTGGAACCAGAAAGGGCGATTCCCATAATGACCGCCGTCATCACGATACCTAAGCCGAGTCCCCGCAAATAATATTTCCGCTCCATATCTCACCTGCTTATCTATACACCTTCAAACAAATCTATGACCAGTTTCACTTCACCCAGTCCCAAACCCAGCTCTTTGGCAATCGCCATATTAGATTTGCCTGCCTTGTGCAGTTCCAAAATTCGTTCATTACTGTTGCGTCCGCTGTCCTTACCCTTAGCAAACTGAATATCCACACCCCGGCCGTCCTCTGCAGGATCTTTGCGAAATCCCCTTCTGGTCTTTGTCTTTCGTTTGGGTTCTTCCGGCTCCTCCTGCCTGGGCCCAAAGATTCCCATGCTGGCAAAGGCCTCACTGGTTGAAATATCATCCTCCTGGGGCGCCACATAATCCCCATCCGGTTCATGAATAATCTCCACCCGTTTGGGCTTGATGGGTTGAAAATCTTCCTCCGCTTTCTGCGGTATCTCAGGAACAGGCAGAGGTTCCTCCTTCACGCCGCCAAGTACCGCAGATGCCGCTTCTTTATATGTTTCCTCAGAAGCACGTGTCTGTGCATCCTTGACCGCGTCCTGCTGATATTCCCTGGCATTATGAAGCGCCCACAGATCTGTCCTGGTATCCTGCACGGCTCCCATCACAGATTCTACAGCCTCCTGTACGGCTTCCTTAGCCTCTTTGGCTGTCTTTTCCGCATCCTGAATCTTTAAGACTGCCTCTTTCGCAGCATCTTCCGCATCCTGAACTTTCTGCGCCGCTTCCCTGGCCGTGATTTCCGCATCCTTCACAATCTGCTTGATTTCCTCGGAGGCCTGGGTAGCTTGGTTGATCATCAGCATCATATTTTCATGTTTATCATTCAGCATGTCATACAGAAACACGACCTCTTTATGATTCTTATTGATCTCCTCCAGCACCGTATCAGAATACTCGTTTACCGCCATAATTTTTTCATTGGCTACACGCTCCATAGCGCGCTCTGTCTTCTCTATCGAATAATTGATCGTCTCATCAACAATATCTGATATCTTCGCCTTGACATCTTTCACCTCAGCCTCCACCATTCTCCTGACTTCGGCCTCGCTGATCAGCTGCACTTCCTGGCTTGTATCTTTCTTTCTGGCCGGCAGAAAATATCCCAGCAGGAATACTCCCGCGCCAATGATGATCATTACGATTTCTGTCGCACTCATGCTCTCTTCATTCCCTTCCGTAATCCGGCCCCTCTATCTGGAAACATCGAAAGTACTTACCCCTTTTAAAAGTACCTTTCCGTCAGCCTCTCTCTTTGCGCCCTTCCTGTTCTTGCCGCCGTCTCCACGATACTCGTTGCTTCCCTTGTCCTTAGCATCAAACTTTCTCTCATGATACTCCGGCTTATCTCCCTGGTTGACCCGCTTGACCTGCTTTTCCACCTGCTTGGTCAGCTGCTGCCCAAAATGTGCCTGCTCCACCATTCCCTTGGTATCATCATTGTGTTTGATCGTCGTATAATCATGGGCTCTGGTAATCTGCCCCTGCATCTCTACAAATCCTATTGCCATCCCTTACACCCCTTCTCTTTCTTACCTTGCTTTCCTCTTAGAACGGCATCATCTTCACATCGCCTCTATCCTTGATAAAGCGGCAATAATGTGAAGTCTTGTGTACAATCATAGAAACATCCCCGATACAGATCTTGGTGCCCGGATATACCATACCTTTCACCCGTATCACCGTATCTGCCGGATTCTCCGCCTGCTTTTGCAGCTCTTCCAGCTCCTTATTGGCTTTTGTGAGCGCATTGGTCTTCTGCTCATTGGCTAACACCAGTGACTGCACATATTTAATCTGTTCGTCGCTCAGCCTTACCCCCTGGGCAAGCTTCTGCTTCGTGGACACCAGAATCGGCTGTACCATCTGCAATGTCTTCATATCTTCCGCAATCTGCTGCTGGAGCTGCTTCATCCGCTCTTTGACTGCCGGGTCTGCCCCCACCTCAATGATCGTATCTGCCCCCATCTCGGAACCTAAAGTCTTTACATTGACACTGCCTGTGGCACAAACCCGGCCGCCAGTTATAAATCCACGCTTGCCGTCCACATTCACCTCGGCGCCCGCAAAGATTCTGCTGTGTAAAATAGACTCGGAAGACACATAGCCCTTGGACTCCACAGTGGCATTTTCCAAAAATTTGGAAATAACATTTCCTTCCGCCTTCAGCACACCCTTGCCCATACCGTTCATGCCTCTGGCGATAATGATATTTCCGCCCGCCTCCAAGAAAGCGCCTTCCACAACCCCTTTGACCATGATATCGCCCTTGGCCTTTACCTGGAAATTTGTGGATACATTGCCGTTAATCTGTACATTTCCCTCATAGTCGATATTGCCGGTGGAATTGTCCACATTCTCCACCACCAGCTCATCCGAAACAAAAACAGCCCCATCCACCAGCTCCACATGCCCGTCTACCATGGAGAATATGGTCAGGCCGTCCTCGGACTTTTCAATATTATGACCATAATTAAATGTTACATTCTTCACATCAGCCGGCATAATCCTGTCACCCATAATCGTGCTGCCCGCCACACCTGGCTGGGCTGGATGAAGAACTGCCAGTTCATCACCTTTGGTACAATGATTTAGTATGTTCAGATGAAAGAAATCTACGCTTCCATCTTCCTTTAATGTAGGCTTTGCCTTCTTATCCGTGTTAAATTTATACTCGATATAAGCGTCTTTTCCCTGCACGGGGTCTTTGCCCTGTGCCACCAGGATATCCTCGCAGTAATTCCGCTTTTGAAAAAATTTGATGATCTCATCTTTTTTTATGCCGCACTTGATACCCCGCAGGCTGAGGTCATGCACCAGCTCCTGAGGCGTCATATTCTCTCCACCCACAGAGGCCGCGTAGAATTTTGCATAAGCCTGCATTTTATCAGGGGTGATCGTCAATTTATAACACTCCCGCTCCGCAATTCTAGTCTGCGTATTCAGAAGTATTTCCGTCTCTTCTTTCTGAGCTGTCTCCACTGCCCGTTTGATTGCCGGCAAATCGCAGGCATAATTCTTCATGGTCAGATATTCAGCCACATCGTTGATCGTAACCGGCCTGCCGCCTTCTTTGGGCGGAAACAGCCTGAGGGCTGACATTTTCTCTCCATTTACCAGTCTAAAATAACCGTTCATACATACCTCTATTTTCTTCCATCAGCATCTGTGAATATCCCGATATATTTGCCCAGGCGTCCCCGCATCTTCTGCAGCGCCCTGGTGTGCAGCTGGGATATTCTGGATTCGGACACCTCCAGAATATTACTGATTTCCTTTAATGTCAGTTCCTCATAATAATATAGTACGATAACTTTACGTTCTTTCTCTGTCAGAAGCTCAAGCGCCTGCGTCAGAATCTTCTTTAGCTCTTCTTTCTCAATAATCTCCTCCGGCGAATCAAACTGAGAGCTCTTGGAATGGCTCGCCTCATTGGACAATTCACTTCCCTGGTCCAAAAACTCATTTAGGGAAACTACATTTGTAATCTTCATCTGCGACTGCCAGTCAAGATACTCGTCGTCAGTAATGCCCAGACTCAATGCAATCTCCTCATCTGTAGCGCTCCTGCCATATTTGGCTTCAATCTCTTTGATTGCCGCATCTATCCGCTTCTGTTTCTGTCTGATTGTTCGCGGAATCCAGTCCATCTTGCGGATTTGGTCCAAAATAGCACCCCGAATCCGCAGACTCGCATAGGTCTCAAATTTGACATCTTTAAGACAATCAAACTTGTCAATGGCATCAATCAGTCCGAAAATCCCATAACTGACCAAATCTTCGTACTCCACATTATACCCCAGATACATACTGAGACGCCCAGCAACCACTTTTACGAGCGGGGCATATTCTAATATGATATTTTCCCTTACTTCGGGAGACTTTGTTTTAGCGTAATCCTCCCAGAGTTTCTTTCTGCCTGCCTCGTCCATCTCGGCTCCTACTCATTCTTTCTATTTACTTTTGAGCTCCTCGGTTCATCCTGTTCCGATGGATCTTTCTCTATCACTTCGCCCTCCTCCATGTGGGCTTCCTCAATCTGTCTTTCAAACCGGTCTAACATCGTCTGTAAAACACATCCTGCAAAATAAAAACCTAACAGCACACAGAGCAATATGATCAGCATAGTCTTCATCTCATACTGCAGAATCCGCATCGTAATGCTGGTGATTGCTCCTGCAAGGAGCATGACAAAAGGAGGGATCAATTTGCGTTTCCTTGCCCTCGCCTGTCTCTCCTCTTCCTCTCTCTTTTCCCGGGCCTCCCTCTCGGCCGCACTTTCAGGTTCCTGCTGTTCTTCTACGTCCTCCGAAGAACCATCAGATTCTCCCCTGACATTCTCATCTTCCCTGCTGCCTGTCTCTTCCCAATCCACCCTATCAATCCTTCCATCTCTTACTCTTTATCCGGTCAGATCTTATATTCCGCCTTACCTACCGCACGGATTACGAAATCTCCCGTCTCAGGATAAAAAATAACAGTCCTTCCAAAATTCTTTCCTGTATCTTCCGCCAGAATCGGAATCCGAAGCTGTCCTAATTTTCTCTTAGTCGCCTCCACATTCCGTTCTCCCACGCGTACCATCTCACTATTGCTCTGAAATCCGAACATCTGCGCACCGCCGGCAATCTTTGCCACCAGACGGCCTCTGTCGGCACCCCTTCTGACTATCTGCTTAACCAATTCTTCTATCCCCGTATCCGCGAACTTTGGAATATTGGAATTATTACGGATCGTTGTACTGTCCGGAAGCATGATGTGTGCCAATCCGCCAATTTTCGTAATCGGATCCCGGATGGCGATGCCAACACAGGATCCCAGCCCCAGCGTGATAATACTGTCAGGACTGACGCATATGTTCAAATCAGCCATTCCGACTTTTATCTCTCTACCCATATCGCCGCTTCTCCTGTTTACACATATTACTCAATATTCCTAATCTGTGGAGATTATTATCCTGTTTCTGAAATAAGATAATAATCTCCCAAATTAATGTTTCATTTTGAGGTTTAGATACTAATTCCCAGCGCTGATAATATTCTGCCATAGGACTCTAAGTCCGGAATCAAAATAAAGTATCCATCCAAAACCATCTCATCGAAGAACTGCGTCTGTATCAATAAAATCCTGTCCCCCAGAGCCCCGAACTGAATCGCCGGAACACTTAAGATAGCACCTGCCATATCCACGGTAAGATCTGGAACCGAAGGATAGACAGCCAGGTTCGTAATACTCGACAAGGAGTTGAGATACGCACCCGTAATAATATTGCCCACCTCTTTTAATGCGGAAAATTCCATTTCCGTAAAATCATCACCTTCTGATTCTACGCCCATCAGTTTACCGACAAGATGTTTTGCGGCCTGCTTCTCCAAAAGAAACATGATACTGCCTGTGATATCTCCCTCAATGGCGAGATAAATACCTGCCATAACCAGCTCTTCACCGCCCATAGTCTCGCCAAGCTCCTTAAACTCCAAAAGCCTGACCTGCGGAACAGCCATATCCACTTTACACTGCATCATCTGCGCCAATGCGGTCGTCGCATTTCCGGCACCAATATTGCCCAATTCTTTTAAAACGTCAAAATATTCATTTGACATTTCCTCTAAGGAAATTTCGCCCACTCTCTTTCCTCCTATATGCCTTCCAAGACAACTGAATTCAAATCCAACAGGGAAATCAGTCCGCCTTCACATTTCCCGACTCCGCACAAGAAACTTGCCTTCTCATCTTTGGAATCGTAAGCCATTTTTTCTATATTTTCATTGTCTAAAGTCACAACCTCTTTCACCTCATCGACAATCACACCGATTGTCCCCTGCTGCTCTAACTTTAAGATGATGATTCGGCTGGACTTCGTCTCCACATCCGGCTCCAGTCCCATCTTGATGCGTATACTCATGACCGGGATAACTTCGCCGCGCAGATTAATCACACCTTTCAGATAAGCGTCTACCTTAGGCACTCTGGTGATATGCTGCATTCTGACAATATTATCAATATATTTGATATCGATTCCGTACTGCTCATCCCCAAGCTTGATGACGATGAACTGTGTGGTCTCTCCAACTGCTCTTAATTCTTCCATAGCCTGTTCCTCCCTCTTCTTAGATCAGTGTATTGGCATCAAGAATCAGTGCCACCTCACCATCACCCAGAACCGTAGCGCCGCTGATAATCTTACACTTGCTGATATACTTGCCAAGCGATTTGATAACGATCTCCTGCTGTCCAATCAGCTCATCCACCACAAGACCTGCCAGCTTATCACCCTTCTTAACGATAACCACTACCAGATTATCCTCCGGATTCTTCTTGCTGGGAATATCCAGAATATCGCACAAACGTACCAACGGAATCACAAGGTCTCTAAGCTGAATCACTTCCTTAGCCTGTACCAGCTTCACATCCGACGGGGAGATATCCTCAATGGTCTGGATGGAACCTAAGGAAATCGCATACTTCTCGTCCCCGATATCCACCATCAAAGCCTGTATGATGGCCAGTGTAAGCGGAAGTCTGATGGTCCAGGTACTTCCCTCTCCAAGCTTTGACTTCACTTCCACCTCGCCGCTTAAGGACTCGATCATAGATCTCACCACATCCAGTCCCACACCGCGTCCCGACACATCGGATACCACCTTGGCCGTGGAGAATCCGGCATTGAAGAGCAGATTGATAATCTCTTTCTCGCTCATATTCTCACCCTGTTCAGGTGTGATCACGCCGCGTTCGATTGCCTTGTTCTTAACAGCCTTGGTATCAATACCGTTACCGTCATCCCTGACTTCGATCACTACATTGTTACCATCCTGGTAAGCATCTAAAAAGATAGAACCGACTTCCGGCTTGCCTCTCTCTTTACGCACCTCGGCAGACTCTAAACCATGGTCTGCGGAATTACGCAAAAGGTGCATTAGCGGATCGCCGATCTGATCGACCACAGTACGATCAAGTTCGGTTTCTTCACCGCTCATATACAATTCCATTTTCTTGCCCAGCTTCTTCTGCAGGTCACGCACCATACGAGGGAATTTATTCACGGTACTCTCAATAGGCACCATACGCACCTTCATAACGGACTCATGCAGGGAAGTGGTGACACTTTCCAAATACTCTATCTGCTCGTTCACCGCCGGACTGGAATTGCCGGACATGGTAGAAGCCGATACCAGAGAGTTTTTTGCAATGATCAGCTCGCTGACCAGATTCATCAGCGTATCCAGCTTCTCAATATCCACCCTGACAGTACGGTTCACCACCGGTTTGTTGGCATTTGGTTTCTTAGGCGCCGGTGCAGGTGTTGCTGCCTGTGCGGGCGTCTGCTCCGAAGAGGCCTGCTGTGCCTGGGCCGCGTCTGCCGGTGCAGGCGCTTCACTTACAGAGGGTGTCTGTGCTGCCGGCTGTTCGGGTGCCGCTGGCTGGGCCGCGTCTGTCTCTTCCTCTTCTTTGGCCTGATTCACATCATTCATATTCAGCACACCGCCGGTGACTTCTTCAATCTCAGATACACTTCTCGCCGCTTCCAGAATCTTGTCAAGGTTCTCCTCGGAAACAATCAACAGACTGAAATGCAAATCGAATTTCTCATCCTCGATATCCTGTGAAGAAGGTTCTGAGACAATGATCTCACTTGTCTCCTCTATGGCTTTAAACACCAGAAATGCTCTTGCCGCCTTTAAAATACAAGACTCTTGCACTTTAACGGTAAGACCGTAAACACTCTTCCCCTGTCTATCCGCCTCTTTGAGCACATTCTGCTGGGTTTCATTCAATTTAATCTGCCTGAACTTCTGGGTTTCGTCTGAGATTTCCTGGGCAGCTTCTTTTGCCTGTGCCGCGGGGGCCGCCTTCTCCTGTGCTTCTTCTCCGCCGTCACTCATGATACTGTTAAGACGCTTGATCAAGGCACCGTTATCATTCGTACCCTCATCCGAGCTCTCTCTGATACAAGTATTATACTCCTCCAGTGCGTCCAGACATTGGAATAACACATCGATCATATCCGCATTTACTTTGACATTGCCATTCCTCACCTCAGAAAATACATTCTCCATGTCATGTGTCAGAGTCTGCATCCTCTTATAACCCATGGTGCCCGCCATACCCTTAAGGGAATGGGCCGCACGGAAGATCTCGTTGATCGTATCCATATTCTCCGGATCTTGTTCCAGGGAAAGAATCTGAGTGTTGAGATTCTGCAGATGCTCATTTGTTTCATCAAGGAAAATCTCAAGATACTGACTTACATCCATACTATTTTACCCCCACGTTCATTATGATTTCCTGCGCAATCTGTTCAAGAGGTACGGTCTGATCTGCCAGCCCTGCCTGTACGGCACTCTTTGGCATCCCATATACCGCGCATGTGCTGGCTTCCTGAACAATAACATGCGTTTTTTTCTTTTTCTTCAGATTCTGGATTCCCTGTGTACCGTCAGAGCCCATACCGGTCATGACCACACACACAATCTGGTCAAACCGGCTTTCCGTCAGAGACTCATACATATAATTGGCACAAGGCTTTACGCCTTCTCTGGCCGGCTCGTTCGTATAATGAATCGTATACTTTCCGGACATCGGCACGATGTTTAAATGCTTACCGCCCATTGCAATATATACAGTTCCAGCTTCCAGCAAATCCCCCTCTGCCGCTTCCTTAACCTTCACCTCGCTCAGAGAATCCAGCCGCTCTGCCAAGGACGCTGTAAAACCGGCAGGCATATGCTGCACGATCACCACAGGGGCCTTTAAGTTTCTGGGAAGTTTGGGAACCACTGACTGTAAAGCTTTGGGTCCTCCCGTAGAACTTGCCAGCGCCACAATCCTGTTGCCGCTCACAGCCGCCGCATGTTTGCTCACAAGAGACACCATCTTCTTTGTGGCTTTCATGTCTTCTACGCTAAATGCCTTGCTGACTGCGGGTGTGCGGGAATCTGCCACCACTGCCAGAACACGCAGAAATCTCTCCTTAAACTCTCCGCCGCGGCAATCCATCGCATTGTTGGGCTTATGGACAAAATCGAGAGCACCCAAATCCAGAGCATCTAAAGTTGTCTTTGCCCCTTCCTTGGTATCGGTACTCGCCATCATGACCTTGGCTGAAATCTTGCGTTTCTGCAGCTCTCTTAACAGTTCCAGGCCGTTCATCTGCGGCATATTGACATCCAGCACCACCGCGTCATATGTCTTTCTGCTAAGCAGATCTAACGCCTCTAAACCATTCACTGCCCGATCCTGTACATGGAATCTTTCATCGCTTTCAATTATATCACAAAGTACTCTTCTCATAAGTGCAGAGTCGTCAACTACTAAGATATTTTTCATCTTCTATACATGCTCCCTTCCCGGTGCGTAATTTATATTTATCTATGAAATCCCAAGTCACCCTTCGTGTTCTTAAGGGTCTTACGCTCTTCGTCAAAAATATATTTGATAATCTTCTCCCGATCACCCGCGGTCATATTGACATACTGCACACGATGTTCAAACAACCCCTCGCGGTTCTCAACTTCCTTGACATTCAATACCTTGCCTACCAAATTAAATTCCTTAATCTCGCCTTCCACCATCAGACGATATTTGCAAAGTATCAAACTATCCACTTCATAGGAATAATTTGCCACAAATCGAAGCCCCCCGCCGCTGATATCCACAATAACACTTCTCTTTAGGGGAAGCTCCGGGGTCATACTCTCCTCCTCTTTATCCATAAGAGAAGTTTCTTCCTCCTCAAGCTGTCTGGAATCCATCTCCAGCGCGCAGCTAAACCTGTAATATTCTCTTCGCTGGTATTTGCGCAGATTACTCAATAAATCCATTACCAGCACATACCTGTTATGATTCTTATAACGGTCCACGACCCTGGCATAACATTGATAGAGTACACCCTCGCCATGAATATACAGATTGTACTCCCCATCCACAGGCAATAAGATCAGCTTGCCTTCCTCCATAGGCATGGAAATCTCAAACCGATCTTCCGATAAAACATCAAGCACTTGACTCTGGTGAACCTTTTTCTCTCCCCTCTTCCTTTTCACGGAAGACCTCTCAACTGCCTGCAGATCTATCTGTCTGCCGGGAACTAAGTATCTTGACAACAGATTTGCCATAATGCTCTCCTCCCTTTTCACACCTCTGTTTTCCTGTCATCTTCTGGATATAATATGTGAAAAAAAAGCTGTCATACCGCGTTTGGTAAGATTCTTATTCAATTCCTTATTCATCAGCTTCGCGGCCACTGCCTCATAGGCCATGGCAGACCTGGCACGCGGATTATCCAACGATACCGGCGCCTGCTGCATAACCGCTTTCGCCAGCTGGCTGTCCTGTGGAATCATTCCCAAATAGGAAATGGGCATCTTCAGATACCTAGCCACCACGGCTTCCAGTTTGGCATAGAGCGCCTTGGCCTCAGCCTCGCCCGACACCTTGTTGGCAAGCACTTTGATCTGCGTTGTCTCCCGTAAATAGCGGGGATGCCTGTTTAACGCCTTTAAGAGTGAATAAGAATCTGTAATCGAAGTGGGTTCCGGTGTGGTCACCAGCAAAATCTCACCGCTGGCCACCAGAAATTCCAGCACACCATCGGATATACCCGCTCCCGTATCCACAATAATCATATCCGCCATCTCATCCAGCTGCGTCAGATTCTGGATGATATAATTCAAGTAATCTTTATCTAAATTCGTCATTCCGGCTATGCCGGAGCCCCCGGAGATAAATCCGACTTCCATCGGTCCCCAGGTGATAATGTCTTTAATGTTCTTACCTTCATAAATCAAATCACATAAGTTATGTTTAGGGACTGTCCCAAACATGATCTCTATATTGGCCAATCCAAAATCCGCATCCAGAATAATGACTTGCTGTCCCATCTTACGAAATTGTATCGCCAGGTTAATAGCCGTATTGGATTTACCAACGCCTCCCTTGCCGCTGGTGACGGTAATGACACGCGCCAGAGGCTGACGGGGCTTTACATTCGCCTTGATGATATTCCTTAACTGTTCAGCCTGATCCATTAGGCTTCCTCCTTAGTTCTTCCCTCCAAGCAGTCTCTTAACCGTCTTTTGCGGATTAAAATCTTCAATATCGTCCGGTACATTCTGTCCATGCGTCACATAAGACAGGGGCGCTCCAGTATACAGCCGCAGATTCAACAGATTTCCCAAAGTAGTGGTCTCGTCAAGCTTGGTGAATATCAGCTTATAGTCCGCCATCTCCTTATAAGAATCTGCAATACTTATCAAATCCCGGTACTTGGTCGTCGCACTCAAGACCAGGTGGACCTCCTTCTCCACCCTGTCATCCACAGAATGAATAAAATTACTCATGTTATCCTTCTGGGTGGTATTCTGATGAGAATGTCCGGCCGTATCAATCAGAATATAATCATATTCTCTAAAGTCTTCTATCGCCTTTCGTATCTCCTCCACCGTGTAGATCACACGGAACGGCACTTCCAATATATTCGCATATGTACGCAGCTGTTCCGCCGCTGCAATACGATAGGTGTCCGCCGTCAAAAGTGCAACCTTCTTCTTCTCATCCACCCGGAATTTGGAAGCAATCTTGGCAATGGTAGTCGTCTTCCCAACTCCCGTAGGGCCTATAAAAAATACCATTTTGATGCCGTTTGCGGCAGGCTCTATGCCGCTTGGCTTTCCAAACTTTAAAATCATTTTCTGATAAGTATTGGCCAGCGCATAATCGAAGGGGATATTGGGCTTGTTGATCTGCTCAATCTCACTGATGATCTCCTGTGCGTACTTCTCATCCACTTCATTATTCAACATGATATCATGCAGCAGGCGCATGAATTTATCAGTTTCAGTCTCTTCCTTCTCTGCTTCCTTCGGTTCCTTTTTCTCTTCCTTATTTTCCTCCGGTTTTTGCAGCTGCTGTTCCAAAAGGGACTGCAGACTATCCAGCTTTTCCTCAATAGCACTGCTCTCTTTTTTGACCGCAGGTTCTGATGCCGCAGTTGCAGGCGCCGTAACTGGCGCTGTTACAAGCGCCGGCACAGCATTGGCCGCCTCAGGCACCTTATTCTGGCTGGAAGCAATCACGTTATTGATGGCGGACACTGCCGCCGTGTATTTCTCGCTCTCCTCTTCCAGAGCCACCGTAACCTCCACCATGGAGGGCTTTAGAAATGCCAGAAAACCCTTACTCTTCACGGTTTTGACGTTCATGACAACTACGCCTTCCCCCAGCTCCTTCTTGGCATTTTCAATTGCTTCTTTTTCTGTTTTGGCAATAAATTTTTTGATTATCATTATGCAGTCACCATCCCAACAGACTGTAATTCAATGTTTGATTCCACTTCATTGTAGGACACAACCACTAAATCCTTGTAATAATCTTCTGTCAATTTCTTAAAATATGCGCGGACGATCGGCGACGTAATCACAATCGGTATCTTGCCCAAGTCTTCCAGCTTCTTCGTCTCTACACCCACAGCATCCATAACTGCCCTGGTCTTAGCCGGGTCAAGCGTCAGGTATGCACCCTGTTCTGTCTGCTTCACGCTGGCCATAATCTCCTGCTCCAATTTGGGATCAAGTGTCACCACACTGGTAGTCTCATTGGCCGGGAAGAACTTATTGGAAATCGCACGTTTCAGACTCTGTCTGACATATTCGGTCAGAATATCCGTATCCCTGGTGGTAGCTGCATAATCCGCAAGCGTCTCAAATATGGTGAGCAGATCTCTGATCGAGATACCTTCCCGCAAAAGATTCTGTAATACCTTCTGTATCTCACCAAGCCCAAGCAGTTTGGGTACAAGCTCCTCCACCAAAGAAGGATTGGACTCTTTCAGGTTGTTGACCAGGTTCTGTACATCCTGTCTGGTCAGAAGCTCCGCGATATACTGCCTGATCACTTCCGTCAAATGTGTTGCAATGATGGACGGCGGGTCCACTACCGTATAGCCCATACTCTCCGCACGTTCTCTCTGCCCTTCCGTAATCCAGATGGCCGGCAGATGGAAGGAAGGTTCAAAAGTAGGAATACCCGTAATCTCCTCCTCCACATAGCCAGGATTCATGGCCATATAGTGGTCAAAAAGAATCTCACCCTCGCTGACCTGTACGCCCTTTATCTTAATGATATACTGGTTGGGATTAAGCTGTATGTTATCCCGCAGACGGATAATCGGCACTACAGTACCAAGCTCCAGCGCGATCTGTCTCCTGATCATGACCACACGGTCTAAGAGGTCGCCGCCCTGATTCACATCTGCCAGAGGAATGATACCATAACCAAATTCCAGCTCGATAGGGTCCACCTGCAGAAGGGAAGTAACGTTTTCCGGCTGCCTGATCTCCTCTGCCGCCGCTTCTTCCTCGTCCGCCTCATGCTCGATCTCCGCAGTTTCAATGGTTCCTGCCATCACGCGGCCCACCACCACAAAGATAAGTCCCAGACCCACAAACACAATCTTGTTAAGAGGGGTTACAATACCCAGTCCCGCAATGACGATACCCACCAGATATAAGACCTTCGGCACACCGAAGAGCTGTTTCACCAGCACCGTACCAAAATCAGCCTCTTTGGAACCCTTTGTCACCAGAATACCAGTCGCCAAAGAGATCAAAAGAGAAGGAATCTGACTCACCAGGCCATCACCGATGGTCAGGATGACATACTTATTGATGGCATCCATCACTTCCAGATTCTCACGCATCACACCCATGGCAAAACCGCCCACAATATTGACAAAAGTGATGATCAGACCCGCCGTAGCATCTCCCTTAACGTACTTTACGGCACCATCCATGGAACCAAAGAAGTTGGATTCATCCTGAATCTTCTCACGACGCTTCTTGGCCTCATCATCCGTGATGGCGCCCGTATTTAAATCGGCATCGATTGCCATCTGCTTACCAGGCATAGCGTCCAGCGTAAATCTGGCGGTAACCTCAGCCACACGCTCGGAACCTTTGTTGATGATCATAAACTGTACGATGATCAAAATGATAAACACAATGACACCCACGATCAGATCGCCGCCGCCCACATACTGACCAAAGGTCTGTACCACGTTACCGGCATCGCCAGTGGTTAAGATCAATCTGGTGGAAGAGACATTCAGCGCAATCCTGAAAATAGTTGTAAACAGAAGGATTGTCGGATAGAAAGACATGTTCAATACTTCATTTGCAAACATACAGCCGAACATAATCGTAAAAGCAACCGAAATATTACAAGCTAACAGCACATCCAAAAGGCCTGACTTAATCGGTACAATTAACATGATAAACGCGGCAAGCACATATGCGGCCACGCCCATATCGGCTGTCTTCAATTTTCCCATTCCGTTCCTCCTCCTTTCTTATACTCGTCCTTGTAAATGATATACGAAAGCAAGCACTTCCGCAACTGCCTGATAAAGTTCAGGCGGCACCACACTGCCCACATCCACATTGGCGTACAACATACGGGCAAGGGGTTTGTTCTCCACAATCTCTATGTGATGTTCCTTCGCTGTATCTTTAATCTTCTGTGCCAGATAATCCGCACCCTTGGCCACCACATAAGGGGCATCGTAAAGCTCCGGTTCATACTTGATTGCCACCGCATAATGGGTAGGGTTCGTAATAACCACATCCGCCTCGGGAAGTCTCTGCATCATACGGCGTCTTGACGCCTCCTGCATCCTCTGCCGCTGTTTACTCTTGATCTGCGGGTCACC
Organism: uncultured Lachnospiraceae bacterium; assembly: GCA_910585555.1. GTDB lineage: Bacteria > Bacillota > Clostridia > Lachnospirales > Lachnospiraceae > UBA3282. Next base: position 17,690 of record CAJUFU010000026.1, read on the forward strand.
TTCCTGGTTCTTATATTCGTCCTTCACTTCCTGTTTGGTCATCTTCATGTCTTTCTTAAACTTGATCTTCTGATAAGCAAAATCAAGCGCCGCGATGAGCATATAGAACAACGAGATGCGGATTCCCAGATTTATCACCAGGACGCCCACCTGCGCAATCCCCTGGTACAAAGAAAGCGAATAAAACTGAAAAAGCGGCGGCATATTTTTCTTTAAATAAGAATATACCACATAGCCGATCAATGAAAGCTTTAAAACGGATTTCAACAATTCCACCAGCGAATTAGGAGAGATGATTCTCTTAAACCCACTGATCGGATTGAGTTTATTAAACTTTGGATGAAGCGGCTTTGTTGTCACCTTCCACTTAACCTGCAGAAGATTCGTGACAAATGCCACAATAAACCCCACAGCCAAAAACGGCGCCATAATTCCCAGTATTCTGGTCAAAGACTGGATAAACAGATAGTTAAACGTCTGACTCTGCACATAACCGTCATACATCTTGACGTAGCTTGGTATCTGGGAATAAATATCATAGATATTCCCTACAAAACTGGTCCCCATCCGCTCCATGAAGAAATAGAGTATAATAAAGGCAAAAAGCATCTCAAAGGCACTGGTCACCTCTTTGCTCTTCGCAACCTGACCCTCATTACGGGCATCCGACAGTTTCTTGGAGGTAGGCTCCTCTGTTTTCTCTCCGCCAGGTCCATCCTTGGCAAAGAACTGAAGATCATATGTCAGAAGCAATTCCAATTCTACCGCCCTGCCCTTTCTCTGTATGGAAGACACCTTACATCATTCCCTCCACAAAAGATACAATCATTCTCTTCATCTGTGTAAACACATAATCAGCCGCCATAGGCAGCATTCTTACTGTTAAAAATAAAATGCCAAGTCCCACCAATATCTTTAACTGCATACCTACCGCAAACATATTCAACTGCGGAGACACCTTAGCCAGCACGCCCAGTACACAGTTTAAAAGAAGCATGGTACAGAAAATCGGAAGAATAATTCGAAAGCCTATGGTGATATAGTCACCCAAAAACATAATCACGGACTCCATCAGCGCTTCCGTCTTGAAAACTGCACCGTTGATTGGTATTAAAGTAAAGGTATCCACCAGCGCCTGTAAAAGATACTGGTACATGCCTGTTATGATCAAAAACAGCGTAAACAGATACTGATAAAAAACACCTGTAAAAGTAGCCTGCTCTCTGGTCGTCGGATCAAGCAAAGATACCATCGAAAGACCGGCCTCCATATCCGCTATACTTCCCGCAAAGGAGGTCACCGTCGTACAAATCTGTGCTCCCCATCCGATCAAAAAGCCTGTCAGAGCTTCCTTCATAACAATCACCGCATAGCCAAGCAGCGTATCATAGACAACGTCACCCCTGTCTACCGCATGGAAAATCAGGTATGCCAGAAAGATACTGAAGCCGACTTTCACCCGCCTAGGAACATTGGTCATGCCAAAAAACGGTGCAATATACACAAAACTCGTAATCCGCACCAGAATCAGCAGGAAATATTCTAAATCTGCATAAGAAAAAGTAAAATTTATCATGCGATCCCACTTCTATCTGATGTAAGCATTAAAGTCTGTCCACAGACGAGTCATGTACTCCACCATATTATTTATAATCCAATGACCCATCACAATAAGCCCCAGAAAAATTGCCAGTATCTTAGGCACAAAAGTGAGTGTCTGCCCCTGAATGGACGTAACCGTCTGGAAAATACTCACGATAAGCCCCACCACCAGAGACACCAAAAGCAACGGTGCCGAGCACTTAATAATCGTAAAAAGTGCATCCTCTGCGATTGCGGTGACATCATTTATCGTCATGTACTCACATCCCTTCCTCTACCGGCTGGTTAGTAATAGAAACTCTCCACCACGCCCTTGATCACCAGATACCATCCATCAGCCAATACAAACAAGAGTATTTTAAATGGCATGGAAATGGTGGTTGGCGGCAGCATCATCATACCCATCGCCATCAGGGTAGACGCCACAACCATATCAATTACAATAAACGGAATATATATTAGAAACCCTATGATAAACGCTGTTCGAAGCTCATTGATGATAAAACTCGGCACCAGCACACTCATAGGGATACTTGCCAGTTCCCCATCCCACGCAGTACGGTTAATATCCATAAAGAAAGCGACATCCTTCTTAAGCGTCTGGGTATACATAAATTCCCTGACTGGCTGCGCCGCGGCAGTAATCGCTTCCTCCGTCTCCAATTCACCGGCCTCATAAGGCACCACCGCTTCCGTATAAATCTGCGCAAGCGTCGGCTGCATAATGAAGAACGTCAAAAAGAGCGCAATGCCGATCAGCACCGTATTGGGCGGTGCACTCTGGGTATTGAGCGCCTGCCTTGTAAAATGAAGGACAATGATAACCCTGGTAAATGAGGTTAACATAATAATCAGTGACGGCGCAATAGCAATCAGGGTAAGGATCGCCAGAATACGCAAAGCGCCATTCACACTGCCATTACCATCGTTGTATGTAACCGTCACTGTATTGGCTATATTCAGTTCTGCCAGATCATCGGCATTATCCGATTCTCCCGGCGGATCGATATTGGTCCGTTCCGAACTAGTACCGGTAAGATTCGAATCCCGGTAAGGAGTATCGTTTACTGCATAAGCCGTATGTTTCTGACTAAGACACAATATGCCTGCCACCATTAGCAGGCATATTAATTTTGCTAAATGATATCCGGAAAAATATCTCTTCATTCGCCTCGCCCGTCTTCTTTTTCCAGAAATTTTTCTTTTTGAATTTTGGCCAGCACATCCTTAAACCCGGACAAGCCGCCTGAATTCCCTTCTGAAAAGCATAAATCATCTTTGGGAATCTCCGTTAACATTGTAACACTATCTTTGCAGACTGCAACTGCCAAATATTTCTGGCCCACCCTGACAATCTGCAGATACTTATTGTTGGCCATACGGAGTGTCTCAACAATCTCCATATTTGTGTTCGATGACGCACTTTTCTGGTATCCGCCAATCCACCTGGTGACAACATATGTAATTCCCAGAACGAACACAAACAGAACCAATATCGTCATAAACTGTACATAGGAGTCAGTTCTACCCGATACCGTAAGGAACATATTATCCCACAACCTTCTTCACAGCCTCAAGCACACGGTCAGCCTGGAAAGGTTTTACAATAAAATCTTTCGCACCGGACTGAATAGACTCGATAACCATCGCCTGCTGTCCCATAGCAGAACACATGATGACCATAGCGCCCGGATCGCCTGCTTTGATTTTCTTGAGTGCCTGAATACCATCCATCTCCGGCATCGTGATGTCCATCAATACAAGATCCGGCTTAAGCTCGTTGTACTTCTCAACCGCCTTAGCGCCGTTCTCGGCTTCCCCTGCCACATTGTAACCATTCTTGGTTAGGATGTCCTTGATCATCATTCGCATAAAAGCCGCATCGTCACATACTAAAATATTCTTTGCCATCTTTCTTCTCCTATTACATATTATTTGATAATTTCAGTTACACGAATACCAAAACTTTCTTCGATTACTACTACTTCACCTTTTGCCACGAACTTACCGTTTACTAAGACATCAATTGGTTCTCCGGCGATCTTATCCAATTCTATGATCGTTCCCGGCGCAAAATCCAGGATATCTGAAATGGACTTCGTGGTCCTTCCCAGTTCCACTGTTACCTCCAACGGTACATCTTTGATCAGCTCGATATTCTCCTGACTCTGCATCGGATTGAAATCGTTGGAAAAATTCTGGAACTGAACCGGCTGTATATTCATATTAGGCGGCATCTGCATCTGTGGCATCATCTGCATCTGCGGCATTCCCATCTGTGGCATCATCTGCATCTGTGGCATACCCATCTGCGGCATTCCCATTTGACTCATATCCATCTGCGGTGCCATCTGCGGCATTCCCATCTGGCTCATATCCATCTGCGGCGCTGCCTGCTGTGGTGCAGGTGCTGGTGCCGGGGCAGGTGCCGGAGCCGGCGCAGCAGGGGAATCACCCCCCTGATTGTTTATAAAGGTATCATATATTTCCTTTGCAAAATCTATCGGATACAGCTGCATGATGGAAGAATCAACCAAATCATCAATCTGCATACGAAATGCAATCTTGACAAATGTTCCTTCCAAAAAAGCCGCAATATCACCACCGGATTTGAAAGCCGTCAAGTCAATCAGACTCGCCTCCGGGGGACTAATATCTATCATCTTGCCAAGCATTGTGGAAAGAGAAGTGGCTGATGACCCCATCATCTCGTTCATAGCCTCCGAAATCGCGCTCAGATGAAGCTCACCCAATTCGCCATCCGTATTACTTCCGTCACCACCCATCATCAAGTCGGTGATGACCTTTACATCATGCTCCTTTAATACTAAAATATTGGAACCATCCAAACCCTGCGTATACTTAATCTGAATAAATACGCATGGCTTCTCATACTCATCTAATACGTTTTTCCACACCGCCAATGTGACAGTCGGTGTCGATATATCAACCTTACGATTGACAATGGAAAACAGTGTAGTCGCAGAAGACCCCATGCTTATATTAGCAACTTCACCAACAGCATCTTTTTCATACTCCGTAAGAAGACTCTCATCCGGCTCCAAACCACCCGATGCCGATGTATCTTCCATCCCAGTATCCCCGTCATCGGCTGGTGCATCCATACCGGTCAAGAGTGCATTTATTTCGTCTTGCGATAACATTCCATCCATGCTTCTATTCCCCCTCTCTGATTACCGATGTGACCCTTACAGCATTTCTGTCTTTGCTGGTACCCGGCAATGCAGTAAACTTCTTTATATTGCCGACATACACATTAAGATCCTGCTCCACTTCGGTATCTAATCGTATGATATCCCCGACCTGCAGATTGACAAAATCGGTAACCGTTATATTGGTCTTGCCAAGCACTGCCTTGACCGGAACATCCACTCTCTTGATCAGAGCTCCGATATACTCCTCGAAGTCCTCATCGTTCTGTTCCTGCATATTAGCATACCAGAACTTCGTATTGAGCTTATCCATGACACTCTCCAGTGTGAAAAAGGGGAGACATACATTCATGAAGCCTTCAACTTCGCCTATCTTAACATTCAATGTTACAATGGCTATCATATCATTCGGTGCGATGATCTGTGCAAACTGGGAATTTGTCTCAATCCGCTCCATCATGGGATTGATATCTATCACATTCCTCCATGGTTCCCGCATAAGCTGCATACACACCACCATCATCTTCTCTATGATTGTCATCTCTATTTCTGTGTACTCCCGGTTCTTCTCCAAGGGGTCACCCGCACCGCCAAGCATCCTGTCTATCATCGCAAATCCAAGCTGCGCCGCTAATTCTATCAATATTGTACCGCCAAGCGGCTGAAAATTTACGATACCCAAGATAACAGGATTTGAAAGGGCGTTGCTGAACTCCGAGAAAATAACCGTCTCCGAACTCGCTACGGATACCTGTACGTTTTTTCTAAGATATACCGGCAGACTCGTGGAAAGCAGCCGTCCGTAATGTTCATATATAATTTCCAATGTACGCAGATGCTCTTTGGAGAACTTGGTCGGTCGTTTGAAATCATAGTTCTTCACCTGTTTATCATTGGCATCATTCATATTATCTGCATCTAATTCACCGCTGCTCAATGCGGCAAGCAGATTGTCAATCTCGTTTTGAGATAGTACCTCACCCACGAAAAGTTCACCTCCTGTGGTACTTATTTGTTCTAAATACTATCCAAACAAAATGTCACCGAATGACACGTTATAGATAAACTTGGAATCAAACATTTTCTGTATTCTCTCAAGGATCTCCTGTTTGATCTGCTCCTGATTATTTCTGGCTTCCTCCACGGTATACTGGGCGAAAACACCGTTAATCTCGTCTTTGATCAAACCTTCCTGCTGACTCAAATCAGAACCATAATCCTTGTAGCCATCTGCCTTGGTATTGATCGCCAGCGTAATGGAAACGATACAATAGCGGTCTTTATCATCTCCCTCAGCCTTCTTAAGTGGTATGGTCATTTGTTCTGCGAACGAATAAGTCTCTGTGTCCGCCATCGAAACGACTTCCTCCGCCTCTTCCTCCTGGCCAGACACCAGCTCCAGGTCCAAAGCAGTGGCGATATTGTCTACCAGAGCCGCGGTTTTCTTAGAAGCGCCTGTCACACTGAACATCATTATCGCTGTCAACACTATATTTACAATCAACAGCGCCAGAATAATAATGGAAATCAGATTTTTCTTCATAGCCCTACCATTCTCCTTTTACTCACCTTTACCTTTATTCTGAAGTCCGCCGCCATAAAACCGCTTATGCAGACCTTCATGCAGATTAATAAGAACTCAGCGCGTTATAAATCTTAATCTCAACTCGTCTGTTCTTGCTTCTGCCTTCCGCTGTGGAATTATCCGCCACCGGAAGATACTCCCCCCTGCCGGCATGTTTGAGATTCGCCGGATTTAAATTCGTTACCTCTAACAGATAATTGAACACTGATAAGGCACGGCCGGAACTCAGTTCATCATTATTAGAATACTTCGCTCCCGACATCGGTACGTTATCCGTGTGTCCCTCTATCTCAATCGTGCCGTCCGCATACCGCTCTAAAATCAGCCCCACCTGATCTAACACCGGTTTTGCCTCGTCTTTTAAAAGGGTACTTCCTGAATCAAACAAAAGTGCTCCTTTTAAAGTAAGCTGTACATACTGAGAAGTAAATTCGATATCGATCATCTCATCCATATCCTTCTCTTCCACAGCTTCCTGAATCATCTCGGCAAGTTCCTCGGACTGCTCCATCTGCGCCTCCTCTACCTGAGCCTGTGCATTGGCCACATCTTCGGAGACTATCTCCCCATCATCCATTTTACCTGTACTGTTAATATATTCATCTAGCTCATTAAGCTGACTAACGCCATTACTGATCAGAATGCCATCGCCAATCGCCGTAGCACCAGCGCTAAAAACTGAAAAGGTTTGGTTAAAAGACGCTACTACCATCTCCCATTTTTCCGCATCCACAGTGGACATGGAAAAAAGAAGCACAAAGAAGCAAAGTAACAGATTCATCAGATCCGCAAACGTAGACTGCCACGCCGGGGCGCCTTTCGGCGGCTCATCTGGTTTTCTGTTAGCCATTCAACTCACCTCCGCCTTCTTCTTCCGAAGAACTTCTCTCCGCAGGTGCCAAGAAGGACTTCAGCTTCTCTTCAATGACTCGAGGGTTCTCACCTGCCTGAATGGATAAAAGTCCCTCTATCTCAATCTCTTTCACCATCATCTCATCGGCATTTTTGGCCTTTAACTTACTGGCTACAGGTGCGCAAATCCAGTTTGCCAACAGGGAACCATACAAGGTGGTAACCAACGCAACCGCCATAGCGGGTCCGATGGAAGAAGGGTCATCCAAAGCCTTCAACATGTTGATCAAACCAATCAGTGTACCAATCATACCCCAGGCAGGTCCCATGGCTCCCAAATTTTCCCAGAAGCCAATCTTATCTTTATGTCTGCCTTCCACGCTGACAAGTTCCGTCTCCATGATGGCACGCACCAATTCAGGGTCAGTACCGTCAACGATCAAAAGAATTCCTTTCTTAAGAAAATCATCATCTATATCACTGGCCGCCTCTTCTAGAGAGAGCAGTCCTTCTTTACGTGCCACATTAGACAATTCAATAATCTTCTTGATCACATCAGAGACATTCATTGCCGACATATTAAAAATCAAAGCAATACTCTTGAGACCGGCAAGGAAATTGGGCAACGTATAACTAGCAAGAATACAGCTGAAAGCACCTCCAAATGTAATCAATATAGATGGAACGTCAAAGAAAGCCGTTAGATTCGAGAACACAATTCCTGCGTCTGAGTCAAATACAATACCGAAAACTACCAATACCAGGCACAAAACCAAGCCCAAAACCGAAGCTATATCCATATGTACACACCCACTTTTACACTAGTCTGCAAAAATATCCTTTCTATACGATTTTACTAAATTTTTCACTTCTTGTCTACTTTCTTTTACAATTATTTTCCGGCCAGTCGTAAAAGACAAGACCGTATCCGGCGTCTCCTCCACAAGTTCCAACAAATCCGGATTTATCAACACTTTGACACCGTTTATTTTCGTTACTTCTACCATTGATTTCTCCTATATTTGTCGTAATATCCTTCTATACCTTTCCCGTGGCGGACTAATAACATGGACTTAATTATTCTATCACACATCCTGAAAAACTGCAAAAGAAATTTAAGAGAGGAACTCTCTTTCCAGAAAGTTCCTCCCGGTTTATCTTCATGAAATTATCTCTTCAGGTTCACTAACTCTTCTAACAGGGAATCCGAAGTGGTGATGATACGGCTGTTAGCCTGGAAACCACGCTGTGTGGTGATCATCTCCGTAAACTCCGAAGACAAATCTACGTTACTCATCTCCAATACACCCGACTCCATAGTACCGCCGTCCGCTGTGATATCGGAACCTACACCGTCAAATTCGCCGGAGTTCATGGTTGCAGAGTACAGATTGTTACCAGCCTTGGAAAGACCCGCTGCATTGGCGAAATTCGCTACCGCAATCTGTCCTAACAGTTTGGAGATACCGTTGTCATAAGAGGCTGTGATCTTACCGTCCTGTCCTACCTCGATACCAATCAGCTCACCGTATTTTCTACCGATTCCTGTGTTGGCTTCATCGCCAGCTCCCGGGTCGGCGCCGATGGTAGTCACTTTACCGTTATTCAGCATTGTTGTACTGGTAAAATCGATATCAATATTGCTGAAATGTGTCAGGCTTACGCTATCCCCGGTCAAAGTAGACGCCGCACCCTGGAAGGAAAGTGTCGCACTGTCAGCACCGTTAATAGATACAAAAGTACCATTGTCTACATCGTATACCAATTCAAAACCGCCGTTGTCCTCCGAAGAAGTAATCTGGGCTGTTCCACCTGGCGCAACATAATTAATACTGAATGTCTTGCCATCCGTACCCTGTGTCAAATTATACACTCGCTCCAAAATCTCATCCTGATTAGCCTCCGTATTTTCCAGCGTGGTAGCAAATGCTGTTCCCGTCCAGGTAGATTCCTGGTTTGTTTTAAAAGTCTGCTGGAAGGTAATCGTCACATCCGAACCTTGCGTTTCTACGCCACCAGCCGGAATCGTAACCGTATCCATTCCTTCAATCCCCTGTAATGCGCTCTTCCAGCCTGCTTCATCCGTAATTTCAACCGGATTTCCTTTATCATCTTTCGTGTACCACTTATCATTCTCATAAATCAGATTATACGGCTTTCCCTGCAGCTGTGACTTGTTCAGGGTTACTTTTCCCTCCATTGTAATATCTGTATTAGCAGCCACTGTAGAACCTGTTGTCAGTGTAGTCACCATCTTAACATTGTCCCCAGCCACCTTAAACAATGCATGATCCTCATATCCGGTAAGAATCTCCGAATTTGCAAAATTCACCGTATAGGCATTCTTTGCCGCATCGTAGCTCGCATTGGAATTCATAGTATATACGGCCGATACTTCCTTTGGCGGCTGATTATTACCAAAGCTGGCAATCTGCTCGATATTGTTCAGGTTATATTTCTTTACCAAAGAAACGCTGTCCGCATCAACAATATCGTCCAGCTTAATCCGATACCGTCCCTCTGCTCCGGTGCTGTGGATACTGAATTTTGCCGTATAGTCATAACCCAGATTATCATAAAAATGAAGCGTCATAACTCTTCCGCCAGGACTATTCACATTCGTGTCGTTCTTATCCAAAATACCCGACGCATAAGCTCTGGTGGTGGACTCTGCCCCAACCGTCAGATTATCCTTATTCATAACCTGCAGTGCAGACACAACGTCCGGTCTGATATCGCCGGTTTCCGGGTCTACCTGCCATCCCATTACCTTAAAACCGGTACTTGCCATAACCAGGTTTCCAGCGCCGTCAATGGTAAAGGAACCGTCTCTGGTAAAGAAGTTCTGTGTACCATTGTTTACAACGAAGAAAGACTCACCCGTAATCATGATATCAAAAGGATTATTGGTAGACTGTGCGGAACCCTGTCTGGTGATTGCCGTGGAGATTGCCGCTGTCTTAGCGCCAAGACCGATCTGTCTGGGGTTCGTACCGCCTCGTCCGGTAGATGCATTAGCACCGGTTGCCGCCTGTGTCTGCTGATATAATAAATCGCTGAACACCATATTCTGTGCTTTATACGCTGTAGTGTTAACGTTAGCAATATTGTTACCGATAACGTCCATTCTTGTCTGATGTGTCTTAAGACCTGCCACACCAGAGAACAATGATCTCATCATAGTGAAATGACCTCCTTATTTTCTAAAAGAACCGTCTGCAGATCGGAAGAGCGTCGTGTAGGGAAA
>CAJUFU010000026.1:28158-39101 GCA_910585555.1 uncultured Lachnospiraceae bacterium
GGAGTTCAGACGTGTGCTCTTCCGATCTAACCGTCTGCCCTATCTGTCAGTCAAGGGCCGTCAAGCCTCCGTTAAGGTCCGGCTATATGATTACGGCTCCGTCAATATTGGTAAATACATTCTCATCTGTTTCTGTCTGATTCATCGCCGTGATGACCGTCTGATTCGGTACATTCACGATAAACGCGAGGGAATCCACCAGAACCAATGATTCGTTGATTCCTTTCGCAGAAGCTTTCGCTGCTCCCAGGTTCAGGCGGTTGACCTGTTCCTTCGTCAGTTCAATATTTCTGTCCGCCAGCCGGGTGGCTGCGTGCTTAGAAAATCTGACTTCCCCGTTTTCCTGGATATTGCTTTTCTTTCCCGATAAGATATCCTGGAAACTTAAGCCTTCCTGGGTAAGCGCACTGCCCTTTGGCTTGTTGCCATGCAAATATTGATCTTGCAGCTGTTCTATGGAAAGGAATGAGTTGCCTTGAATCTTCATATGCTCTCCTCCTTGAGATAGCTGCCGCTTCCTGCCTATTATTTATCGCCCTCTGTACCGCCTTCGTCAGGGTCTTTGTCTGTATCATTGTCTGTGTCCGGGTCTTTATCCGGGTCAGTCTCTTCTCCCTTATTGGCCTCGTTAATTGCCACCAGATCTTTCATCTTGGACACATATTTTTCTAAGGTTGCTCCATGTTCCTCTGTCAGGAAGCTCTTCTGGTACTCTGTCATGTTCTTATAAATCTCATCCAGCTTTTCTACTCTCTCTCTGTCAGTTATTGACAGTTTATCAAGCGCAGGAAGCTTATTATAATCATTTAAGAACTCTGCCGCCAGCTTGTAGGCCTCCAGATAGGTAGGATCCGCCACTGTAACCAGATCGTCCATGGAATATAACTCTCCGTTAATGGAAAGATATGCTTTATTTCTCTCATAATGTACATAGTCCACATTTCCCTGTACCTGTGTGGTTCTGCCCGTGCTGTCCGTAATCTCCAAAAGTACAGTCTGCCCTACCAGGGAAGATGCCCTGAACAAGTCCATAGATGCGCTCATATTCTGCATCTGCTCTAATTCTGAGAATGTAGCATACTGAGAAATATACTCTGTGTTAGAAGTGGGCTCTAAGGGGTCCTGATACTTCATCTGCGCTACCAAAAGCTGTAAGAACGCGTCTTTGTCAAGACTGTCATTACCGGTTTTTTTCGCACTTTTGTTCGCAAGAGACGCCGCGGAATTGGATTCCACTAATTTGCCGTCCTCAACTTTCTGTACTACTCCCATATGTCTTGCTCCTTTCTGTGTTTATACTGTGTTGCTTGTGCCGTTTTTCTTTACTGCCTATGCCATATAGTCCACGGTATTGCCGTTAGCCTGCATCATTTCCACTGCAATCCGCTCGGAATCTTCCAGCTCGGTAAGGTCATCTTCCTCGCCAAGCAGTTCCAGATTAATCCTTCTGGCGCTCTTCTTGGCATTTCCCTTATCCTGCTCCATGTTTTCCTGCCCCGCAAAGGACTGGTCCCCATATGCATGATTAGCTACTGTGACTTCCACGGCATCCACTTTGATACCCTGTTCCTCAAACTGCTCTTTGAGCTGAATCATCTGGGATTCAATTGCCGCCCGCACTGTCTCATTCTGTGTCGTAAACTGCGCCGTGATGACACCGTCCTTGGCTGCAATCTGTACATTGACTGTCCCTAAGCTTGCCGGATGAAGCTGCATCTCCATCTTCTGGGTATCCTCGCTTATGTTAACCTTCATGTACTCCACGATCTGATTCATGATCTGCTCTGTCTGTGATGACTGAAATACCGGCTGTTCTACAGGTGCTTCCACCGTATCTGCCGTTTCCACCTGCTGCATAAGATGCTGTAAGAGGGTATTGCCCGCCGTATGTTCGCCTGTGTTCGCACCTTCCTGTCCATGTCCCATATCGGAAGCCGCTTTTTCCTGCCTCACCGGCGCCTCTATCTGGGGTTTTGCAGAGTCCGTAACCTGCTCGATGGTACTCTTCGTACCGCTGGCATCGTCCACTGTAACTTTAATCTGTACGGTCTCGCCGCTTCTCTGCACGGATACGGCATAATCCTTCATCCCCTCCACGCTTACCTCGGGCTTTTCGGCCATTGTCTCTGTGGGAACCTCAATCTGCATTTCTTCATGTTCCTCAGAACCGATCTTCTCCAACAGAGCATCCAGTTCTTCTTCATTCAGTCCCAGCTCTTCCTGCAACGCTCCCAAACTCTCTTCCACTGCTCCAAACAAATCCCGCAGATTTCCATAGAGATTCTCATTGGTCACAAGAGCGACTTCATCCACACTGTCGGTAAGATTTAATAACAGATGTTTCAAATTAGCCGGGTCAAACAAGTCCACTGCCGTCAGTCCCAGAATCTCCATGGCCTCTTCCACTTTTTCCAGCGGAATATCCAGTAGATCGGCAACTTCCTGCATCAGCTCTCCGGCTTTCTCTTCCACCGTCTGTTTCACATCCTCCGGCACGCTCTCCGATGTCTCCCCTGTCACTTCTTTCTGCTCATCCTGTTCTACCTGCACATCAGCCTTATCCGTCTGGGTATCCTGCCCTTCCTCAACAGCCTGTGCAGCATCGTCCTTGAGACTCGTGTCCTTTGCCGGGACATTCTCAACATCCTTCGTTTCCACTGTCTCTTTGGGCGCAGTCATCTGGGATGTATCCGCCTTAGTCTGCAAAGTACTGAGCTGATTGCTCATCTTGGACATGAGCTTATCAAACCCTTCTGTTACCACTTCTTCGGTCTTCGCCGCCGTCTGGACTTTCTGGTTCACAGTGTAAGTAAGCAGAGCATTTACATTGTTTACCGTCATTTCCTTTCTTCCTCCTTTCTTTAGTTTTCAAGGTTCTTGCACCTTACGGCGCTTTATATATAACATATGATATTCCATATGGTATATATCCAAAGTCATTCTGCTCACTATATCGGCAGTTTGTGTGAATTTCTCAAGCCCCTCTTAAGAGTCCGGATCCATAATCTTAGTCAGCCTGGATGCAATCTCCGGGTCCATAGCTCCCAGGATATTTCCCCGGTCCTCTGCACTCATCTGGTCCAATATCTTGGCTGCCAAATCCAGATCGTCCGTCATAGCTTCAAAAATGGAGGCCGCCTGTTTGGGCTTCATCTCCGCGTAAGCCTGGGCATAATCCTGAATCTCTTTGCTGGCTTCCACCTGCTCTACCACCTGTTTATACAGATACTCTGCCGTAGTCGGGTCAATGGTCTGATAATACTTCTGATATTCCTCAGCCCCCGGCCCTTTCTCGGCATAGATAACTTCCTCATAAAATTCTGTCTTGATACGTTCAAACTCAATCTGGGCATCCTCAAAAGTCTGCAGCCTTTCCACCTCTGCCCGCAGTTCTTCCACTTCCTCGGAACTCACATTGGTGGCAGACTGCAGGTCTTCAATCTGCAGTTCCAAATCTTTGATATAGTCCACAGCCTCTCTTAAGCTGGTATAGCCGCCGTAGGATTCTGTATCATCGGTGGTCACCACCGAATCCGCCGGCAGGATCTTATTGATCACCGGCACGTCTTTCAACACCGGCGCAAGCACGCCGGAGCCGAATCCGCCCACATCCAGCTTGATCAGTAGACACAGGATTGCAATCCAAATGATAACAATAACAACCGTTACTAGAAATACGGATACGCCCCCTGCCTCCTCATCCTCGCTGAGTTTTGCCTCCTGCTCAGAGATTTCTTTGGCTCGCTGTTTGGCTTCCTTCTTCTGGGCCTTCCTGTCGTTCTTTATCTTATTGCGCTCTTCTTTTAAACGCTTCTTTTCCGCTTTTTTATCTACGGGGAGCTCTTCCCCCATATTTACAACTTCACTCGCCATTCCCATTCCTCTTTCCACGTTTTCCATAGGTATAACTGGTAAGTTCATCCACAATCTTGCCTTCGGCCGCTTTCTCCTCCTGCAAGAACTGCACTAACGCTTTCTCTTTAAGCTTCTCATGCATCTTACGTTCCTGCATGACTTCTTTCAGCTTCTCCCTGGCCTTTTCAAGGACTTTCTCGGCTTTCTTTACCTGCTCCCTCTGCTCCTCAATCCTGTCGTCCATGACCCGCAGGGCATTTCTGTTATCCCGAAGGGCATTCACATTGAGGGCCTTTTTGCGCATCTTTCTGCCTTCCTCGAAATAGGCCTCCTTGCGGTCTATAAAAGCCTGCAGGCGCTCCTCTTCCTCGTTAAGCAGCATCTGCGCCCTGCCGACTTCCATCTTTGCCTGGGTCTCAAGCTGATATTTGATATTCAGGATACTCTGCATCCTGTACCTGAACTTTGCCATAGCCGGTCACCTCATCTTTGCCTTTTCCGTTGCCCGGCCACGGCAAGGGCTGTTTCTAGCTTTCTGCAAAAAGCTCCCGCAGCATATCCACCGACTCCTCATAGCTGTACTTGGAATCCACATCCTGCATCAAGAAATCATTGACCGCCTCGATCTTCTCTATGGCGTAATCAATATTCCGGTTGCTGCCGCTCTTATAGGCGCCGATATTGATCAAATCCTCCGCCTCATTATACGTAGCCAGCACATTCTTTAACCTACCGGCAAGCATTTTATGTTCTTTATTTACGACCTGACTCATACATCTGGAAATACTCTGCAACACATCGATTGCCGGATAATGATTCTGATGGGCCAGTTTTCTGTTCAGCATGATATGTCCGTCGAGAATACTTCTGGCCGTGTCTGTGATGGGCTCATTCATATCATCGCCATCCACCAGCACCGTGTACAGCCCCGTGATGGAACCTACACTGGCACAGCCCGCCCGCTCCAAAAGTCTCGGCATTTCCGAATACACACTGGGCGGATAGCCCCTGGATACCGGCGGTTCTCCGCTGGCAAGCCCAATCTCTCTCTGGGCCATGGAAAAACGCGTCAGGGAGTCCATCATCAAGAGGACGTCCTTGCCCTGGTCTCTGAAATATTCTGCGATAGCACAGGCCGTCTTGGCCGCCTTATTTCTCTCTAAGGCTGACTTATCCGAGGTGGCTACCACCACCACTGACCTTCTCATGCCCTCTTCGCCTAAGTCTCTCTCCACAAACTCGCGCACCTCTCTGCCGCGCTCGCCAATCAGAGCGATCACATTAATATCCGCTTTTGTATTGCGGGCAAACATTCCCATCAGCGTGGACTTTCCCACACCGGAACCGGCAAAGATACCAATACGCTGGCCTTTTCCCACCGTCATCAGACCGTCGATGGCCTTCACACCAAGAGGCAGCACATCTGCAATAATCTTCCTGCTCATGGCGTCCGGCGGCGGTGCTTCTACGCTGTAGGGAACACCGGGCATATAGGAACCGTCCAGCCTTCCCAGACCATCCAGCACTTTTCCCAGAAGGTCGTCGCTCACCGGCACCGTCAAGGGATTCCCTGTATTTTCCACAATACATCCAAGCCCTATGCCGTCTGTATTGTCGCAGGGCATCAGAAGTGTCCGGCGCTCCTTAAAGCCTACCACCTCTGCGGTGATCGGCGGGTAATCTCCTGCGGGATAGATCAGACATAAATCCCCCAGCTTCGCCTCCGGGCCTGCGGACTCAATCGTGAGACCCACCACATTTTCCACCTTCCCCATCTTCTTGAAGAAAGTTTCATCCAGTATGCTGCTGTATTTATGAAAGTTGATTGCTGTATTCATTATCGGCTCTCTTACACTCACTCAATCTTTTCAAAAGATAACACTCGTAATTTCTTGGTCAGTTCCTCCAGCTGCGTACCAATGCCGCAGTCAAAAATACCGCCGTCCGTCTCAATCAGACAATCTCCTTTCGCCAGAGCAATGTCCTCTATAATCTCAATCAGACCCCGGCCGGCCACTGCCCCCTCTACGAGCGTCTGCTTCTGCATATTGACATAAGGATAATCTTCCGCGGAAACATGTACAATAAAAGTCCTGCTACTTTCCACCTTCCGCAGGGTGGAATCTATCAGATGCACCAGGATATCTCTGTTGTCCGACAAATCTACATGGAAAAGATGGCTGTAGACCGCCGTGATCGTATCGATAAACTCGGGTTCCAAATCTTCCACGAGCTGTTCATATTCTGCCTCTAACTGACGTTTTTCCTCCAGCAGAGCCTGCTTCATACCATCCGCCTCGGCAAGTCCCTGCTGATAGCCTTCGTTATATCCCCGCTTATTGCCTTCCTCTCTGGCCTGTCTGCGCTGTACTTCAATCTCTGCCTGGGCATTTTGAAGTATCTCGCCAGCCTGAGCCTGGGCCGCATCCAGTATCTCCTGGGCTTCGGCCCTGACCGCCTCTAAATCCGGACCCTGTTCCTCGGCACCGGCCTTGATCACATTGCTTCTGTCTCCGTCGGAAAAGAGCGCATCAATCTCCTCGCCGCCAAGTCCGCTCACAAACTCGGATGCTTCGCTGCCTTCCTCCCCATCATACTGGGGTACGGCATTCTCGTTCGTCCTGCGCAGTGTCTCCCACTGGGCAATCCGCTCTTCCAGACGGACATTGCTGTCTACTACACATTTATCTTCGTCGGATACTCTGACCCAACCGGATTTATATATATTCCTAGACAATGATCTCGTCACCTCCACCTCTGGAGATAACAATCTCTGCGGAGTCTTCCAGTTTTCTGATGATATTTACAATCTTCTGCTGTGCTTCCTCCACATCCTTCATACGCACAGGGCCCATGAATTCCATATCTTCCTTGATCATGACCGCAAGACGCTTAGAAAGGTTATTAAAGATCGCATTCTGTACTTCCTCGTTGGAACCCTTGAGGGCAATCGCCAGATCGCTGTTATCCACATCACGCAGCACACGCTGAATCGCGCGGTCGTCCAAAAGCAAAATATCCTCGAAGACGAACATCTTCTTTCTGATCTCGTCCGCAAGTTCCGGCTCCTCGATCTCCAAGGTCTCCATGATATGTTTCTCTGTACCACGGTCTACCGTATTCAAAATCTCCACAACGGCGTCCACACCGCCGATAATCGTGTAATCCTGGTTTACCAGGCTTGACAGTTTCGATTCCAACACCTTCTCTACTTCCTTGATAACATCCGGACTCGTGCGGTCCATCACTGCAATACGCTTTGCCACATCGGCCTGTCTGTCCGGCGGAAGTGCCGAGACAATAATTGCTGCCTGCGCCGCCGATAAATAGGACAAAATAAGTGCGATGGTCTGGGGATGTTCGTCCTGAATAAAGTTTAACAGCTGCGCAGCATCCGTCTTTCTGATAAACTCGAAAGGTTTTACCTGCAAAGATGCCGTCAGCTTGCCGATAACATCCATAGCTTTCTCGGCGCCAAAAGACTTTTCCAGAAGTTCTTTGGCATAGTTGATACCGCCCTCTGCAATATACTGCTGCGCCAGACACACCTGGTAAAACTCATTGACCACTTCGTCCTTTACCTGGGGCGTGATGCTCCTGGTATTGGCTATCTCCAACGTTAATTCTTCTATCTCATCTTCTTTCAGATGTTTAAAAATCGATGCCGACTTTTCCGGCCCCAAAGCAATCATTAAAATAGCTGCCTTCTGTAGTCCGCCTATATTCTCAGTCGCTGCTTTTGCCGCCATTTATCCTACCCCCAGTCCTCGTTTAACCAGTTGCGCAGCAGATTGGCCGCTGCCTCCGGATTTTCTTCCACGAACTTATTGACAAGACGTCTTTCTTCGGTCTCATTCTCCGAAGAGATTTCCTCAAGCTGCACTGTAGACTGCAGCAAATTCTCCACGGACAGCTCCTCTTCCTCTTCCTCGTGCTTCTCGCCCTTCATACTTCTAAGAACCACAAAGGCAAGCAGTGCCAGAATGACTATGATCAGGATAATCTGTAAAATATCCGTCGCGGTAATGCCTGAACCCTCTGCATCGAAAAAGAGATTTTCCCTGTAAGCCACCAGGGTTATATTATCTGTGGAAATACCTGTTGCATTTGCCACAGCCGCATAGAAGGTATCGTCCACTTCCAGCATCGTGCGTTCCGTGTTGGCAAGTTTATATTCTTCCCACGTGACACCGTCAAGCAGTCCCTGGGTTTCCGCATCCTCTTCCCGGATGATATTATACTGCAGCAAAGACGCGGTCAGCGAAGAAGAACCGTAATTGATCACGCCGGCCGGCGTCTCCGTGGTCACAATCTCCTCATTGGGCAGATAATCTCTGGACTCCTCCGACTGCGTGGAAGAAGAATTGGTATTGTCTTCCAGCACATAGGTCGTGTCGTCATCGTTGGAATCCGTTCCCGGCACACCGCCTACACCACTGGTATTTTCTGAACTGAAGATATCCTCATGGCTTAAGACACCCTGTGTCTGACCGTCCGCAGGCGAGTAGGTATGACTGGTTCTCGTCTGGGTGGCGAAATCCAGCACCAGATTGGGAGAAACCTCCACATTATCAAATTCATTGGTGCCCAAGATGACCCGGCGCACATTATTGATCATGTTCTTCTCCGCCTCGCCCTTCACAGACAGCTGGGCGCTGGTGGTGCCAGAGATGGTGTAGTTGTCATCCCCCGAAAAGAGCATATTGCCTTCCGAATCCATGATCACGATATTATTCGTGGTATCATTGCCGATAGAGGTTGCTAAAGCACGCGCCAAATAGGCCGCGCTCTCCTGTGAGAACTCGTCCTTTAATTCCAAAAGAACCCATGCATAAGACTCCTCTTCCTGGGCAATCAGCGTTCCGGTATCCTCCGGAATGTTCAGCGTCACTCTGGCGCTCTTGATTGCTGTGAACATGGAGAGCACGTCGTTTTCGAATCTCTTTTCGAGATATACCACATGTTTCTTCTGTTTATCTGATTCCGTGGTAGAGAAGCTGCCATCCGTCACATTTTCGATACCGTAACTGGCCGCCTGAATATTGTTGGCGCCGAGCAGCAAATTTGCTTCAGAAAGCTGAGAAGCCAGAATCGATACCACCAGACCATCGTCCGAAATCTCGTATGTAAGCTCCTCACCGTCCAAAAGATCCCGCACTTCCGCGGCTTCCTTGGTACTCTCACATTCCCGAAGCAGTACATACTTCGGTCTGGTCATCACTGATACAATAATCACAATAGCCAGGATCACTATGGCCACAATCCCAATAATCAGGGTCTTTTGTTTCGCCGTGAACCTGTTCCACCACTCCATTATCTTATTTCCAAATTCTTTTAACCTGTCTAATAATTTATCCACAGCAATTCGTTCTCCTTCGGTATTTCCCTCTTACACGCCAAATACTAGACCTGCATCTGGATAAGCTCTTTATATGCTTCCATCAGCTTATCTCTGATTGCGACTGTATACTGTAACGCCGTGGACGCCTTCTGCAAGGCTATACTTAGGTCATGGGTGTTCTCCGTTTCTCCCAGCGCCCATTTAATCTCTTCGTTTTCCGCATCAGACAAGTAGTTGTTGGTGGTGTTCAAGTTGTCGATTGCGGTATGTAATAAACTGTCAAATCCATTATCTGTATAAGTATCTGGCTTGGTAGTCGGCGCCGCCTTTGCAGCCTCCTTGATCGCCTCCGACGATACATTATACAGCGCAGTAATATCTAAAGCCATGTCCCTTCCTCCCATGTCCTGTCAAGTTCTTCGTTAATTGCTCAGCATATTAAGGCCCATTGTGGCAATATTCTTGCTGGCCGAAAAAGCGGTGGTGTTCGCCTGATATGCACGGCTTGCATCGATCAGGTTGGTCATCTCCGTGATGATATTCACATTCGGATACATGACATAACCGTTTTCATCGGCATCCGGATGGGACGGGTCATACACCATATTGCCCTCCGTCCAGGTATCTTCGTAAACGCCTGTCACCTTTACGCCGCTCCCCGAATAACGGTCTCTCGCTTTGTTTAACACCTGATGAAACGGTGTCTGAGAATTCTTCTCCTCAAATACTACTACCTTCCTGCGGTAAGGTGTACCATCCTCCGTGCGGGTAGTATTCGTATTAGCCACATTCTGTGCAATGGTATCCATGCGGAACCTCTCCGCAGTCATACCAGTGGCATTGATATCAAATGCGCTAAACATTGCCATATGTATTCCTCCTTATCCCCTTATATTCCTGTCTCTTTATGAATCCATCAGAAAAACCCTGCCCCTTAAGTGTTCTTCCGTTCCTATACATATATTACTTCAACACAGCCTGCAGGTTCTTAAACTCCTGGTGGGCACTCTGATAAAGTCCCTGATATACTACCTGGTTCTTGGCAAGATACACACCCTCTGTATCCGGATCTACGTTGTTGCCGTCCAAACGGTAAGAAAATCCGGCATAGTCCGTATAGGTAATGGGATTTAAACGATTCATCTTCACATCCGCCACTTTGGCATCCATCGTCTTATATCTGGAATGTCTGAGTGCCTTGGCGAGCTGTACCTCAAAATTAACGTCCTGTCTCTTATAACCGGGCGTATCCGCATTGGCAATATTGTTGGAGATAGCCTCATTGCGAAGCCAAGATGCATCCATAGCCTTATCTAACACATTGACATAGTCAAAAACATTGGTGTTGATCAAAGAACTCATAGTCATACTCCTTCCACGTTAATACAATCCATATATCATTATAAATAAATTATAAAAAATTACAAGGTTTTTCGATTGATTTTCACAATTAGTATTGTACTAAAAACATAAAAGGATTTACAGCGCACCACTATGCAGCTTTCCGTAAATCCTTTTCCATAAGATGGAATTTCCACCCGACATTCCGTTGTCTTTTATGTAATTGTGTCCTTAGAACCTTCCCTGCTCCTTTAACTTCTCCACCTCATCGAAGACCACATCGTTTAACACCTTGATATAGGTGCCCTTCATACCGGAGGAGCGGGATTCTATCACACCTGCGCTCTCAAACTTGCGCAGGGCATTGACGATGACCGATCTGGTAATTCCTACCTTATCCGCAATC
>CAJUFU010000027.1 GCA_910585555.1 uncultured Lachnospiraceae bacterium
GTTTGCAAAATTTTAATAAAATAATTAGCACTCACCTCTTGACAGTGCTAACAATCCGTTGTATTGTGATAGTAGCAATAGAACAGAAAGGGGAGAATGTTATGAACTTAACGAAATTTACCCAGAAATCCATACAGGCAGTAGAACAGTGCGAGAAGCTGGCATATGAATACGGTAATCAGGAAATTGAGCAGGAGCATTTATTGTACAGTCTCCTGACCATCGATGACAGTCTGATTTTAAAATTGATTGAAAAGATGGAAATACAGAAGGAATATTTCTTAAACCGCGTGGAACAGGGGCTTAATAAGCGAACGAAGGTGCAGGGCGGTCAGATCTATATTGGACAGGACCTGAATAAGGCTTTGATCAGTGCCGAGGATGAGGCGAGGGCGCTCAGTGATGAGTATGTGTCTGTGGAGCATCTTTTCCTGGCAATGTTGAAGCATCCCAATAAGGAGATTAAGGAAATCTTCCGGGAGTTCGGCATCACAAGGGAGCGTTTTCTGCAGGCGCTGTCCACGGTGCGGGGCAACCAGCGGGTAACTTCTGACAATCCGGAGGCAACCTACGATACGCTTGAGAAGTACGGGCAGGATTTGGTGGAGAAAGCCAGAAGTCAGAAGCTTGACCCGGTGATTGGCAGGGATAATGAGATTCGGAATGTAATCCGTATTCTTTCCCGCAAGACCAAGAATAATCCGGTGTTGATCGGAGAGCCGGGTGTTGGTAAAACGGCTGTGGCGGAAGGGCTGGCACAGCGTATTGTCAGGGGAGATGTGCCGGAAGGCCTTAAGGATAAGAAGATCTTTGCGCTGGATATGGGGGCGTTAGTGGCGGGCGCCAAGTACCGCGGCGAGTTTGAGGAACGTCTGAAAGCGGTGCTTGATGATGTGAAGAACAGTGACGGGCAGATTATCCTTTTCATTGACGAGCTGCACACAATCGTGGGTGCGGGCAAGACAGACGGCGCCATGGATGCGGGCAATATGCTCAAGCCAATGCTTGCCAGGGGGGAGCTGCATTGTATCGGCGCCACCACACTGGATGAATACCGGCAGTATATTGAAAAGGATGCGGCACTTGAGCGGCGTTTCCAGCCTGTGATGGTGGAGGAACCGACGGTGGAAGATACCATATCCATTCTGCGTGGCTTAAAAGAGCGGTACGAGGTCTTTCATGGCGTGAAAATTATGGACAATGCGCTGGTCAGTGCGGCAGTTTTATCTAACCGTTATATTTCCGACAGATTTCTGCCGGACAAGGCCATTGATTTGGTGGACGAAGCCTGTGCTTTGATTAAGACGGAACTGGATTCCATGCCCACGGAGCTGGATGAGTTGAAACGTAAGGTAATGCAGCTTGAGATTGAGGAGACTGCGCTGAAAAAGGAGGACGATAATTTAAGCAGAGAGCGTCTCACCAATCTGCAGCGGGAACTGGCGGAATGGAAAGAGGAACTGAAAAACCGCATGGCGCAGTGGGAGAATGAGAAGGCGTCTGTGGAGAAGCTTTCCAAGATCAGGGAAGAGATTGATGAAGTCAATAACCAGATTCAGATTGCCCAGCGCGACGGCGATTATGAGAAGGCGGCAGAGTTAAGTTATGGCAGAATGCCATCTCTAAAGCAGCAGTTGGAGATTGAGGAGGAGCAGGTTCGTAAGAAGGATTTATCTTTGGTGCACGAAAGTGTGTCGGATGAGGAGATTGCCAAGATTATTTCCCGCTGGACGGGGATACCAGTCTCCAAGTTGACGGAGAGCGAGCGCAATAAGACGCTGCATCTGGATGAGGAGCTGCATAAGCGGGTAGTCGGGCAGGATGAGGGCGTGACCAAGGTGACGGAGGCAATCATCCGTTCCAAGGCGGGCATCAAAGATCCCACCAAGCCCATTGGTTCTTTCCTGTTCCTGGGTCCTACAGGTGTTGGCAAGACGGAGCTGGCCAAGGCGCTGGCGGCATCTTTGTTCGATAATGAGAATAATATGGTGCGTATCGACATGAGTGAATATATGGAGAAATACTCGGTATCCAGGCTGATTGGAGCGCCTCCCGGATATGTGGGATATGAAGAGGGCGGGCAGTTAACCGAAGCAGTCAGAAGAAAGCCTTACTCGGTGGTGCTTTTCGATGAGATTGAAAAGGCCCATCCGGATGTCTTTAATGTATTGCTGCAGGTTCTGGATGATGGGCGTATTACGGATTCTCAGGGCAGGACGGTGGACTTTAAGAATACGATTCTGATTATGACTTCCAATATTGGCGCCAATTACTTGTTGGAGGGCATTGATACGCAGGGGTGTATTACGCCGGAGGCGGAGAAGCTGGTGATGGACGATCTGCGCAATCATTTTAGGCCGGAATTTCTGAACAGACTGGATGAGACGATTCTCTTTAAACCTTTGACCAGAGACAATATCGGCGGCATTATCCAGCTGATTATCAAGGATTTGAACAGGCGTCTTGCAGACAGAGAACTGCAGATAGAACTGACGCCGGAGGCGGAGCGGTTTATTGTGGAGAACGCCTATGATCCTGTCTACGGAGCAAGGCCGTTGAAGCGGTATATTCAGAAATATGTGGAGACGCTGTCAGCGAAGTTGATTTTGGCAGATCAGGTGAAAGCGAAGGATATTATTCAGATTGTGCTTCGCGCAGACCAGTTGGCAGCAGTCTGCAAGGAACAATAGTTTTTGGAACAGGCCGTGGTCTGTATCCAACAGATAATATGCATAATTTTTTACCAAAAACACATGCTATTTTATTGAATGAAAGAAGCATGTTGATAAATGGAGGAGATTATGGATTCTGTTTGGAGAAAGACGGCGGCCTTGCCGCATTTTGAGAAACTGGCAGGAGATGTAAAGACGGATGTGTTAATCATTGGCGGCGGCATTACGGGGATTTTGTGCGCCTATTTTCTGCAAGAGCGGGGGATTGACTATCTGCTGGCGGAAGGACAGGAAATCTGTCATGGAGTAACGGGTGATACCACGGCCAAGATTACGGCCCAGCATGGCTTGGTCTATGCAAAGATGATAAGGCATATGGGATTGGAAAAGACAAAGCTGTATCTGGAGGCCAACCAGAAGGCCGTTAGGAACTATGCAGAATTGGCCAAAAATTACGCATGTGATTTCATAGAAAAGGCATCCTTTGTTTATTCTGTGGATGACAGGCGGAAGTTGGAAAAGGAGGCAGACAGTTATCGTCTTCTGGGGCTGTCTGATGAGATTGTGGAGACACCGGAGCTTCCCTTTGCCACAGCAGGAGCGGTGGTGATGCAAAACCAGGGGCAGTTTCATCCCTTAAAGTTTTTGGGCGGTATGGCGGCAGGATTAAAAATTTACGAGCATACGCTTGTCACCCAGATGATGCCTGGCAAAGCGGTTACGGATGGAGGGACGATTTCTTATAAACAGGTAATTTTTGCCACCCATTATCCAATTGATAATAAACACGGATGTTATTATATGAAATTGTATCAGCACCGTTCCTATGTAATCGCGCTGGAGAAAGCGCCGCAGATGGACGGTATGTATGTGGATGAAGACAGGAAGGGCCTGTCTTTTCGCAGTTATAAGGATTTACTGCTGGTGGGCGGCGGCAGTCACCGAACCGGTAAAAGGGGAGGAAACTGGCAGGAACTTCGACAGTTTGCCGGCAGGTATTATCCGGAGGCCGTCGAAAGATATCAGTGGGCGGCGCAGGACTGTATGCCTTTGGATGAGGCGCCCTACATCGGACCTTATTCACCGGCTATGCCGGGATGTTATGTGGCCACAGGGTTTCAAAAATGGGGAATAACATCTGCTATGGTATCGGCAATGGTGCTGACGGACATGGTACAAGGAATAGAGAATCCTTATGCAGCGGTGTTTGCCCCTGGGAGGAGCATTCTCAAACCCCAGCTTTTTTGCAATATGGCAGAATCACTTTTGAATCTGCTGACGCCCACCAGGCCCAGATGCCCCCATCTGGGGTGTGCCCTGAAATGGAATCCGGCGGAACATTCCTGGGACTGTCCCTGTCACGGGTCAAGATTTGCAGAGGATGGAAAGCTTTTGGATAATCCCGCAAATGGGGATGTTAAATTATGAAACTTGTGGTATTTTATGATATAGGAATATTTTTGAAATGGTGATGGTGATTGAAAGGAGAAGACGATGAGATATCCTCGTTTTTTACAAGAAAATGGTACGATAGCCTTTGTAGCGCCTTCCTTCGGGTGTGCCAGTGAACCTTACAAGGCGGGCTTTCTTCGTGCGCAGGAGAAGTGGAGACAGGAAGGGTATGGGCTTAAGCTGGGGCCCAACTGCTATGTGGAGCAGGGAGTGGGCATCAGTAACAAGCCCCGATTGTGCGGTGAGGAACTGACACAATATTATTGCGATGGGGCAAGCGACTGTATGATTTCCTGCGGTGGCGGGGAGTTGATGTGTGAGATTTTGGATTATGTGGATTTTGACAGGATAAAGGAGGCCCCGCCCAAGTGGTACATGGGATATTCGGATAATACGAATATGACGTTTCTTCTGGCAACCTTATGTGATACGGCCTCTGTCTATGGTCCCTGTGCGGCGGCTTTTGGCATGGAGCCAAGACATCAGGCGTTAGAGGATGCGATGGCGCTTCTGCAGGGAAAGAAGCTGACCATGGACGGCTATGAGATGTGGGAGCGGGAATCCTTAAAGAGCGAGGAGAATCCCTATGCGCCCTACCATTTGACAGAGGTTTCCAGGGTGAAATACTTTCTGCCCGACGGCCGGACCAATGTGGAGAGCCTGCAGGGGGCTGGCGGGAGGATGCCGGCAGGGACAGACAATAGGAATTGTCAGTCCGAAGCCGGCGTACATATACAGGTGTCCGGCAGATTGCTGGGCGGCTGTGTGGATTGTCTGGTGAATCTGCTTGGCACGAAATATGATAAGGTAACGGCTTTTACCGAAAAATACAAGGAGGATGGGATTTTATGGTTTCTGGAAGCCTGTGATTTGAATCTGATGGGTATTCGCCGTGCCATGTGGCAGATGGAACATGCAGGGTGGTTTCAAAATTGCAGTGGTTTTTTAATTGGCAGACCCCTAAATGGCATGGGCGAAGAAGCGTTTGGCATCGATCATTACCAAGCGGTCTGTGAAATGCTCTATCAGTATCAAGTGCCTGTTCTCATGGATTTGGATATTGGACATCTGCCGCCTATGATGCCGTTGATCTGCGGCAGTATGGCGGAGGTTACAAGCGATGGGGAAAAATATAGCGTGGAAATGAAGTTGGAGTAGGCAGCATCTATAGGACGCCGTCAGATTATATCATATAACACAAGAGGGAGGATAGGATATGTTACCGAAAGATCCGGTTATGTTGTTGAGTTTTTTGAATTTAAAACTGCGTGATTTTTATCCAAGTCTTACAGCCTTATGCGATGATTTGGATGCAGACCAGGAAGAGATAGTCAAAAAACTGTCAGGTATTGATTATCACTACGATGAGGAGAAAAATCAATTTGTCTGAAGAAATAAAGGTTACAATTGTTATTGATGACGAAAAACAGAATATGGAAAAAGGCGGAGAATCGAAAAGAACCGTAACAGTGACACACGATTTATCCATGACATTAATGTCAACTTTGCTGAAAAATAACCTGATAGAGGGGAGTTTCTGCGGCGGAAGAGGAGATTGCGGCAGGTGTATGGTACAGTTTATAGAGAGGGCGCCATTCCCTACGCAGCTCGAGAGAAACCGCTTAGATGCGCAAGAATTGCGGCAGGGCTTTCGACTTGCCTGCCTTGCCAGACCGAAAGACGACTGTGTCATTAAATTGGTGTTTCCCAAGGAGAGAGAAATCTCTATTGTGACAGAAATGATGGATTTGTCAGAAAATATTGACTCTAAAGGTCAAACTCAAAAACCATCAGTAAAAAGAAAACTGGATGTTACGGAATCTGAGGGGATGTATCGTGATGCGAGGCAGGTTGGCGATAGCGTAGCAGCTATTATGGAAACGGATGTTACTGCAAATACAGGTGCTATCAAAAAGGACAGAGATTCTTATATCGTGGCTGTAGATTTGGGGACTACCACCATCGCCATGCAGCTGCGCGCCCTGGATACCGGGGAAACGGCGGATACTTATTGCGAGATGAATCCGCAGAGAACATATGGCGCAGATGTTTTGTCAAGAATCCAGGCTTCCTGCGAGGGGCACAGGGAAGTGCTCAGACAGTGTGTCTGGGATGTATTGGAGAAAGGGGTGCGCAGGTTTAGCCAGAAGGTTGGAAAGAAGGCTGTTGCTGCTGTCTGTATCGCTGGAAATACCACAATGGCGCATCTTTTCATGGGCTATGATGTAATCTCTCTGGGGAAGAGTCCTTTTGTGCCGGTGGAGACAGGTCTGCAAAACTGTGTCGGTCCTTTGGACATCCCGATTTATATAACACCTGGTATCAGTGCCTTTGTGGGCGGAGATATCGTGGCTGGTTTGTATGCATTGGAGATGCTGCCTGGTTTTGGGAAGGCACAGGACCGGGAAGCTGTCCGGCTGTTGATTGACCTGGGCACCAATGGGGAGATGGCGGTTACCGATGGAAAGCGTATGCTGGTCACTGCCACTGCGGCGGGGCCTGCTTTTGAGGGGGGCACCAGGAAAGCGGTGGTGGGAACGGATATGATTGCGGTCACGGCCTCTTTGATGAAGGAAGGAATACTGGATGAGACGGGTCTGCTTGCAGAACCTTACTTTACACAGGGTGTTCATATACATACGAAAAAGGGAGCGTTAGGGCTGACGAATCAGGATATTCGCGCCTTGCAGATGGCCAAAGCGGCAGTCCGTGCCGGGGCGGAGATTTTATGGGAACAGATGGGCCGTCCAAAGATAGAGCAAGTGTATTTGGCGGGCGGTTTTGGTTATTACCTGGATGTGGAAGCGGCTGTTGGGATTGGATTATTGCCGAAGCGTTTACGGGGCAGTGTGCTGGCAGTCGGAAATACTTCTTTGGAGGGTGCTTTTCGTATGGGAAGGGATTTATATAGAGGGAAAATAGATGGGCGGATGCTGGATGAGGCTGTTTCTTCTATTGAGAGTATCAATTTGGCCAAGCAGGCGGCGTTTGAGGGCTTGTATCTGCAGTATATGAATTTGTGTGAAAATTAGGAATGGATGAAGCGGTTGGATTGATTGGTTTTAAGTTTACGTTAAGCTTTCTCTTCTGTTTCTTTAAACTTGGGGTGTTATCCTGACATTAACAGCAAAGAAAGCACCTTCCGGCCAAAGCGGGCGGAGGTATAGAATTGGAGGAAGATTAACATGATGTGGACGAGAAAAGCGTTAAAGGAGCAGGCGAAGGAAGCCCTGCGAAGGAATTACTGGAAGATTGTCCTGGTATCATCACTGCTGTTATTTCTGGGAGGAGGCGTCAGCTTTACAGGTGTTGGAAGCAGTAATAGAGAAGTCATCTCTCAGGATGCGGAAGATGTAGAGGATATAGAGGATATAGAAGAGGACATATCCGGCAAAGAGAATTATTTTGTCAAGATTGATACGGAACAAGGTGAGGTACACTGGGGCGCCAAAGAGAGGAATATGCCGTCCGGTGTATGGATTATAGCGACAATAATTGGTGTTATTATTTTTATCTCGATCTTTCTATTTATCCTGGTATTGATTTTCCTGGTAGATATTTTTTTGTGGAATCCCTTCAGTGTGGGTGTGGAACGCTTTATGCTAAAGAGTGTGGATGACCAGGCGCAGGTGAAAGAGATAGGATATGCATTTGATTATTCTTATAAAAATATCGTGAGGACGCTGTTTCATAGAGACTTGCAGATTCTTTTATGGGCGCTCTTGCTTTTTATCCCGGGTGTCTACAAAAAGTATCAATATCGGATGGTATCTTATATCATGGCGGAGTATCCTGATATGGAATACAGACGTGCGCTTCAATTGAGCAAAGACATGATGAACGGGCACAAGTGGAATGCTTTTGTGTTGGATTTGTCCTTTATTTTATGGCATTTTTTGGGAACTATAACATGTGGTATTGTAGAGATATTTTATGTGCAGCCCTATCAGCAGCTGACCAATGCGGCATTGTACCGCCGACTGAGCGGTTTTCAGGGAAGTGATAGGCAGGCGTATGGCGGTCCGGCAGAATGATGTGCCGGGCTGTGCGTTAAATGATATGTGTTATCCTATAAAAAGGTAAAAGAGGACACAGGTTGTCCCGGAGGGAAGGGGAGCATGGCATATAAAATATTGGTGGCGGATGACGAGGCGGAGATTCGGGATGTGCTGCGTCTGTATTTGGAAAAGGATGGGTATGCGGTATTGGAGGCGGCCGACGGGATAGAGGCTATGGAACTATGTAAGCATGAGAAACCGGATTTGGCAGTGCTTGATATTATGATGCCGGGGGTAGATGGATATCGAGTGTTACGTAATATTCGGGAGAACAGCAATATACCGGTCATTATGCTGTCAGCCAAAAGCAGTGATTCTGATAAGATTCTGGGACTCGACCTGGGAGCGGATGATTATATTGTAAAGCCTTTTGTGCCTTTGGAGGCGGTAGCCAGGGTGAATTCCAATATCCGCCGCTTCTATGCGCTGGGGGCGGGCACCTCCCAGGCGGCGGGCCGTGAGCTGAGGGCAGGGAATCTAAAGCTGGATTTGGAAGCTTGCCTGTTGTACCGGGATGAGACGCCGATTGAGCTGACTTCGGTAGAGTTTAAGATTATGAAGCTTTTTATGGAAAATCCCGGCAAGGTATTCACCAAGCAGCAATTGTTTGAGCAGGGCTGGGAGGAAAGTTATATGCTTTCCGATAATAATGTGATGGTTTGCATTTCCAAGTTAAGGGCCAAGCTGGATTATGAGGGCCGGGAGTACATCACCACGGTCCGGGGGCTGGGATATCGTCTGGAGAAAGGATAGAGCCGGAAGCGGTATAGGGGAACGAGGGGCGTTAAATGCAGAAAAAGAACTTAAAATGGTATCTCATACAAAGATTCCTGATTATAATGCTGGCAATCTATGTCAGCGGTGAATTGATCAGCATTCTGTACCGGCGTGTTGTATTTCCCTTTTTGGAGGTTGTGCTGGACTACCAGCAGATAAAGATTACCGGGGAAGGCAACATATTTGTTTTCATGATACAGGCGTTATTATATTTTGTGGCGGCGCTGCTTCCTCATGGCGTGGCAGAATGGATACAGTACGGACTTACACGGGGAATGGGAGAAGCTTTGCAGATCAGTATCAATTCCCCTCTTTACAGTGGAAAATGGAGTATTTTATTGAATCTCCTGATTATCGCAGTATTTCTGTTTCTGCTGGGGTTTAGCTTATTGCCTTATGTATTGGGCGCGTTGTGGTATTATAAAATAGTGACTGTTAAAGTCAATGAGCTTCTGGCCCAGGAGAAGGCTCACCAGCTTCGTTATGAACATAAAAGGAACCTGCTGTTGTCAGATATTGCTCATGATATCAAGACGCCCATTACCACCATCTGCGGCTACAGCAAGGCGCTGGCGGAGGGGGTGGTGCAGGAGGATAAAAGGCAGGCCTATCTGGACGCTGTCTATGCAAAGTCCATGCGGATGGATGAGCTGGTGACGCTTTTGTTTGAATATGTGAAACTGGGAAGCGAGGGATATTGTCTTAACAGGCATGAGGAAGATTTAGCAGAGGTGCTGCGGGAAAGTGTGGCGCTTGTTTACGAGGATTTTGAGGAAAAGAAGATGGAAGTCAGTCTGGAGATTCCGGAGGAGGATGTGCCCTATGAGATGGACAGGCTTCAGATGAGCCGCGCCATCGGCAATCTGCTCACCAATGCGGTGAGGTACGGCAGAGAGGGCGGCAGGGTGTTTGTGTGTCTGCGGGAGGACGTTATTACGGTGGCAGATGACGGAGAGCCGATTGCCCCGGAATTGGCGGAGCATATTTTCGAACCCTTTACGAGGGGCGACAAGGCCCGTACCACCAAAGGCGGGACCGGGCTGGGACTTGGCATTGCCGCGCAGATCGTCAAGATGCATGGAGGCAGGCTGGAATTGGATTGTCATTGCGGGGAGGGCTATACCAAAGCGTTTAGAATCCACTTGTGATAGGCTGAATTTGTCAAGGGGTATGTGCATATATTAGTAGGGAAAAGGTGACCGGAGGCTTTACGGATGATGGGCGTAAAGAGCAGGCTTGCCGCAGGTGTGGCGATTTTGACAGGGATAGTCGTGACCGGCATACTTGGTATGATGACACACAAGGAAGAGCTGGCGGAAACCAGCAATTATATAGCAGATGTTATTTTAGAAGAGGAGCCGTTGGGAGACAATCCGAAGATTGCCCTCACCTTTGATGACGGGCCGCATCCTTATTATACAGAGCAGCTTTTAGACGGGCTTAAGGAGAGGGGAGCAAAGGCTTCCTTCTTTGTGCTGGGAGAACAGGCCCAGGCTTGCCCGGATTTGATCAGACGGATGCAGGAAGAAGGGCATTTGGTGGGCAATCATACATACAGCCACATGCAGCTGGGGAAGAATAACAGGGAGCGTTTTAAGGAGGAGCTGGTTAAGACCAGCCAGGTACTTGCAGAACTGACAGGGGAGGAGGTTCAGTATGTAAGGCCGCCTTACGGGAGCTGGGACAAGAGTTTTGAGACGGAGCTTATGATGTTTCCCGTGCTCTGGACGGTGGACCCTATGGACTGGTGCAGCGACGATGTGTCGGGGATTGTGCAGAAGGTGACGAAGAAGTCGAAAGAGAATTCTATTATACTCATGCATGATGAGTATAAGTCCAGCGTGACGGCGGCGCTTCAGATTGTGGATATTTTGCAGGAACAGGGGTACGAGTTTGTGACGGTGGATGAGATTTTGTTTGATTAGGAGGTGAAAAGGGGTAGAAGTTTTAGGAAAATCCCAAAAACTATTGAATTTGCCATGGCACATACAGTATAATGTCAATGTAAAATAGGTTATATACTAAAGGTCTGGTGAAGAAAACGATCCGTGAATGTCAATTTTATGGCCGCTTCCTGATTGAGAATTTCAGGAGGCGTTTTTTTGTAGGTGTATAACACGGGACCGGATTTTGAGAAAATCAGGAAGTGGATAAGGAAAGCAGTAGATGCAGAGCACAGATCATACAAGCGAACCCAAGAAAAAGAAGAAAAAGAGAACCATCGATAAGGCTAAGGCGGCGGAAAACCGAAAGAAGGCCAAAGCCAAAAAGGCCAGGATGAAAGCCAAACAACGGGAAGAAAAGGCACAGGAAAAAGAGAAAAGAAAGAGGCAGTCTCAGGGTAAAAAGGTACAGCGGGAAGACATCACGATTATCGAGCTACTCGATGACCAGGACGACGAGTTGTTAGAAGCTGTTCTGACAGAAAGCGTAAGTGCAGTTGCTGACGAAGAAACTGTGACTTTAGCAAAAGCAGAATCGGAAACCGGCGTAGAGGCGGCAGAAACGGCCCAAAGTACAGAGGCGTCCCAGAGCGGGCAGGGCGAAGCGCAAAAGGATACAGGGAAAGCAAAGAATACAAAAAGAGCTAAGGAAGCAAAGAAGGCTAAAGCGAAGAAGTCCGGTAAAAAGGCCGACCCGCAGAAGCTGAAAAAGACGGCAGGCATCTGTGCGGCCAGTATCCTGGTATTGGCGCTTGCGGCCGCAGGTGTCACCTTCGGCGTGCGCAGGCATTTCGGGGAATTGGCAAGAGCAGACGCGGCAGTGGAGGCCATGGTACATACAGATGCGGTGGAGCTTGCCAAGTACAGCAAGGTACAGCATCAGAAAGAGGGCTTGAAAAAACACGCCGGCAAAGGTACGGTCAAGGCATTTGTGGATGCAGCGCATTATATGTTGGAAGGCGTGAAGAACAGGCCGAGACCGGTGGAGATTACGGCGGAAAACGCCCTGGATTTTGCCACCATAGAGAGCTGCCTGATCAATACGGATACCGGCAAGGTGGATGTGACCATGTCGGCGGAGGGATTGGCGGTGAGCGATGACGGGTATTATTATCTTTTTGAAGAAAATACATATGATACGGAATTAGTCAGCGAAGAATATATCATAGAAGAGCCGAAAGATGAGGAGTTGACCTTTTCGGTCAATTTGAATTATAATTCCGCCAGTTCCAGGCTGTTTTCTAAGTTTGTGGTGGCGATCAAGAAGGACGGCGAGTTTATAGCGGTCAGCAGACCGCGCTATATCACGAATCCGGAAGCGGTGGCGAAGTACCGCCCCTCTTTTGGCAATACCAAGTCCAAGAAGGGACTTTTGGTGGACCCGGATAAGCTACGGGGCTCGGAGTTAGACGATTTGGGCGTCAAACATGCGGCGTACAACATCCCCATGAGCAAGATTCTTGGAGAAACCACGATGGCGGTCTATCCCACCATCTATTATAATTATAACGGCAGAACCTATGCCTTTAACGGACAGGCTATCTCTGAATATGATTTCGTCTTTTCCACGTTGACCAGTAAGGGCATTACCACGACGGCAATCATCTTAAATGATATGGCGCCGGGTCACACGCAGCTGATTCATCCAAAGGCCCGTTCCGGTAACAGGCGTTCCCTCTATTATGCCTTTAACGGCACGGACGAAGCAGGTACAGAGTATATGGCGGCCATCGGCTCTTTTCTGGCGAACCGCTATTCCGGCACCGGCCATGGCACGGTCATGAACTGGGTCATCAGCAATGAGATCAATGCCAGAAGCGAGTGGAATTACATCGAATATATGGATACCGAAAGTTATGTGGAGGAATTTGCGAAAGCTTTTCGTGTCTTCTACAATGCCATTGTCAGCGTAAACGGAAACGCCAGGGTGTATATTTCCTTAGACCAGCAGTGGGGTAAGAGCTTGTACTCCAGCAACGGATATGGCTCCAAAGAGATTTTGGATGAGTTCAACAGAAACATTAAGGCCTGCGGCAACATCGACTGGGGGCTTGCCCAGCATCCTTACAATTATCCGCTCACCAGTGCCAAGGCCTGGACGTTAAGCAGCAAGGCAGCTTCTTACGTGACAGAGTCGGAGAATACGCCGGTGCTTACCATTAAGAATATCCATGTGCTCACCAATTATCTGCAAAAACCGGAGATGCTGACGGATGACGGGCAGGTGCGGCATTTGATTTTGAGTGAGATGGGATATACTTCCACAGCGGGACAGGATTTACAGGCGGCTTCTTTTGCCTATGCCTACAAGATCATAGAGGCCAACCGGTATATTGACAGCGTGCTGTTATCCAGGCAGACGGATGCGTCCGTGGAGGTCCAGCAGGGACTTGCCCTGGGTATCAACGATCCCGGCGGGGCGCACAAGTCGCTGTATACGGTCTATAAATATATTGACACGCCGGAGGCGGCGCAGTATACGGATTACCTGCTGCCGGTCATCGGTATTTCCAGTTGGAGTGAAGTGATCAGGCAGCGCTGAGCATCAGAATAGTTTGGAAACAAGATATTGATAGATATCCTGGTTGTTTTTCTGCCAGTTATTGCAGATGGCGGCGGCGGTATCTTCATTGGGGACGGACAAGGTGATTTCCACCATGGTCACGTCCTTTTCCTTTGCCAGAAGATGGGCCTCGTACTCTCCGGAGGTGGATTTATAGTAGTCCGACAGGATGGATACTTCATTGCGCATCTCCATTTCGTTGGCTGTGAAGAAGGAAGAAATATCCTCCTTGATGGAGTCGTTGATACGGTTGCCAAAGTATGAGAGGGTAGAACGGCCCTCGTCGGTAATCTCCAGATAGGTGCGGTTGCGATGGGACTTTGCCGCAATCAATTCTGTGTCGATTAATTCTGCAATCACCTGCTGCAGAGTCATAAAGTTGGTGTACTCCCGTTCTAAGATAAAGTCGCCTACCTGTGCCTTGGTCAAAGGGAAGGTAACACGATCAAGCATATAGAGAACGATCAACTTGTAGAGAGTCAGGGGATCATGGGTCATGGTGTGAGCCTTTCATAATGTGAGCCCTGCCGGGCATTTTGCAGTTTCATGGTATGATGCAGGGTGTTCAGGACATCCCGCTTGTTAAGGCTCCAGGAGGGAGCAAGCAGCAGATCTTTAGGACCGTCGCCGGTGAGCCGGTGTATGACGATGTCGGGAGAGAGATGTTCCAGACAGCGGATTAGCAAGGAAATATAGGTCTCTTTCGACAAAGGAAGATAGCCGCCTTGTTCGTACAGAGAAGCCAGATCTGTACCTCTTAAAACATGTAACAATTGTAATTTAATGCCCCAGGTGCCAATGCCGTTCAGGTGGTCGATGGTCTGTAACATCTGTTCTGGAATTTCACCCGGAAGCCCCAGTATCACGTGTGTGACCACAGGGATATGGGATTCCCGCAATCTTATGACACAATCGTCATATACCCCTAAAGGGTATCCACGCCTGATAAAAAGGGCAGTTTCTTCCTGCATGGTCTGTAATCCTAATTCTATCCAGACAAACTTGTCAGGGAATTTTTCCTTGAGATTGACTAATAAAGTCAGTACTTTTTCCGGGATACAATCCGGTCTGGTGGCTATGGAAATCCCTGCCACCAAGGGGTCAGACATAGCCTCTTCGTAAATCTGCTGCAGATAAGGCAGGGGTCCATAGGTGTTAGTGTAGGCTTGAAAGTAGGCGATGCACCGTCTGGTGGCTTGTTTACAGCGAAACAATGCCTGACCGGCCGCAAGCTGTGCATGGATGGAAGGGTGGTTCTGCCTGTCAATGGCAAAGTCACCGCTTCCGCCGGCACTACAAAAAATACAGCCGTTATGTCCCAGCGTACCATCCCGGTTCGGACAGGTAAGCCCAGCGTTTAAGGCTATTTTATATAGCTTCTCTCCATAAGTATTTTTACAATAGGCATCCAGAGAGTAGTAAGGTTTACCGTGCCAGTTCATAGGGGCGGTCATCAAATGTTGGCTTTCACGGCGGCGGACACAACCTCCGCCACCTGGGGGTCAAAGGCCTCCGGCATGATGTTGTCTTCGCTCAGCTTATCTTCCGGCACAAGCCCTGCAATAGCATAAGCGGCGGCAAGTTTCATCTCCTCCGTAATCTGTACCGCGCGGCCTTCTAGAGCGCCCTTGAAGATGCCGGGGAAGGCCACCACATTGTTGACCTGGTTGGGGAAGTCGGAACGGCCTGTTCCCACCACCCGCGCGCCGGCGGCTTTGGCAGCGTCCGGCATGATTTCCGGCACGGGATTGGCCATGGCAAAGAGGATGGAATCCTGGTTCATGGAAGATACCATATCGGGTGTTACGATATTGGGGGCGGAGACGCCTACGAAGATATCCGCTCCCTGTAAAGCATCCGCCAGCGTGCCTGTCAGGTGATCGGGATTGGTTACCTGGGTCATCTTTTCCTGCATCCAGTTAAGACCTTCCGTGTCTTTACCGATGATGCCCACTTTATCGCAGAGGATGACATTGTGAAAACCATAGGTAAGGAGAAGCTTGGTGATGGCAATACCGGCACTGCCGGCGCCGTTTACCACTACCTTACAGTCTTCTTTCTTCTTATGAACCACCTTGAGGGCGTTGATGATACCGGCTAACACAACGATGGCCGTGCCGTGCTGGTCATCGTGAAAGACAGGAATGTCCAGAAGTTCTTTCAGCCGCTCTTCAATCTCAAAACAGCGGGGGGCGCTGATGTCTTCCAGATTGATACCGCCAAATCCCGGTGCCAGGTAGGTCACAGCCTTGATGATTTCCTCGGTGTCCTGGGTGTCTAAGCAGATGGGGACGGCATTGACACCGCCGAATTCTTTAAAGAGGACGGCCTTTCCTTCCATTACCGGCATGGCGGCATAGGGGCCGATGTTGCCAAGGCCAAGGACAGCGCTGCCGTCTGATACCACAGCCACCGTATTGGATTTCCAGGTATAGGTGTAGGCGGCTTCTTTATCTTCTGCGATCACTTTACAGGGTTCTGCCACACCCGGTGTGTAGGCCAGGGATAAGTCTTCCCGGGTCTTGACAGGCGTCTTGGAGACGGTCTCTAATTTACCCTGCCATTTTTCGTGCAGTTTTAGTGCTTTTTCGTTTGTTGTCATGGAAATACCTCGCTTTTTCTGAATGGACCCCACAGGGGCCTGTGTGAATCTTCCATGCTTTATATTATAGTATTTGCGGAGGGCTTGCAACTTTTTTAAAAGGCAAAAAAGAAAACGTTTACATACAGTTGGCGGGGGACCATTTCATGGTACTTTCCCGCACCTGTGCCGCTTTACGGCGTATGGGCTTTCCAGATATCGGTTCAAAGGAAGAAATCTTCTGTATTCCCTTGTGGTTGGCAGTATGATGTTTCCTGTTTTTGCGGTAATCATTCCTGTGTTCCGGATGGAATATGCGATGAATATTGTCAATACGGACAGCTACCTGCTAAACTGGCTCAGCGTTATTCTGCCGCAGTCGGCGGGCAATCTGACATTTGCAGTCATTGTATTGATGGGATTCTTTAACGGTTTAGGACTGGATTTGGAGGAAGCGGCTTATATGGAAGGATGTAATATCTTCCAGACCTTTTTCACAGTGGTCGTGCCGATTACCAGACCATGTTTTGCCACGGTTGCAATCTTCACTTTTCTCTGGAGCTACAATGACCTGTTTACACAGATGTTTTTCTATATGAGGAGGATAAGGGATATATGAGAATAACGGTAATGAAGGATGAACATGCATTCGATATAGCGGCGGCCTGGAGGATTCTTTCCCAGATCTTGTCAAAACCGGATGCGGTAATCGGACTGTCTACAGGGAAGACAACGGGAAATATGCATCGTATTGTGGGGGAAATATACGAAAAGTATCCTTTTGATACGTCCAGGGTTCATATATTTAATGTAGACGAACTGACAAATCTGGAACGGACATACAAAGGAAGCTGCTATGCGATGATTCATGAGCAGGTGATCACACCTTTGGAGATACCGGAAGAACATTTTATCATGCCGCCGACTTTTTCGGATGATTTCGATAGGGAATGTAAAGCGTTTGAAAAACGGCTCGCAGACTGCGGCGGCGTAGATTTGCAGATGCTGGGAATCGGCTGGAACGGCCATATTGGCATTAACCAGCCGGGAACCCCGTTTGAGCGCCACACATGGGTGTCCGAGATGAATCCGGTTTTTGAGAAAAAGGTGAGGGAGGAGACGCAGGTTCCCGATGATTATGAACTGGGCGGGCTGACGAGGGGAATTGTAGATATTATGCACAGCCGGCATCTGATTCTGATCGCAAAAGGAAAGAGCAAGGCATCTATCATCCGTCAGGCTCTGGCTGGCCTGCCTCGACAGATATACCGGCTTCTGTGGTACAGCTGCATCCTAATTGTGAAATATTATTGGATGCGGATGCGGCAGGCGAAATTGCGGAACTGCTATAAAAAATCCAATCGGAAAAGAAAGGATGAGGCTTATCATTTCAAAGCTTTCATTCTTTCTTTGATTTCCGCGCGCAATGAGTTCGATACTTTTATCATTTATGTAAAAAATAACTTCCTATTTTTAAGGATATGGTGTATAATGCATTTGTACGTAAAAGATAAGTACATAAAAATCTTTTTCTAAGTCATATCAGGTACTAAATCCCAGGACGAAAGATTGATATAGAGAAGTGTAAAGTTTGTAGAGGAATGATAAAGAATACGGGAGGAATTTATGAGAGAAAAGTATGAGTCGTTGGCGCTTGCAGATTTGAAAGAGATTGCAAAGACAAGGGGGATTAAAGGCACTTCCACCATGAAGAAAGCCCAGATTGTGGAGGCGATGCTTGCCGAGGACGAGAAGGATAAGGCGGCGGGCAAGGAAGTGGCGGTGAAGTCCATTGTGCCGCCAAGTGCACCGGCCAGAAAGTTTGAACCGGCAATGGCCGGCGAGGAAGACAAATACCCCACAGAACTTGACAGCGGTATCACTGCCAGCGGTATTTTAGAGGTGATGAGCGATGGATTTGGATTCATCCGCTGTGAAAATTATCTGCCGGGGGAGAACGATGTCTATGTGGCGCCCAGCCAGATTCGCCGTTTTGGTTTAAAAACAGGTGATATTTTAGAGGGAAATACCAGAATTAAGACACAGAATGAGAAATTCAGTGCCCTTTTGTATGTGAAATCCATCAATGGCTATGCGCCGGATGTGGCTATGCGGCGGGTGAATTTTGAGGATATGACGCCTATTTTCCCCAACGAGAGATTGAAATTAGAAACACCCGGGGCATCCTTAGCCATGCGTATTATGGATTTGATCAGTCCGGTGGGTAAGGGGCAGAGAGGTATGATCGTATCACCGCCCAAGGCTGGTAAGACTACTTTATTAAAAGAAGTGGCGAAATCCATTACCAGGACCGCACCGGAGTCTCATCTAATCATTCTGCTGATTGACGAGCGCCCGGAGGAAGTTACGGATATCAAGGAGGCCATCGAGGGGCCTAACGTGGAAGTGATTTACTCCACCTTCGACGAACTGCCGGAACATCATAAGCGGGTGTCTGAGATGGTGATTGAGCGGGCGAAGCGTCTTGTGGAGCACAGGAAGGATGTGGTGATTCTTTTAGACAGCATCACCCGCCTGACCAGAGCTTATAATCTGGTAGTGCCGCCCAGCGGACGTACCCTTTCCGGCGGCCTTGACCCGGCGGCCCTGCATATGCCCAAGCGTTTCTTCGGCGCGGCCCGCAATATGAGGGAGGGCGGCAGTCTGACGATCCTGGCAACGGCATTGGTGGAGACGGGAAGTAAGATGGATGATGTGGTTTACGAGGAGTTCAAGGGGACTGGTAACATGGAGATGGTTCTTGACCGTAAACTTTCGGAGAAAAGAGTGTTCCCGGCCATTGATATTCCCAAGTCCAGTACCAGAAGAGAGGATTTGCTTCTGACGCCGGATGAACTGGAGGCAATCAATATCATCCGTAAGGCGTTAAACGGCATGAAGGCGGACGAGGCCGTGGAGCGGATTTTGGATATGTTCTCTAAGACCAGGAACAATTTTGAGTTCGTGAATATGGTCAAGAAGATGAAATTTATTTAATATAGAAAGAATATTGGCTAATATTATCAAAAAGGGGTTGCATACCCGAAAATCCTATGCTACAATGTAAAAGCTGTCGGTCTATGACAGGTATCTATTTACTTTTGAGTTTAGAAGAGGTGAAAGAGATGAGAGAGGGAATCCATCCTGAATATTATCAGGCAACGGTAACGTGTAACTGCGGTAACACATTTGTAACAGGTTCCACCAAACCTGAGATTCACGTTGAGGTCTGCTCCAAGTGCCATTCATTTTACACTGGTCAGCAGAAGGCGGCGCAGGCTCGTGGACGTATTGATAAGTTCAATCGGAAATACGGTGTGGAAAGCAAATA
Source organism: uncultured Lachnospiraceae bacterium (assembly GCA_910585555.1). GTDB lineage: Bacteria > Bacillota > Clostridia > Lachnospirales > Lachnospiraceae > UBA3282. The sequence continues at coordinate 19,378 of CAJUFU010000027.1, forward strand.
AGCGGGATTTACAAAAAAGGTTGAGTTTATCTCAACCTTTTCTAAGTTGTGGCGGAAGATGCGAAACAAAAGGACATTTTCTGGAAGCGGAAGATGTCATAAATCGCATCAGATCAGCGTAATAAAGGGAATATAAGATGGGCAGAAGGAAAAAGAATATGAAATACTCCGGGATTGGCGGTCAGGCTGTCCTGGAAGGGATAATGATGAAAAATAAGGAGCAGTATGCCGTGGCAGTGCGTAAGCCCAACGGTGAGATTGAGGTGGAAGTGGAGCATTACTATGGAATCATTCACGGCAGTAAGCTGATGGATGTGCCTTTCGTGAGGGGCGTCTTCCAGTTTGCTGATTCCCTGATTTTAGGTATGCGCAGTCTGAATTATTCGGCCTCTTTTTATGAGGACGAGGAGGCGCAGGAGACGTTTGCAGACAAGGCTTTTCAGAAGCTATTTAAGGATAAAGCCGAAAAAGTATTCAGTACACTTGTTATGTTATTCTCCGTCATAATGGCTGTCGCTATTTTTATGGTACTGCCTTATTTTGTGACTTCTCTGTTTGAGGAATATATCCGCAGTGCCTCCTTTATGGCTATTTTAGAAGGGGCTTTGCGCATTCTGATTTTCATTGGTTATGTGCTGGCCATTTCATTGATGAAAGATATCAGGCGTGTTTATATGTATCACGGTGCAGAGCATAAGTGTATCAACTGTATTGAAAAGGGGTGCCCTTTGACAGTCAGACAAGTGATGAGAAGTTCTAAACAGCACAGACGGTGCGGCACCAGCTTTCTGCTGTTTGTTATGTTTGTGAGTGTGATACTGTTTTTCTTTATCCGGGTGGAAAATCCGGTGTACCGCATTTTAATCCGGGTGGCATTGATTCCGGTGATTGCGGGAATTTCTTATGAAATCATACGGCTTGCCGGTAAGAGCAATAATCTTCTGGTGCGGATGATTTCTGCGCCGGGGATGTGGCTGCAGAGGCTGACCACCAAGGAACCGGATGAAAGTATGGTAGAAGTAGCGATTGCGGCGGTGGAGGCTGTCTTTGACTGGAAGGCTTATCTGTATGAGACTTTTGGATATGAAGTGGACGATTCCTGGATGGAAGAGCCTGAGAAGTAGAAATTAATAACGGGTGATATGCAAATGGAACATGGCGGTAAACTGCTCTGACAGCGGTGGTAGGTATCGAAGGATTGGGTGATGTGCGGTGAGTCGGACGTATAAAACGGTATATCAGGAAGGCGAGGCGCAGCTTGCCCAGGCGGGCATTGGGGAGGCGTCGTTGGACGCAAGACTCCTGTTGGAGTATGTCTGCGGGACTAACAGAAATACATTGCTGGCGCATGGAGAGCAGGAAGTGTCCGAGGCGGCGTATGAGAGGTATAGCGGCCTGCTTGCCAAGCGGGCCGGGCATGTGCCTTTGCAGCACCTGACCGGGGAGCAGGAATTTATGGGGTTGACCTTTATGGTCAACGAAAAGGTTCTAATTCCCAGACAGGATACGGAGGTGCTGGTGGAGGAAGTACTCCGCAATCTCCATGACGGGATGCGGATACTGGATATGTGTACCGGTTCCGGCTGCATTCTGTTAAGTCTCCTGCAGTATTCCAACGACTGTGTGGGCGTTGGTGTGGATTTGTCAAAAGAAGCGCTGGCAGTGGCGGCTGAGAATTATCAGCGGCTGTGTGAGAAGCGGCCCGAAATGCGGGCTTCTTTTATAGAAAGCAATCTCTTTACAGGCATACAGGAAAAAGAACGGTATGAGATGATTGTCTCCAATCCGCCCTATATAAGAACGGGTGTTATTGATACGCTGATGCCGGAGGTGCGGGCGCATGAACCGCTGATGGCCCTTGACGGCAGTGCGGACGGATTATACTTTTACCGGGAGATAACCAGACAGGCGAAGGAATATTTAAAAAGCGGCGGTATGTTATTTTATGAAATCGGTTATGATCAGGCGGAGGATGTGTGTAAGATTATGGAAGCTGAAGGATTCCGGGAGATAGAGGTTGTCAAAGACTTCGCAGGTCTTGACCGGGTGGTGTACGGGAGCTGGTTCGGTTAGCGGTGATTCTCTTGCGCGTATGAAAATATAGGTTGAATAGCTGTGTGACAGCCGGAGGTAGATATGTTTGATAAATTAGAAGATCTGCTCAGAAAGTTTGAGGAGATTATGAATGAGTTGAGTGAGCCCACAGTGGCTGACAACCAGGAGCGCTTCCGCGCTTTGATGAAAGAACAAAGTGATTTGACTCCTATAGTCAATGCATATAAGGAGTATAAGAAATGCAACCAGGATATCGAGGACAGCCTGGCGATGTTAGACGAAGAGTCCGATGCGGATATGCGGGAGATGCTGAAAGAGGAGCTGGCCGATGCCAAGAAGCGGGTGGAGGAGTTGGAGCATACTCTGAAAATACTGCTTCTGCCGAAGGACCCTAATGATGATAAAAACGTGATCGTGGAGATTCGGGCCGGCGCCGGTGGCGACGAGGCGGCGCTGTTTGCGGCAGAGATTTACCGTATGTATGTACACTATGCGGAGGGCCGGCGATGGAAAGTGGAGACCATGGAAGTGGAGGAGATTGGCATTGGCGGCATGAAGAGCGTAACCTTTATGGTGACCGGCCAGGGAGCCTATTCCGTCTTAAAGTATGAGAGCGGCGTACACCGCGTACAGCGTGTGCCGGAGACAGAGTCCGGCGGCAGAATCCACACCTCTACCATCAGTGTGGCGGTAATGCCGGAGGTGGACGAGGACATCGATATTGTCATAGAGGATAAGGATGTGCGGATTGATGTTATGAGAGCTTCGGGGAACGGCGGACAGTGCGTCAACACCACGGACTCTGCGGTACGTTTGACCCATTATCCCACAGGCATCGTGGTTTACAGCCAGACGGAGAAGTCCCAGATTCAGAATAAGGCCAAGGCCTTTGCGCTCCTTAGGGCGAAGCTGTATGATATCGAACAGCAGCAGCGTCATGATGCGGAGGCGGAGATGCGCAGAAGCCAGATCGGCACCGGAGACCGGTCCGAGAAGATCAGGACGTACAATTTTCCCCAGGGACGTGTCACAGACCACAGAATTAACTTGACACTTTATAAACTGGAAAAGATATTGAACGGCGATATCCAGGAGATTATAGACGCCTGCATAGCCGCCGACCAGGCAGCCAAGCTGTCTAAGATGGGGGAGAACTGAAATGCCTGGCTGGTACGGCAGAGTAGCTAAGCTGTCCAAGATGGGAGAAAATTGTGCTTTGCCTGATTGGCAAGAGTAAGGCTCGCAAAGGTGTGCATCTTAAATCAGCAGGCGCAAAAGTTTTATTTTTATACGGATTATGGGGCTTTACAGAGTGTATGAGCTCCAGTGATTTTGAGTAAAAATCGGTTCATTTGGCAGAAAAATGAGCCGGTTTTTGTTTTTGGAGTTTATAGATAATTTCGCCGCCTCCCCGGTCGGTTTTTGCCCGGTCAAAAAATTTGTAGACACCTGTACAGCCAGCGCAGAGACAATACATTTAGCGATAATTATTATATCAGTCCTAAGTTATTTTATGAGTTTACTATATATAATGATGGGGTGGCGGATGTTGATACAGTATGGTAATATATGCTTGAGGTGATTGCTTGGAAGATATTTTGAAAAAAGATGGATTGTCATTAGAATTACTGGGAGACTTATCCTATCAATCAGGACTGGGAATAAGGCTGAAGAAAAATCTTCACTATTTTGACAGGGAAGCATTGTTTGAAGAATTAGTGTCAGTAAATAGATGGTATGATACCTGTGAGCTGCTTCATGGGGTAATCATAGATTACCGCATAAAAAGCATTCAGTCGGCAATGATGAAATATGACAGATACTATCCGGACCATCAGGCAGCAAAGGTATTTAATGATATGTTGGGATTTCGGACTCTTTGCGACAGCTATCAGGAAATACGGGACATAGCCGCGTTAGATAAGATACGTGTAGCGGATATGACTAGCGGTAAGGCAAAAGATGACGGCTATCGGGGAGTTCATGTGTATTTTCAGAGGAGCAGTTTTCACTATCCGATAGAAATCCAGTATAATACTTTTTATGACAGGCAACTGAATAACTGGCTTCATAAGTATGTATATAAAAGAAACTATGATAACCATGTAGGAAGCTTGTTACGTCAGGCATATGAAGCTGCCAGAATCAGAAATGAGGATGAATTTAGGGAGGTGCTTAAAAATGTGCTATCTGATTGCGAAAAAGTTTAATGATGCAGGATGCCTTGCGTTACAGACAGCGCATGGTCAGCATTTGGCAGATTTTAAGGAAAAGCTGATGGAGGCTGTGGGCTATGAAACGATACAGCTTGTGACAATCAGCCGCCCGTCTGCGTATGGCGAGTATGAGCCATATCATTTTGTGGAGACGGAGCAGGAGTTTGAAGAAGCGGTAAAGAATATGTAAAAATGAAGAAGGTGGCACGCCGGAGCAGCTAAGCTGTCCAAGATGGGAGAAAGCTGAAAACTGCTTGATTGCGTTAAATTTAGGTGATAAGGTTGAATAAATTCTCTGATGAGCAATTTAGTTCAACTGACTGAACAAGTTCAGTCGGAATTTGTGATGCTTCGGAAGGGAAGGAAAAATGGGAAAGGTAAAAATAACGGTACTCAAGAAAGAATTTTATGAAGACCTTGCGGAAGAATATCTGACAGAGGGGGCACAGACAGGCGCCTGCGCATTAATGAACGTAGGTGATACTTTTCTTTATGAGGGAAACGCCAAAATGCCGGAGGGCTTTTGTCCCTGGGCGTGGATTGATATCTACCAGAGTGTCAGCGCCATATCGACAGGTTCAACTTTTACGCCTTGGAACCGAAAGGACCACCAAACCATCGTCTGTTGTACGGATGGAATTCGTCCTGTGGTTTTTAAAGTAGAAGCGGTAAATGAAAGCAAATAATACTAAAAATCGATTCATTTAGAAATGAATCGATTTTTAAGTTAGAAAAGTACGAAAATGAAATAATGTGAAAAAATATTAGACAGTAAATTTCGTTTGAATATTTACATAATCAATCCAATTGTGTACAATTAGATACAGTTGGGAAAAGTACCCATGCAGATAATTAACGAAGCGGTGGAGACGGATAGAATACCACAGCAAAGGAGGAATGACGTGAAAAATATAGTGTGGAATAAGAGATATGAGATTGGTATGGATTTCATTGACAAAGAGCATAAGCAGCTTTTTTCGACTATGGACAGACTGCTGAAACTCAGTGAGAATGAGAAGAAGAGCGAGTGGGTTTGCAGAGAAGGCGTTAAATATATGAAGAATCACGCGATTGAGCATTTTGCCCATGAAGAAGAGTATATGCGTTCCATTGACTATGGCGATTTGGATGTACATAAACGTCTGCATGATAATTTCCAGAACAATATACTGCCGGCGCTTGAGAAAGAATTGGAAGAGACAAATTATTCCCAGGAATCTATACGTCATTTTCTGGGTGTCTGCATTGGGTGGATGGTTGCGCATACCCAGACTGAAGATCAGGCGATTGCCGGTAAGAGGGTGACCAAGTGGGTTGACATTCCCCATGAAGAGGAATTGGATGCCCTGAAGCAGACGATTATTCAGCTGTCTTTAGAGGTGCTGCAGTTAAAGGCTAAAGTTGTCAGCGAGCAATATGAAGCGGAAGATTTTGGTAAAGCGATTTTCTGCAGATTTGTTTATCGTGGGAAAGGAAAGGAAAAGTGGGAAATCCTGTTAGGCTATGAAGAGCGGATGCTCTTGAAAGTTGTCGGAGATATACTCAATACACAATATCTTAAGGTAGATGATATGGTGGTTAATATCACCCGCTATATGTCCAGACAGCTTTTGGAAAAGCTGCGGGAGTGTTTCCCGATTGTAGATTTGTGCGAGTTGGAGAGCGAAAGTCTGTTGACTTATGAACAGGTGGTGAATGCTTTTGAGAGAGCGCATCCTTCCTGTAGTCTGCTGTTCGATATGGGTGAGGGGTACTTTGTTTTCTGTGTGACGACAACGGATAGCCTCCGGGGAAAGATTGTGTCTTCTTTGGATGCGAACAATGCGATGAGCGAGATCAAGAAGTATTTAAGCGGTGAAAAGAGAAAGAAAAAGATTCTTGTAGTGGACGATTCTGATTTTATGCGCCAGAACATTTTGAATCTGTTGGGAAAAGATTATGATATGTTGGAAAGCAGTTCCAGTGTGTCAGCCATTAAGAGTATCACAGTGAATAGACCGGATTTGATTCTGCTGGATTACGAGATGCCTGTCTGTGATGGAAGGCAGACTCTTGAGATGATTCGTTCTGACAAAGAGATCGCTGATATTCCGGTTATCTTTCTCACTGGAAGAGGGGATATGGACAGTGTCAAAAAGGTTATGGCACTGAAACCGGAAGGGTATCTGTTAAAGACATTGCCGGAGAAGGATATTAAGAAGATGATTGACGATTTTTTTGCAAAGAAGAAAAAGGCTAAGCAGCTTGAAAAGTGAAAACGTTTGTAATACAAGGGCATGTCAGAAATGATGTGCCCTGTTTTTAAAACTTTCTGAAAAAGTATTGTGTAAAAAGGGCAGTGCAGTTACAATCAAGAAGAACGAATACTGAAAGGAGTATTTACAGCATGGAATCCATGAAAGATTATGAACGGGAATTAGAGGCATCTTTTCGCAAGATAGCCGAGGGAGATATTATCAAGGGTACGGTTATTGATGTGAACGAGGAAGAAGTCATTCTGGACTTAAAATATTATACCCAGGGAATTATCAAAGCAGAGAATCTAAGTAACGATCCGGATTTTCTTGCGGCGGGAAAGATTGCCGTTGGTGATGAGATAGAAGCCACTGTCATTCGGATGGATGATGGGGAAGGCAATATTGAGCTTTCCAAAAAGGAAGCCAACGATGTATTGGCCTGGGACAAGCTGCAGACGCTTTTGGAGGAAGAACAGACAGTGAAGGTACGTATCAAAGAAAGCGTGCCAAGCGGTGTGACAGCCTATCTGGAAGGTATCCGCGCTTTTATTCCGGCATCTCAGATTGCCAGCGATTATGTGGAAGATACGGATGCCTGGGTGGGCAGGGAGATTGAGGTCAAAGTGATCACGGTTGACCGCGATAAGACGAAACTGGTGCTTTCCGGCAAGGCGGTTGCCAGGGAAAAGGAGGCGGATGAGCGGAATCACAGAATCTCCATGATGATACCGGGAACGGTGATGGAGGGTGTGGTGGAGCGCCTGATGCCCTATGGTGCTTTTATCAGCCTTGGAAATGGAATCAGCGGTTTGGTTCATATTTCCCAGATTTGTCAGAAGCGGATTGCCACGCCCCATGAAGTCTTAAAAGAGGGACAGAAAGTTAAGGTAAAGATTTTAAATACCAATAACAATAAGGTAAGTCTGAGTATGAAGGCTTTGGAGGAGGAGATGGTGGATACGGAAACTGCCGAGGAAGTAAAAGAATATGTGTCCAGTGAATCCGTCTCCACGAGTCTGGGGGATTTGCTCTCTAAATTGAAATTTTAGATGGAAACGAGCTGGCGGCTAAAGACATGCAGTTTGCTTATGCCACAGCTCGTTCGCTTGTGTCTGAGATTCTGCAAGGAAATGACAGGAGGCAGGAGAATGTCAGAGAACATACAGTATCCGGATCATAAAAAGCGCTGCAGCTGGGCGAATCCCAAAAATCCACGGTACATACAATATCATGATGAAGAGTGGGGCGTGCCTGTATATGATGATAAGATTCTGTTTGAAATGCTGATTTTAGAATCTTTTCAGGCAGGATTGTCCTGGGAATGTGTGCTGAACAAGAAAGAGGCGTTCAGACGGGCTTTTGACGGATTTGATTTGGAGACGGTATGCGCTTATGATGCGCATAAAATGGAAACGCTGCGGCAGGATGAAGGCATCATCCGCAATCGACTGAAAATTAAGGCGGCAGTAAACAATGCCCGTATTTTCAGGGAAATTGCGGCGGAATATGGCAGCTTTGCCAACTATCTGTGGGGCTATACCGACGGAAAAGTGGTGTATGAGAATGACAAGGTGAGTTCACCGCTCTCGGATGCGATCTCCAAAGATTTGATAAAAAGGGGCATGAAGTTTGTGGGAACCACGATTATCTATGCCTATCTGCAGGCCGTTGGGGTGATTTATTCCCATGAAGAGGGGTGTTATCTGTGCAGGCAGCAGACGGTGCATCCGGAATAGAAGACAGGAGAACATGAAAAGTGCTGAAAGGGGAGGAAAGGCAAATGGTAAAGCATGTTTTAGCAGTGATTGATATGCAGAATGATTTTATTGACGGTACGCTGGGAACACAGGAAGCGGAGGCCATTGTGGAGAAGGTGGCAGAGCAGATCAGGGAATTTGACGGGCAGGTTGTGTATACCAGGGATACACACTTTGAAGATTTCTTAAATACCCAGGAAGGAGCCAAACTTCCGGTGACACATTGTATCAAGGGAACAGAAGGCTGGCAGATACAGGCAGATTTAAGGAAGCTGCAGGATGATGACACGAGGATTTTTGATAAATTGACGTTTGGGTCTGTGGAACTGGCACAGTACTTGAAAGAGATGGAAGGGCTGGAGAGTGTTACATTGATTGGGCTTTGTACGGATATATGTGTTATATCGAATGCGATGGTCATCAAAGCCTTTTTACCAGAATTGACTATCAAAGTCAAAGCAGACTGCTGTGCCGGGGTAACACCACAGAGTCATCTTAACGCTTTGGAAGCTATGAAGATGTGTCAGATTGAGGTGGTGTAGAGAGCATATGGATAGTCTTAAGGTAGCATTGCTACAGTTGAAACCAGGTGAGTCAATCGAGGAAAATCTGCAGAAGGGATTGACTGCCTGCAGACAGGCAAAAGAGATGGGGGCGGATATTGCTCTCTTTCCGGAAATGTGGAGCGTAGGGTATCAGATTCCGGAGGATATAGAGGAACTAAAGAAAACAGCAGTCTCTGCAGAAAGCGGTTTTGTGAGGGCATATCAGGCGCTTGCCAAAGAACTGGACATGGCGGTGGCTCTCACCTTTCTGGAAAGCTGGGAACCGCTTCCCAGAAACACAATGGTTCTAATTGACCGATATGGTCATAACGTATTGACCTATGCGAAGGTACATACCTGTGATTTCGGGGAGGAGTGCAGACTGACACCGGGAAACGGGTTTCATGTGGCGGATTTGGATACGGCTAAGGGCATAGTGAAAACGGGGGCTATGATCTGTTACGACAGGGAGTTTCCGGAAAGCGCACGGATACTTATGCTAAAGGGAGCGGAATTGATTCTGACGCCGAATGCTTGTCCCATGGAAATAAATCGCATTTCTCAGCTGCGGGCCAGGGCTTATGAAAATATGCTGGGGATTGCCACAGTCAATTATCCGGCAGGTCATCCTGACTGTAACGGTCATTCTACCGCTTTTGACGGGATTGCCTATAAACCGGAACTGCCTGCATCGAGGGATACGATGTTACTCGATGCGGGGGAGAAGGAAGGTATTTATCTGGCTGACTTTCCCATGGACGAGATACGGGAATACCGCAGCCGGGAAGTGCACGGCAACGCCTACAGGCGGCCTGATTTGTATGGTATCCTGACCAAGGATTGTGTGCAGGAACCTTTTGTGCGTGCGGATTATAGATGGAAGAAAAACGGTGAAGTTAGGTAACAGTGCCCTTTCGTTCATCGAATATAGAAGAGGAAGATAAAGATACTATGAGAAAAAAGGAACTGGCTCTGGCCGTGATCGAGAGACTGAAGGAGGCGTATCCTGATGCGGGATGTACTCTGGATTATAATGAGGCGTGGAAGTTGCTGGTCAGCGTGAGACTGGCGGCGCAGTGTACCGATGCCAGAGTGAATGTGGTGGTGGAGAAGCTGTATGCGAAGTTTCCGGATGTAGATGCCCTGGCGGCGGCTCCGGTGGAGGAGATAGAAGAGATTGTGCATCCCTGCGGCCTGGGAAAGAGCAAGGCGCGGGATATCAGCGCCTGTATGAAACAGCTGCAGGAGGTGTACGGCGGCAAGGTGCCGGATGATTTCGACGCGCTGTTGAAACTGCCTGGTGTGGGCAGGAAGAGTGCCAATCTGATCATGGGGGATGTGTTCGGCAAACCCGCCATTGTCACGGATACACATTGCATCAGGCTGTGCAACCGGATTGGCCTGGTGGACAATATCAAGGAACCGAAGAAGGTGGAAATGGCACTGTGGAAGATCGTGCCGCCGGAAGAGGGCAGCGATTTTTGTCACAGGCTGGTCTATCACGGCAGAGAAGTCTGTACAGCCAGAACCACACCCTACTGCGACAGGTGCTGTCTCCAGGATATTTGTAAGAAGAATATCTGACAGCAGTCTAAAACGGTACAGTTGACTATTTGGGTCGAAATGGGAGATGCTTATGAAACTAACGATGCTTGGCACGGGGATGGCTATGGTCACTGCGTGCTATAATACTTGTTTTATCTTGGAGGAGAAGGACGAAGGCTTTCTGATTGATGGCGGCGGCGGAAACGGCATTTTGGTACAGCTGGCAAAGGCAGGGATTGACTGGAAGTCCATTCACCATATTTTTATCACCCACAAGCATATCGATCATATTATGGGAGTCCTGTGGGTTATCCGCAAGATTGGCCAGGGAATCAACAGGGGAGAGTATGAGGGCTGTGTGGAGATCTTTGGACATGACCAGGTTATTCCTATTTTACAGGATATGGCGGATACTTTGCTGCAGGATAAGATTAAAAAGCATATCGGCAGCAGGATTAACTTTCGGGTGGTACAAGACGGGGAAAATAGACAGATTCTGGGACATGAAGCGACTTTTTTTGATATTTTATCCACTAAGGATAAGCAGTATGGCTTCACCATAGAGTATGGGGAGGGAAAACGGCTTACCTGCTGTGGGGACGAACCATATAATGACCAGAATAGTCAATACGTAAAGGGGAGCGAATGGCTGATGCTGGAGGCTTTCTGTCTGGATGGAGAGGCAGATGTTTTTGACCCCTATGAAAAGCACCACAGCACAGTAAAAGAGGCCTGTGAGCGGGCCCAGGAACTGGAGATTCCCAACTTGATTCTGTATCATACGGAGGATACCCACATGGAGCGGAGAAAGGAACTGTATGAGGCCGAGGGCAGACAGTATTATCGGGGGAATCTCTGTGTGCCGGACGATCTGGAAAGTTATATTTTCTAAAATAGATGTGAGAGAGGATTTGCAGTCGTATGGACAGGCCCAATTATTTTCAAACGGCATTATCGAACTTTGCCACAGATGCTGCCTGCGGCGGATCCATCAGACACCTGACAGACCTTGGCTATACCTTAGACCAGATTGTAGAGAGGCTTTCTTATCCGGCACCTCGTACCAAGGTACAGCAAATGATGATGGAATACCTATATGAAAGCCGGGTACTGTTGCGGGAAGAACCCTCTGCGGCCCTGTTTGATAAGAAAGAAGAGTTTGTACAGGAACAGGATGCTTATGGAAGACGGACACTGCGCAGAATAGTTAGTGACTGTAATGGTCAATTTGAAACGACGAGTATGCCGGATTCGACAAAGATGTCGCAGAATGAAAAGGGATTGAATAAACGGGAGATTTTTTGGAGAGAGTCTGTGTATGATGACAGACGGGATGGAAAACTGACAGAATTGTTATATAGAAAGTGCAGACAGAACGGTGAGACTTTCAGTTATATTTCCTGCACCTTTGGATTCTCAAAGATTGACCGGAATGGTTTTTCTGCCAGTGAAGAAAGGGATGTTGTCAAAGAGACAGACTTAAGCAGCCTCAATAACAGACAGCGGGAATATATCCACGGGATAATATGGGAAAAGCCCGTTGTGTATCACAGACTCAACCAGCGAATGTTAGAGATTGTGGGGAAACTGTATGAAGCGGGCGTTTACGGCGGCACCTGCTTTTTTATGAAAAGTGGAGAAAAGATAAAGATTACGGCTTGTAAAAGAGGATGATCTGGTGTGACAGAAAGCGGTGCAAAAAGGGAGGCAGAAATGAGTAATATAAATAATCAGACAATGGATTCTTATATAGAAGGACTGTTTGCATTTATTGACAGCAGTCCCACCAGTTTTCATGCGGCGGCAAATGTTGGCCAAGCGTTGGAGGAAGCAGGATTTCAGAGACTTTACGAAACGAAGCCGTGGCAGATTGAGAGCGGCAAAAAGTATTTTGTTGACCGAAACGATTCTGCCGTTATTGCCTTTTCCATACCCAAAAAGGAACAGAAAGGCTTTCATATTGTGGCGGCCCACAGTGATTCGCCTTGTTTTAAATTAAAAGAGCTGCCGGAACTTTCGGTAGAGGAGCATTACCTGAAATGGAATGTGGAGAAATACGGCGGCATGATTCTTTCCACCTGGCTAGACCGTCCTCTGTCGGCAGCTGGACGTGTGGTAGTAAAAGGGCCGGATAGAATGATGACTAAATTAGTCAATATTGATCGCAGCGTGGCGGTGATTCCTAATGTGGCCATACACATGAACCGGGATATGAATAAAGGAATCGAATACAATCCGCAAACAGATATGCCGCCGCTAGTGGGCAGCGCAGACGGCCGGGGCGGTTACCTTGCTCTGCTGGCAAAGGAAGCCGGCGTGCAGGCGGAAGAAATTCTGGGACAGGATATTTTCCTGTATAACAAGGATAGATGCAGCCGCCTTGGCTTGGCAGAGGAATATATCTGCGGTCCCAGGCTGGATGACCTAGAATGTGTTTACGGAGGAATGAAGGCCCTTATGCAGGAGGAGCCGGAAAGCTATATCTCGATGCTGGCGGTATTTGATAATGAGGAGGTGGGGAGCGGCACCAAACAGGGGGCGGATTCCACTTTCTTACGAGACGTACTTTCCCGTATCCGCAGTGGATTGCAGCTTACAGAAGAAACGTATCAGTGTATGCTGGCGGAAAGTTTCCTGATTTCCGCCGACAATGCCCACGCTGTGCACCCCAACCATCCGGAGAAGACCGATTCGGTCAATAAATCCTGGCTCAATGAAGGTATTGTCATCAAGTATCATGGTTCCCAGCGATATGCCACAGATGCCTATTCGGCAGCGGTGATGAAAGACATATGCCGGGAAGCCGGTGTGCCATATCAGACTTACGCAAACCGCTCGGACATCGCAGGGGGAAGCACCCTTGGCAATATTCTGATGGCCCAGGTGTCCATGCCTACGGTAGATATCGGCCTGCCCCAGCTTGCCATGCACTCTGCTTTGGAGACGGCGGGAGCAAAAGATTTGGCGTACCTGATCAGGGCACTTTCCGTTTTTTACAGCAGATGATTCAGGTTGTCGAAACAATTGACAAAATCTCCGTCTTTGGATAACACTTTGTGGGTTCTGTAGTATGTGGGCGTGCAGCCGAGAAATTTTTTAAAAAGCTTATTAAAGTAGCTGGTATTATTAAATCCAACAGAGAGCGCGAGAGCCGCGATGGAGAGCGGTTCCGCAGCAGGGGCCATCAATTTTTTGGTGGCTTCAAAAATACGGTATTTCATCAGATATTCAAAAGGCGTCATCTGCAGTGTCCTGGCAAAACATCTGCAGCATTCGCTCTTGCTAAGATGTACACTGTCAGCGATATCTTCCAGGGATACCGGTTCCGCATAGTGCGTTCTGATATACAGCATAGCCTGCTTCACCCGCTGTTCATCCAGAGAGGCATGGGTGGATGTCTGTTTCTTAGGCTGCGGGAGACGACTGATTAACTCTGACCAGAAATGGCACAGACATCCCTTGGCGGCGATTTCATAGCCGAAGGTCTGCGTCATGTTAACAGAAATCGCGTCATTTAAGGAGGACAACATGCGCTTGTGCCAGGGATTCTTATCGTCCAGCATAAACAGCTTAAAAAAGTGATAATCCTGCACCGGCAGCAGATATTGCGTCTGCAGATAGCTGGGTTTTTGCCCAAATAGAAATTCGGGTTGAAAGGCAATCGCATAAAAAGTACAGTTTTGCTCATTCAGGGAGTGGATGCAGTGCATGACATTCTGATTGATGATGACGCCCTGACCGGGTTGGATGACGTAAGAGGTATCGTCCGTGAAAATTTCCGCCGTTCCTTCCTGAATCAGCAAAACTTCCATTTCCTCATGCCAATGCCAGCGAATCCAGTTCATATAGGAATTGCGTAAATCCAGAAAATAGGCGCTGACAGGGTAATCCAAGGAACCATAATTCTTTTTTTCATAGAGATTTTCATAAGTTTCAATCACACTGTCTTCCCGAGATGAAGGGAAGCCGGTTTCTAAAAACATATTATCTGTAGTATCCATAAAGTTTCCTCATTCGCAAATATTTCTCATTTTTGAAACTATATTAGCATATTTAAAGGTTTAAGTCAAAGAGAGAATGGAATACAAGATAGGGGCCTATATCGCAAATTTGCTTGTATTATTGAGATATAGTGCTTTGGATAAGAGAAGATGCCGGCGGAAGATAACCTGCATATGATGATATTAATAGAATTATAGTAGCGTGAAAATGGAAAAGCAAGTGCCCATACAGTCATGACGGTTTGCCGTGCTGCATGGGAGAAGCTAAGATATGCGGTGCGGAAGTGGAGCAGAATGGATTCGCAAAAAAACGAAAATCTGTTAAACCTGGCATTAGATACATCTTTTGCAGAACGGGAGCGGTCATTGGAACTGAATGTGGGATACGATGCACAGGAAAATACCTGGGAGGTGATTGTAAAATACCATGACAGCCTGCAAAAGCTGACAGAAGTGGGCATTGTGGTGGAGGAATTGATTGCCGGTTACGCCATTCTGACAGTGCCAGAGTCTGCCATGGATATTCTGGCGGTGACGGAGCAGATTGAATATGTGGAGAAGCCCAAAAGACTTTTCTTCGCCGATCTTCTGGGAAATTCGGCGGCCTGCTTTGCGCCGGGCAGCATGATATCCCAGAGACTTACCGGGAAGGGGGTGCTGGTGGCAGTCATAGATTCCGGTATCAGCTATTGGAACGAAGCTTTTCGCCGACCGGATGGCACAACCAGGATACGCTTCCTCTG
This sequence comes from uncultured Lachnospiraceae bacterium, assembly GCA_910585555.1. Lineage (GTDB taxonomy): Bacteria > Bacillota > Clostridia > Lachnospirales > Lachnospiraceae > UBA3282. Next base: position 34,477 of record CAJUFU010000027.1, read on the forward strand.
GGATCAGGTGCTGGGACAGGAATTTAACGAGGCCCAAATCAATGCAGCATTGGAGACCGGAAGTATACAGGCGGCACAGCAGATTGTACCCAGCATAGATACTACCGGACATGGAACAGCGGTGGCCGGTATTGCAGCCGGAAACGGCGGCAGAGCCGGAATGGCCTATGCCGGAATCGCCAGAGAGAGCGAGCTTTTGATCGTAAGACTGGGAAGTTCCAGACCCGATTCCTTTCCAAGAACAACAGAACTGATGCGGGCGTTGACTTATGCAGTTAATAAATCGGTGGAACTGCAGATGCCTTTGGCAGTGAACCTCAGCTTTGGAAATACTTACGGCGCCCATAATGGGACTTCCCTGGTGGAGCGTTTCTTAGATAATATTTCCGAGATAGGCAGGAGCGTTATCTGTGTGGGAAGTGGGAACGAAGGGGCATCCGGGGGACATGTGGGCGGCAGTGTAAAGATTACGGGACGAGCCACAGATGAATTGACTAATATAGTCAATATAATTGACAGTACTGTCAATGACAATATAACCAGGGTGGAACTGGTCGTAGGAGTCTATGAAACCGGCCTAAATGTCCAGCTCTGGAAAGAGTATGTGGACCGATACCTGGTAACACTGGTGTCGCCTTCCGGAGAATCCTTTCAGGTAGATACTGACCGGCCCGGTAAACAGATTTACCGTCTGCAGAAGACACAGGTCCTGCTCTACAATGGGGAACCGGCACCCTACATGACAAGCCAGGAGATATATTTCGATCTGCTACCGGCGAATGGGAACAGATATCTGGACCAGGGTGTGTGGACTTTTCAGTTAAGGCCCCTGCGTACCATCACGGGAAATTTCACCTTCTATCTGCCCTCCGGCACGGTACGCAGTGCTAACACCCGTTTTGTCAGACCGACGCCGGATGTGACCCTGACCATACCTTCCACGGCAGTGAAAGTAGTCACTGTGGGGGCGTATGACCCGGGGTATGAGTCCTATGCGGATTTTTCCGGAAGAGGGTATCTTTATCAGGAACAGGTTAACAGCCGCACTTCCGATACCTATGTGAAACCTGATTTGGCAGCGCCCGGCGTTGGGATTCTCGCGCCGAACCGGGACGGCGGGTACAGCCCTGTCACGGGCACGTCTTTTGCCACGCCTTTCGTGACCGGTGCGGCGGCGGTGCTGATGCAGTGGGGGATTGTGGAAGGAAATGACCCTTATCTGTATGGGGAGAAGGTGAAGGCGTATCTGCGCAAGGGTGCGAAGGCGATTCGGGGGGAGAGGGAGTATCCGAATGCGCGGGTGGGGTATGGGGCGTTGTGTGTTGAAAGTAGTCTGCCAGGGTAGAATGGAGTTGGTTTTAGGGAATAAGCACTTTATCTTGTGAGGTATGGTGTCGAATAAAGTGCTTATTATGTGTTGGTTAATTTTATGGAGTTTACCGCAGGAAATAATAGAAGATATTATTGTACTCGTAGACATAGATTTGTGATAGAATTAAAAACATTAAAGAGAAGTTGTTGGTGAGAAACATTTTTGGGTTAGTGTAATAGAAAATTTTATTTACAGATGAAATAGCAGTGATAAGATATTGGTTTACAATAAAAACTGTTTAATGATGTTAAAAATTGAGGTGTGTTTGATGAATAATCAAAAAGAATTAGAAGAGGTATGGGAAGCTACAAAATCACTTGAAGGAACTGTGATTTATGGAGATAATATAGCGGAAAACCTTCAGTTTATCCACAAAAGCAAAGAGTTGGCATAAAAACAATTGGTTTCTTAGAAAAGCAATGTTTATGTGTAGCGATAATTCAAAGTGTAATGATGAATTTATGACTATTATGAAAAATGATAATGAAGCGCTTAGAATGAAAATTACGGAACAGAAAAAGGGAAGGATTATAAATCCATTTTATATTAATTCATTTGATTTCTATCAAATTAAATATGATGATGAACTTTTCAAAAATATATCGGGGATAGGATATTTAGGCGAAAATGGAATTCAAGTGCGAACTTTGACACCGGAAATAGGAGGAATTATTTAAGCTACACATGGAATGTGTAGAAGGTTTGGAGAAGAATCATATGATAAGGATTGGACAACGGAAAAGGAAGTAAGACTTAAAGTAGGAATTCAGCAATTAGAAATTTTTGCTAATGGATATAAGATTCATGATGGGCAGATACTGAAAACTGTTTTTTTTCCTAAAATAGCAATTCCCGTTTCAGAGAATGCATTTGATGTTGTGAAAATAGGGTTTAGCCCGCAATTTTATGCCAGGAAAGAGTTTTTGGAGGAGATACGGTAACTTTTACCAGAGAGTATAATCAATGTTATTTAAGGCCATAATAGTTAGCTATTCTAAAAATAGATGATTTAAAATATTTGTTGATAGATGAAGATGTTAAAAAAGTAATTGATGAAAAATTTCAAAAAGAAAATTGTATAGATATTGAAAAGAATAGAGATGAGGTGATATTTTGGAATTAATAAGCTTTGATAACTTTCAGCAGAATCAAAGAATGTATGGTGGAACAGCCGGTCGAAAAATGGGAATTACTTATGAAGGTAAAGACTATCTTTTAAAATTTCCGGGAAATTTAAAAGAACAGCAGATGAAAAATATTAATCTGAGTTATTCGAATAGTCCTGTCTGTGAATATATTGGTTCAAAGATATACGAGATAGTTGGCTTGCCTGTTCACAATACAATTTTAGGAACCAGAAATAATAAAATTGTAGTTGCCTGCGAAGATTTTTTACAAGATGGAGATAAACTCTATGAGTTTGATAAAATAAAAGTTACTTTTGAACCACATTTTTTAGATTCAAATGGCAATGAGACAAATGGTGTAGGCGTAGACTTGTATGAAATTATGATGACGATACAGGAGCATCCGTTTTTGCAAAATGTTCCGGGAGTAAGAGAGCATTTTTGGAATATGTTTATAATAGATGCACTGATTGGCAATACAGATCGTAATAATAGCAATTGGGGAATCATTTTGAGAAAGGATGGTTCGAAGGAGATTGCGCCTGTTTATGATAATGGCAATTGTTTAAATAGCAAATGGGATGATGAAAAGATGGGAATCGTAATGAATGATGCTAATAAAATGGAAGCAGAGGCGTATAAAGCACGCAGGTGTATCTTTGAATTACATAGGAAACGGGTAAATCCATATCATATAATTGAAAGCAGGGATTATCCGGAATGTTTAGAGGCTGTTTATAGATTGACACCCCAAATAGGCAATAATATGGATAAGATACAAGCAATGATAAAAGAGATACCAATTTTGTCAGAAATACAGAAGAGATTTTTTACATCAATTATTCAATACAGGTATGAAAAAGTACTGTTTGAATGTATAAAGAATGATTGTGTACATTAGATTATGGGAAACCGTAAAAGGAGAGGTGATAAATAATGTATGTGGATGAACAAATAATTTTAAGAGATGATTTGCCAGATGGGCTACAACGCGATTTTATGGAATTACAGGAATATTATAATACAGGTGACTGGTTTATGTTTGATACTGTTTTTGAAGCGATAGAAGCCAGTGTTAAAGCGTATTATCTGGCAGGAAAAATCAGCCGAGAGGATTTGAATAGTATTTTTAAAAAATATGGTATTGCATAATATGGGAAAGGCTTATTGGCGGATGTTGTTACATTACAGAATATTGTTCCTCTTCAGATAAATGCATGATTGTAAAGTGGTCGAATTCGACCACTTTTCCATTGAAAACAAATTGACATTAATTCACCCTTCATTTTCTTCCCACTTGACACTAATTTACCATAACCCCAACGAAGTTATGCGGCTTCCGAGGATTTTGCTTCAAAAAAAGTGAAAAAAGTTTGTGACAATAACTTGACACACGCGGGGTACAGGGCGCTTTGTGTTGAGGATAGTCTGCAGAGGTAGAATGGAGTTGGTTTTTAGAAAATAAGCACTTTACTATATGATATATGGTGTCGAGCAAAGCGCATATTATGTGTTAATTCAGGATAAATCGAATGAAATAAACATATGATATATGAAAAATGCAAATTGTATTTCAAATATAGTTGTGTATACAATATGATAATGATATGATGTAAATAAGAAATACGGAGGATTGTTTATGGGGAATATATATGACGGAGCATTTCGGACAATTTTAAATGACTGCAGACAGATGAGCATTCCGATAATCAATGAGATTTTCGAGGAAGATTATACAGGAAATGAAATAATAGAGTTTCATCCCAACGAGCATTTTATTGACCAACAGGATGTAGCAGACAAGGAAAGAATAACAGATACTAATTTTATAATCTATGGAAAGAAAAAGAAGAAATATCATTTGGAGTGTGAGAGTAGCCTGCCGGATGGGC
>CAJUFU010000028.1:0-27493 GCA_910585555.1 uncultured Lachnospiraceae bacterium
AGCAGACGTGGCATTGATTGAAAAATTAAAAAGCAGCAAATTTTAGTCAGAAAGAAGGAATCATCATGTGCACAGCGGCAGGACGAAAGATTTAAAATTTTGTTTGAAACAACTAAATAATTAATGTAGAATTTCACCCTATCATAATTTTCACCCTATCATAATAAAGAACATCATGATAGGGTGGTTCTAATTTTATGAAATTTGTCTCAACACATAATCAAGCCCATCCTGTAGCTGATAAACGGCCGCGTGTTTTTTTAAAATTTCTAAAACAATCTTTAATGGGGGAGTATCACCATCATCATCGTATAAAAATACAATTTTATATCGGTTTTTTAATTCTTCGGCAGAGAAAGCCCACTGCTTTGCAGTTGGAATGAGTTTAGCCGCATTTTTTTCTTTGAAAGAAAATAATTTGATTGCCACATCTCCAATAATGTAGTCAAAATTTACATTTTCGTTATAGATGCCAGTTATTTTAGGAACAGAAAACGTCGCATTTGTTGATGATAAAATTTTTCGGATATATTTTCTCTCTTCAGACTGACTTAATCTTTTGGACTTGTTAAAATCAAATTTTAAATACATTTTCGTGAGATTGTCAACATAGTTCTCATCTTCAGATACTTCAATTGATGTAACATCTGAAAAGCGAAATTCATTTACATATATTCTGGTAAATTCAGATATTGAAAACGGATTATTATAGTTAAATATATTTTCTTCAACCTGTTGCTTGATACCGGCCAGATACAATTTGACAAAGTCTGCATCGGCTTCATCATCAAAAGATTGAAAACGTTTAAAGTTGGAGATATATCTAAAATCACGTTTTCCAGTTGTCCGATTGTGGAAAAGCATTCCGATATATAAACATTCTTCCGAAATGACATTATTATAATATTTTAGCGCAGAGTATTCTACCTGATACATAATATACCTCCTTTCATCCAGATATATAATTTGAAATCGTAATACATATATCTTCTATATGATCAATACGATAGAGTAGATATTCAATCAGAGCGTCAATATCTCGGGAAGATGGTGACCATTCTGGTGGAATATCAGAAATTATACCTCGTAATACTTTTTCGGTTATTTTACTGCAAAAGAAGAGTTTTAATTCATCAAAATCTTCTTTATGAATGGACATGTTTCGAAAGAACATTCCATAAAGAATTCTATTTTCATCGAGAACACGAGTGCTAAGATAATCTTTTCCTGCATTGCGCGCATCAGACAATTTGCATCCCAGATAGCTTGATTGACAAATACATGAGAGTGGTCTATGACTTGTAGATTTATGTTGTTTTTGTAGTACTGCACCAGTAAATTGCCGGGATTGCGATCGGTATTAAATATTATGTGGTCAAAAAGAAGAATTTGCTTAAATATCTCCTTATTTTTAATACGTGAGATAATGGTATCTATTAAAGTAACAGATTTGTTCAGATATGTAGAGTAAAAACCGTATCCATAATGATTTGGAGTAATACAACCATTATAAACGGTAGTATCTTCATCTAGCAAACATATTCCTGATTTTGACATTGGAATGTCAATCAATATTGCCAATCTGTAACAGAGATATTCATTAAATAATACGAGCAATCCTTCTGGTCCATTATACGTTTTTACGACAACAGGGGTGTTATCATCAGTTATTGCCAGTTTTGGTTCAGTTATACCATTACCCATATTATGCTGAACCGTCTTAATATGCTTAAACCGTATGGCATCCACCCTCTTTCGTATGATAATGATACATATTAAATCAAAATTATATTTTATTAGTTGATATAATTAATTGATACTCATGTTACGGTTGCTGTTAGATGTAGTATATGTCAAAAACCAATGAAAGGCAAGGAAAATCCCGATGATGAACAGAGAAAGGGAAATAAATTTATAATTGCCATATGTAGAGTTTAAGGATACAATAAAAAATATATTTAGATGTGACTTAAATTTAATTATATAGAGTAGTTACTTCGTCCCCAGGAAGCATTAATCAGAGAAATTAGGGAAGAATTAGATACAGAAGTTGAGGTAGCGTGGCTGCCAGCAGACGTGGCATTGATTGAAAAATTAAAAAGCAGCAAATTTTAGTCAGAAAGAGGGAATCATCATGTGCACAGCGGCAACTTACAGGACCAAGGATTTCTATTTTGGGCGGACATTGGATAATGCCTTTTCCTATGGGGATGAAGTGGTCATAACGCCCAGAAATTATCCCTTTCACTTCATAGAGGCGGGTGACTGTAATACCCATTATGCGTTAGTCGGGATGTCACATGTGGCGGGCGATTATCCGCTCTATTATGACGCTGTCAATGAAAAGGGCCTGGGGATGGCAGGGCTTAATTTTGTGGGCAATGCGGTCTATGGGAAGAGGAAGGACGGAAAGGATAATATTGCGCAGTTTGAACTGATTCCCTGGATTCTATGTCAGTGCGCTGCGGTGGAGGAAGCCCGGGCACTTGTGGAGAAAATGAATCTGCTGGATGTATCATTCAATGCGGCTCTGCCTGTAGCACAGTTACATTGGATGATTGCTGACAAAGAGAAATGTATTGTGGTGGAATCCGTGCAGGAAGGCATTAAAATATATGACAATCCGGTTGGGGTCCTGACCAACAACCCGCCTTTTGATCAGCAAATGTTTCATTTAAATAACTATATGCATTTATCGGCAAAGCCGCCGGTGAATACCTTTGCGCAGGGGCTCAAGCTGGAACCATACAGTCTTGGAATGGGCGCTATAGGACTGCCGGGGGATTTGTCGTCTCAGTCCAGGTTTGTGAGAGCAGCGTTTGTCAGGATGAACGCGGTTTCCAGGGATGGGGAGGCAGAGAGTGTCAGTCAGTTCTTTCATATTCTGGGCGCTGTGGACCAGCAGCGGGGATGCTGTGAGCTGAAAGACGGCCAATATGAAACAACCATTTATACTTCCTGCTGTAATGCTGATCAGGGCATTTATTATTATACTTCTTACGACAATCATCAGATTACGGCGGTGGATATGTTTAAGGAGCCGCTGGAGAGCCGGAATTTGGTGCGGTATCCGCTGATCAAGGAAGAGCAGATCAAGTGGCAGAACTAAATAGTAGATAGGAGAAAAATCATGAAGTTAGCGGTATTTTTTCCGGGCATCGGGTATCACTGCGATAAGCCGCTTCTTTATTACAGTGAAAAAACAGCCAGACAGTATCAATACGAAACGATCAAGATAGCATATGAGGGGCTTAGCAAGAATCTTGACGAAGCTTTTGAAAAAGCCCTTTCCCAGACAAAAGAGCGCCTGGCGGAGGTTGTCTGGCAGCAGTACGAGGATGTGCTTTTTGTATCAAAAAGTATTGGAACGGCAGTGGCCTGTGCCTATGCCGAAGAACGTTCTATAAGATGCAGGAATCTATATTATACGCCATTGGAGAGGACCTATGCATTTACGTCCCAGAGGGGCATCGTATTTCACGGGACCAGGGACCCTTGGGCTGAAACAAAGATGATTAGTACAAAGTGCAGGGAAAATAGTCTGCCCCTTCGGATCATTGAAAATGCCAATCATTCTCTGGAAATCCCGGAGGATACGCGGCGGAATTTGCAGATTTTGACAGAGGTCATGGAGGAGACAGAAAGCTACATAGCAGGGACGATTCGATATCGGCCGCTGGGGGAACAAGAAATCTGTCCGGATTTGTTTGAACAGTTCATCCGTCATCAGATTGTGACCAAGTGTAGAAGAAAGGTCAATGATGCATGGGCGGTCGTGGAGGACCCCTTTGTGGATGACTGGAGCAGGGAGGATTATCAGACACTGATGGGGTGTCTTAAGAATACGGTATTGACAGGCGGTTTCGTGTGCGGCGCCTTTGATCAGGGAGTGCTTAAGGGTTTTGCTTCGGTGGAGGCTTCCTTATTTGGCGGCCCTCAGCGTTATATGGATTTGTCCAGTATCCATGTGTCGGAAGATATGCGGGGACGTGGGCTTGGGAAAGGGCTTTTTGAGAAGGCGGCGGTCTGGGCAGGGCAGCAGGGAGCGGACAAGCTTTATATATCCGCCCATTCGGCGGTGGAGACACAGGCTTTTTATCAGGCTATGGGGTGCGTGGAGGCACAGATGTATCACAAAGAGCATGTGGAGAGAGAGCCATATGACTGTCAATTAGAATACAGGTTAAGGGTAAAATGATGGAGACAAAGGAAAAGCAGAATGGAATCTTGGAGGGTGTGATCTGGAAGCAGTTATTGATTTTCTTCTTTCCGATTTTGATAGGCACCTTTTTTCAACAGCTTTATAATACAGTAGATACGGTGATTGTAGGGCAGTTTGCCGGGAAGGAAGCGCTGTCTAGTGTGGGCGGCTCCTCGGCGCAGATTATCAATATGGTGGTGGGATTTTTTACCGGACTTACGGCTGGCGGAACGGTTCTCATCTCTCAGGCATATGGGGCATCTCACAAGCAGAGATTGGAGGATGCCCTGCATACTTCCTATGCTTTTGGCATTCTGGGCGGTGTGGGCCTTGGCGTTCTGGGCGTGGTGTTGGCGCCGCTTATTTTGGCGTGGATGAATACGCCGGTAGAGCTGATGGAGATGTCCACGCTGTACATAAGGATTTATTTTTCCGGTCTGGTCTTTGTGTTTATTTATAATATGGGGGCAGCCATTCTGCGTGCCATCGGGGATTCCAAGCGGCCGCTGTATTATCTGGTGGTCTGCTGTATTGTCAATATTGTGCTGGATTTGGTTCTGGTACTTTATTGCAGTCTGGGTGTTCTTGGGGTGGCGGTGGCTACTTTGGTGTCACAGGCGATCAGCGCATTGATGGTTACCTGGGCATTGATGCACAAGGTGGATTGTATGGAGCTGTCTGTTCGTAAGATCAGGATTCATGGGGAAGTTTTGAAGAATATGTTACAGATTGGGTTCCCTTCCGGTCTGCAGGCTTCGATGTACAGTATTTCTAATATGATCGTACAGGCTGCGCTCAATCTGCTGGGAGTCAATACCATGGCTGCGTGGACGGCCTATGGCAAGATAGACAGTGTGTTCTGGATGATCAATTCCTCTTTTGGCATCGCCCTTACCACCTTTGTGGGACAGAATTTCGGTGCGGGTAAGTGGGACCGTGTGAAGAAAGGAACCCGAGTCTGCCTGGGTATGGCGGTGGGCACGGCCATCTGCCTGACGGCAATGCTGATGACGGCGGGGCGCTTCCTTTTGGGAATCTTCACAGGGGACGCCGAGGTGGTGGAAATCGGCATGACCATGATGAGAAGCATAGCGCCGGCTTTTGTGATGTTTGTGTTTATTGAAATTTTTTCCGGGTCTCTCAGGGCCCAGGGATACACTTTTGTGACTACAATCATATCGGTTCTGGGCGTCTGTGTGTTTCGTATCATCTGGGTGAGCCTGATTCCGGCATCGGAAGGTTTGTCAACCCTTCGGCGGATTGTGGCCTGCTATCCCATCAGCTGGGTTATGTGCGCGGCCTTGGTGAGCGGTTATTATTTTTATAAACAAAAGAGAATTATAGGGCGGATGGAGCAAAGAGGCGCGGCAAGGATTCCCTAAAAGAGTAAGCGTCAGCGTATTTCACATGGAGGAACCTTGTGGGTGAAGCGTGATGCAGACAGGAAGATTCTTTCGGGATAATTTTGTTGATTTATGGAATACTACAACTTGAAGTAAATCAATAAAAGGAGGCCGCATATGGAAGACGATACAATAAAGCTTCTGCGGGAATGTAACGCAGGGATTAAAATGGGGATATCTTCTCTGGATGATGTGATGGAGCATGTGAAAGACAGTACGCTGGAAAATCTGCTCAAGAAGAGCAAGGACACCCATTGCAGGCTGGGGGATAAGACCCATGATTATCTTCGTGAATATCATGATGAGGGCAAGGAGCCGGCACCCATGGCCAAGGTGATGTCCTGGATGAAGACCAATGTGAAATTGGGAGGAGAGGATTCAGACAGGGTAGTGGCAGACCTGATTACAGACGGCTGTAATATGGGGGTCAAATCATTGTACCGCTATCTGCATCAATATCAGGCGGCAGATGAAAAGGTAAAGAAGATTGCCAAGGAGGCCATTGAGGCGGAGGAAACATTGGTGAAGGATATGAGAGAGTACCTGTAGCGGGTACTCTTTTTCACATCTTTCATTTTACACATTTACTTTAGTGTACTACTATGATAAAATACAAAAGTGTGTGAAAAAACTTTGAGATGATTTTAGAGGAGGAAGCTTATGAAAAAGAAACTTGCAATGATGGTAATGGTTTCAACGATGGCCTGTACGGCACTCACAGGCTGTGGCGGAGCAAAGGAGACGGTTGCGGCAAGTGAAGGCGGAGCCGACCTGGTGTATGCGGTGGAGACCGGTTCCGCCGGGGAAGCGATTGCGGCGGAGAAAGGATTTAAGACGAATTCCGTGGCATCTCAGGCTGATGCGCTGATGGAGGTAGCATCCGGCACATCCGATGCGGCAATCATCGATCTTCTGATGGCAGGGGCTATGATTGGAGAAGGCACCAGCTATCCGAATCTTGTACATACGGATGAATTGACAACGGAAGAATATGGCGTGGGATGCCGTAAGGGCTCTGACCTGGCTTCTTATATTAACGCCGTATTTGCAGAAAGCTATGCGGACGGCTCTATGAAAGAGACCGCAACCACTTACGGTGTGCAGGAAGCATTGGTGGAGCAGAAATCTGCAGAGTTCACCGCTTCCGCGTCGGACAGTGATGTGGCATATATTCAGGGGAAAGGCTCCCTTATTGTAGGTATCACGGAGTTTGAGCCTATGGATTATAAAGATGCCTCCGGAGAGTGGATAGGCTTTGATGCGGATATGGCGCGTATGGTAGCGGATAAGCTGGGCGTGGAAGCACAGTTTGTGATCATTGACTGGGATAACAAGAGTATGGAACTGGAATCTAAAAATATTGATGTGGTTTGGAACGGCATGACATTGACCAATGAGGTCAAAGAGGCGATGGAGTGCACCAATCCTTACTGCAATAACGCCCAGGTAATTGTAGTGCCTAAGAAATAGCGCGCAGTAGAATCATGGAGGTTAGCATGTTTTGGAGTGTTACAGTATCGCTGTTAGACGGGCTTTTGACCAGCTTTGAGATTTTTATATTCACTTTGCTTTTTTCACTGCCGTTGGGACTTATTTTGTCCTTTGGCGCGATGAGCAGATTGAAACCGTTGCGGGGATTGATACAGACGCTGGTGTGGATAATCAGGGGCACGCCCTTGATGCTGCAGTTGATTATCATTTTCTACGGGCCGGGATTGTGGCTTGGACATAATATCTGGAATGGAAGCGAGTCGGGGCGGATTACCGCTACGGTGGTGGCTTTCAGCATTAACTATGCCTGCTATTTTTCCGTGATCTTTCGGGGCGGTATTGAAGGCGTGCCGGTGGGACAGCGGGAGGCAGGCGAAGTGCTGGGCATGACGAAGACGCAGATTTTCTTTCAAGTCACCCTCCTGCAGATGATCAAAAGGGTGGTGCCGCCCATGTCAAACGAGGTTATGACGTTAGTTAAGGATACTTCTTTGGCGCGTATCATTGCGGCCTATGAACTGACCTTTGCCGGATATTCTTTTATGAAAAGCAGCGGTATTACCTGGCCGCTCTTCTATACGGGAGTGTTCTATCTGGCGTTTGTAGGCATTTTGACACTGTTGTTTAATTATATCGAACGCAAGCTGGATTATTTCAGGTAGGGGAGGGAGCCATGGCAGTTTTAGAAGTGAAAAATATTGAGAAGCATTTCGAATCTACCAAGGTCCTGCGTGACGTGAGTTTCGAGATGGAAGAGGGCAGTGCGCTGGCCATCATCGGTTCTTCAGGCTCAGGAAAGACGACCCTGCTTCGGTGTCTGAATTTCCTGGAAGTACCGGACAGAGGGTCCATTATTGTGCGGGGACAGACATTGTTTGATGCAGACAGGCCCCTAAAAGAGCAGGAAAAGGATTTGCGCAGAAAGCGCCTGCATTTCGGCATGGTATTTCAGTCCTTTAATTTGTTTCCACAATATACGGCGTTAGAGAATGTCACTTTGTCAGAAAAACTTCTGGCTAAGGAGCGGCCGGATTATAAACAAAAGAAAAAAGAGATTCTGGAGGAAATTGAGCGGCACGGCAAAGCCCTCTTAGAACAGATGGGGCTTGCGGAGCGCATGGAGCATTATCCCCATCAGCTTTCAGGCGGGCAGCAGCAGAGGGTGGCAATTGCCAGGGCCCTGGCTTTGCAGCCGGATATCCTGTGTTTTGATGAACCCACTTCCGCGCTGGACCCGGAACTTACAGGGGAGGTCCTGAAAGTGATCAGAGGTTTGGCTGATCAGCATACCACGATGATCATTGTGACCCATGAGATGAGTTTCGCGAGGGATGTGGCAGATCATATCATTTTCATGGATGAGGGCGTGATCGTGGAGCAGGGCGAGGCAAAACAAGTGATCGATCATCCGAAGGAAGAGAGAACAAGACAATTCTTGACTAAGTATTAAATGGGGGAACCGGTATACGCCGGTTCCTTTTGCGCGCATAAGCAGAGTCAGAAGGATTGTGAAGTATGCACCATGCTTGCATGAGGGCATACTTCGGAAGCCTTATGACGAGCAACGCGAACGAGAAATGCAAAGCATTTCGAGTCTGCTTATGCCCGGCCAGTCATTCTGATGAAACGGCGGGCTTTCTTGTGAAAATACTACCCACTATACCAAAAGTAGTATAGATTTTAGGATTGTATCCATGGTAAGGTTTTGTAAAAGGAAGGCGGCAAAGGCGCTTTCGGCCGGTAAAACGGTAAAAACAACAAAGACAGAGAAGGAGGATTTACACTATGATTATGGAAATAATAAGTATTGTCGGGGGAATGATTTTTTTGATACTGATGACCTATACGGGCGGGGATAGGACTTTTGCTCTTAGCTGGTTTATTGATTTCCCTACCTTATTGGTCATGGTAATCTTTGTGGTTCCGGTTCTGATGCGGGGCGGTATGTGGAAGGATTTTAAGCGGGCTTTCCAATTGCTTAAGAAGCGTTATGACTGCCGCTTAAGTGAGCTTAGAAGGACCAAGGATGTGTTGGAAATGATTCAGAAGCAGATATGGTATGCCGGTATACTAACCATGATGGTTTCCATTATGTATATTATGGTAAATATCAGCGATCCCTCTCTGTTAGGACCCAATATTGCCATATCCATTCTGACGCTGTTTTATACGGTGGTTCTTGAAATGTTACTCTTACCCTTGCAGCTTGAAGTAAAGAGGCGGATTATTAACTATATGGATTTGGAGTCGGATTTGGAAGCAGAGTCTGTACAAATAGTACCGGATACAGATAATGACAGACCGCAGCAGTAAAAAGACGGAGGGAATACAGGCATGGGAAAACAGGCACTCCGCTGGCTTTTGGGAGCCGGCTATGTGGTACTTGTGACATTGCTTTTGCTATATCAGATGGGTGCAGTTGGAAAGATGAGAAATTCTGTCATTGCAGCTCTTGGAACCTTGCTTCTGGGAGCAGCACTGGCAGTGGTATTGGTGCTGTACATCCGTTTGACAGACCAGATCAAAGATTCCGGGAAGGCAGGACAGGACGCGCAGACGGATGTTTCAATGTCGGCAGAAGAGAAGCAGGATGCGGCAGAAAAGGCTGATGAACAGGGATATGAGCAGGAAGCCAGAGGTTATGAGGAAATTTACGGAAGTTTTCTGAAAGTTTCACAGGGATACGATCTGTCCGAGCGGGAATTGGAAGTGGCATGGCTTCTTTATCGGGGCTACACCAACAGGCAGATTGGCGAGGAGCTTTATATTGCGGAAACTACGGTCAAGAAACATGTGTCCCATATTTACCAGAAGATGGAGGTTTACAGCAGAAAGGATTTTCGGGCAAAGGTGCAGAGGGAAAGCAGAGGGCTGTCACAGTAGTGATAGAGAAAAAATTTTCTATGAAAAAGAAAATATTTATATCTTTTTTCTTTTTCGTCAAAAAAATCTAAGAAATGGTAAAGTAATTCTATTCTAATCAAAAACTCCAAAAGCTAAAATAAATGCATCAACAAAAGCTATGTTTGAAAGGAGAGGCTATGAAAAAGAATGTATTGAAAGCGATTGGAGTCATGATGTCAGCTGTCATGGTACTTGGCTGTACAGCCTGCGGTGCTTCCGGAGAAAGCGCAACGGAAGTACAGACTGGTGAGACGGCTGCACAAGATTCTGCAACAGAGGAAGAAACCAGTGAAGCATCCGATAGCGCAGCAGATACGGAGGCATCAGGAGAGAAAGTGACGATCACTTTATGGTCACAGTTCTCCGACCCTAACTCTACAGACGGTAATTATGTGGCGTTTTATAATGCATTGGAGACGATCAAGACCGATATGCCTAATGTGGAAGTCATACACGAAGGAACGGAATCTGAGTCTTATAAGGTAAAACTCAAAACAGCCATGGCTGGCAATGAGCTTCCGGATGTATTTTTTAACTGGGGAGCAGGAACCATGAAACCTTATGTGGATGCAGGATTGGTTCTGCCGTTGGATGAGTATATGACAGATGATGTAAAAGGCCGCATCTTAGGCGGTACTCTGGATAATTTCATGTTTGATGGGAAGACATATGGATACCCTTACAGTGTGGCAGTTGCGTCTTTGTATGTCAACACAGAGCTTTTTGAGCAAAACAATGTAAAAGTACCGGAAACCTATGATGAATTATTGGAAGCGGTAGATGCTTTCAATGCGGCTGGTATCACGCCTATTTCACTGGGGGAGAAGGATTTGTGGCCGGGCCTGATGATTTTTGGTATTCATGCCATCAGAATGGCGGGCGCAGAGGATTTTAACGCGGCACTGAATGGTACGGCCTCCTTTGATACACCGGAACTTGTGGCTGCGGCAACAAAAGTACAGGAACTTGCGGCAAGAGGCGGTTTTGGCAGCAGTGCAATGGGAACTTCTGAAGATGATGCTGTGGCTGCTTTCAAACAAGGCAGAGCGGCTATGATGTTCATGGGCAGTTGGTTAAATGGTGACTGTGAAGCGGAAGACGCAGTTGTTAAGGGTAAGATTTCCGTTATCAAATT
Source organism: uncultured Lachnospiraceae bacterium (assembly GCA_910585555.1). Classification (GTDB taxonomy): domain Bacteria; phylum Bacillota; class Clostridia; order Lachnospirales; family Lachnospiraceae; genus UBA3282. Next base: position 11,135 of record CAJUFU010000028.1, read on the forward strand.
CCCTGTGATCGATGGCGGCAAAGGAACAATTGACGAGTTCCACGGCGGGTCCGGGGAGACATTCCTTGTCAGCAGCAAAACAGAACATCCGGAGCAGGCAGCGGCAGTTGCACAATACATATGCGAAAAAATGTCTAAAGACCAGTACCTTGCAGGCTCCGGTATGCCGGCATGGGAAGCGCAGATGGGTGACACCTCAGACTTAAATCGTCTATCACAGGAAATCGCAGGCTTGACTGCAGATGCAACAGGTTATGTATATTGGTTAGACTCTTTGACCGGCGGCTCCAAAGCAGATACCATTATGAATGAGATTGCTAAGTTGATTGACGGTTCTGTCACACCAGAAGAGTTCTGTAAGAATCTTCAGGCAATAAACGAGTGATCACATGGGGAGAATCCGGAAGTTTTTCCGGGTTCTCTTATTATGCAAAAGACCGTAAAAATTCATGGTTGGAGAGGAGATAGGTTATGCAGAAGATGCTTGGAAATAAAAAGGCATATTGGATTTTTGTACTTCCGGCGCTGGTGATTTATCTGGTCATGGCATTTGTTCCCATCGCTATGTCCGGTTATTACAGTACCATGCAGTGGGATGGAATCGGCGCCAAGGTATTTATAGGGATAGAAAATTATTTAGATCTTTTAAAAAACGATGCGTTTCTTATGTCGGCACGTAATTCCCTGATTCTGGCCGTCGCTTCCATCGTTGGGCAGTTAATACCGGCGCTGTTTTTTGCCCTCGTTTTGGCAAGAAATGTTAAGGGAGAAAAGGTGTACAGGACAATTTATTTTATTCCCGTACTGCTTTCTACCGTAGTGATCGGCCAATTGTTTTTGAAGATATACAATCCCGATTATGGCGCTTTGAATGCCATTTTGAAAAGTTTTGGGCTGCAGGGGCAGGACTGGCTGGGCGATAAGCGTTTCGTGCTTGCAGCATCCTTTTTCCCCATTGTATGGCAGTACATCGGTTATCACATGCTGATTCTTTATACAGGGATTAAGAGTGTGCCGGCGGAAATCTATGAAGCGGCACAGATTGACGGGGCAAATGAACGCCAGATGGCTTTTCATGTGACGATACCTTTGATTAAGAGCACCATGAAAGTAAGTTTGACCTTTGCCGTGATCGGCTCCTTAAAACTTTTTGATTTGATCTGGGTTTTGACTAAGGGCGGCCCTCTGCACGCAAGCGAAGTACCGAGCACATTGATGTATAACTCTATTTTCACCAGAATGGAATATGGAGCGGGCAGTGCCATGGCCATTTTCATTGTGCTGGAATGTTTTGTGTTCTATTTCCTGATTGAGAAGTTCTTCAAAGTGGAAAATATGACTTATTAGGAGGGAAAGAGATGAAAAAGTTAAAACCGACAAAAGTTCTGCTCCATATTCTGTTAATCGCCTTTGCTGTTATACAGATTTATCCGCTGCTCTTTCTTGCGTTCTTTTCCTTGAAAGACAATAACGAAATCTACAGCGGAAATGTTATGGGCATCCCCAGGGAATTTCACTGGTCCAATTACCAAAACGCATTGTTCAATGCCAATGTAGGACATTATTTAATAAACAGTATTTTTGTTACCGCTATTGTTATCCTGATATCCGATATTCTGGCATGTATGGTCTCTTATGCGATTGCCAGAATGCGGGTGAGCGCCAACCGCTTTATTAAGCCGTTTTTTTCCATCGGCTTGATGATTCCGCTTCACGCGGTGCTCCTTCCCGTATTCATTATGCTGCGGAATCTGAAAATGTTAGATACTTACCAGGCGATTATCGTTCCCTACATTGCGTTTGCGCTTCCCATGGCAATCTTTTTTATGATCGGATTCTTTCAGGTACTGCCTCTGGAATTGGAGGAGTCGGCATTTTTGGACGGCTGTGGGATTTTCAGAACATTCTTCTCCATTGTTCTGCCGCTTGTGAAGCCGGCGCTGGCGACCATCTCGATTTTTACCTTCCTCTCCACCTGGAATGAGATGATGTTTGCCATAACTTTTATCAATTCGGAGAAATACAGAACATTGACGGTAGGTATCATGCAGATGGTAGGGCAGTATACCACAGATTGGGGGACCATGGGAGCAGGCCTGGTTGTGGCGACGCTTCCTACGGTGGTCATTTATCTGCTGTTCAGTAATCAGGTGCAGAGCGGCATGGTAGCCGGGGCAGTCAAAGGCTAAGCAGAGCAGAAAGGAGCTAGAGCATGAAAATACAAAATCCAGTTTTAAAAGGATTTCATCCGGATCCCAGTTTGATTCGGGTAAAAGATACCTATTACATGGCGTCATCTACCTTTGAATGGTGGCCGGGGGTCAGGATTCACACGTCCACAGATTTAGTGCACTGGAAGCTTATCACCTATCCCTTAAAGGAGAAACGGCTGTTAAATATGTGGGGTGAACCGGATTCCGGCGGCGTCTGGGCACCGGACTTATCTTACTGTGACGGAAAGTTTTATCTGGTCTATACGGATGTGAAAGTGACAGACGGCGCCTATAAGGATTGTATCAATTATCTGATCACGGCGGAAGATATCATGGGACCATGGTCCGATCCGATTGTATTAAACGGCGCCGGATTTGATGCATCACTGTTTCACGATGATGACGGGAAAAAGTATCTGGTCAATCAATATTGGGATCCCAGAAGCTTTCATCATCCCTTTTACGGTATCATGTGTACGGAATATTCCGAGGAAGAACAGAAATTGGTGGGCGAACCCTGGGTACTCTACAAGGGAACTGCAGACCGGTTTACAGAGGGACCGCATCTGTATAAGATCAATGGTTATTATTATCTGTTTGTTGCCCAGGGTGGAACGGTATATGCCCATCAGGAACGGGTGGCAAGAGCAGAGTCTCTGCATGACACCTTCCTGACACAGCCCGGCGGCCCGATGTTAACCACCTTAGACGCACCCTTTCATCCGATTCAGAAAGCGGGACATGGTTCGCTGGTACAGACTCCCGCAGGAGAGTGGTATTTTGCACATTTGATGGGAAGACCGCTCCATCATCATACAGAGTCCATTGCCGAGAACAGAGGATGGTGTCCCTTAGGAAGAGAAACCGGGATTCAAAAGGTGGTGTGGGACGACAATGGCTGGCCGCGGGTTGTAGGCGGTCATAAAGGTGTGATGGAAGTGGAAGCGCCTGTGGATGCGATCGTCTGTGAGGGAGAAAAGGCGAGTGGGCTGGATGATTTTGACACAGAGGAACTAAGTCTGCATTTCCAGACGCTTCGGATTCCTCTGGGAGAAGATACCATGTCGTTAAAGGCGCGTCCCGGACATTTAAGATTATATGGAAGACAGTCATTTGCATCCACGTTTCTGCAGGCCCATGTTGCCAGACGTTGGCAGCATTTTACCTTTGATGCGGAAACCAAGATGGATTATAGACCTAAGAACATCCAACAGTCTGCCGGACTGAGCTGTTATTACAATACCCAGAACTGGTCCTGTATACAGGTGACTTGGCATGAGACTTACGGCAGGGTGATTGACGTCGTTGCCACAGATTTGGGAAAGACCTTTAGCGTGTATCAGGAGAAACCCATACCGGTTCCTGAGGAGGTAGATTATATTTATTTGAAAGTACAGGTCAGGGGTATTTCCTACCAGTATTTCTATTCCTTTGACGGGCATACCTGGCAGGAGACGGCGTATCGGTTTGATTCCACCAGGTTAGCGGACGAATATATCAAGGCTGTCTATGATGCGGCCTTTACAGGGGCTTTTACCGGAATGTTTTGTGCGGACTGCCTGGGAACAGGACTGCCTGCAGATTTTGATTACTTCTTATATAAAGAGCTGGATATGGAGATTGACGGAAAATATATATAAAGACATCGGAAAAGGAACAACGGTCAGGTTGTTCCTTTTCTATAATCACGTATTGACTTGCCCGTATATTTTTTAAAGCAATTGCTGAAATAGTATGCATCCGGAATGCCCACCGCCTCAGCAATCTGATAGGCTTTTAAATCCGTCGTATTGATTAACATGATTGCGTGTTCCATGCGGAGCCGGTTTAGATATTTTGAGAAGCTGAATCCCAGTTCTTTTGTAAAGGTACGGCTTAAGTAGCTGTCATTCATATGGAACCTTTCCGCCACAGAGCCGAGAGAAAGAGAGGAATCCGTAAGATGCGCCTGAATATACTGAATCACTTCCCATAGAACATTCTTACTCTTATTGGTCCGATAGGCAGCGATTTCCGTTGCCAGACGGGTTAAAAAGGCGCTGGTACGGCTGCGCAAATCTTGACTGGTAGGTTCTAAGAGAATCTGTAAAAAGGAGTTGCCGTAGTCAGAGAACATGCCGTCCAAAGGAATGCCGATATCGTTTGCCACATTGATGGCCGAAGATAACAGGTTCATGGATAACATGCGGGCGTGTTCTAAGCCGATCAGACTGCCGGAAGGTTCTGCATAAAGTGTGGTCAGGTGTTTTTGAACAGAATCAGGGAGTCCGGCTTTGATGTAGAATTTTATATCTTCCAGTTCGGCGGGGGACACAGTCCAGCCGGTGTTTTGCACATGAATATCATTCTGGTAGACGATGATCGGCTGATTTGGCATATAGCGGCTGAATTTCAGGGATTCCAGCGCTTCCATCCAGGAGGTCTCTGCTTTATAAAAATTGTCATAATGATTTCCGATACCAAATAGGATTTCATTGCCGGAAGTCTGGTAAATGCTGCGCTGGAGCTGTTCGCACAGGGAAATGACCTGTACCTCGGGAGAGTACGTCAGCAAAACCAGATGGTGGTTGTTGTCAGAAAATATTTCAACATTTTCAATGCCCTCTAAGCGTTTCTTAATAAATTCCAGATTTTTCATATCCTGCAGCAGGCGTTCTTCCTCTGTCAGATTTCCGGTATAGGGGGAGTGGGCCTCTAAAAGGGTAACCTGAATATAAGAAGGGATTCCTTCCGGGAAATAGTAGGAAATCTGTTGTTCCGTGGAGGCCGAACGGGTACTGTTCTCACAAAATTCCAGCAAAAACCGTTCTCTTAGGAAAGTAAAGTTCTTCTTCAATATTTCTTTGAGATGATCGAATTCCAGCCATTGCTGCTTTTCTTTTTCTATCTGTTCCCGCAGTTTTAACAAGGTTGATAAAAGTTCATTGCGGTTGATTGGCTTCAACAGGAAATTGGACACGCCCAGACTGATGCATTGGTGAGCATAGTCAAAATCCTTAAAGGCGGTGGTAATGACAATTTTGATATGCGGATACCGTCTGGTTACGATTCTGCAAAGTTCCATACCATCCATATAAGGCATTTTAATATCCGTAAAGAGGATATCGGGAATCTGTTCCTCCATAATGGACAGGGCGTCCTGACCGGAGACAGCCTCCGCAATGATTTCCATATTCATAGCATTCCAGTCCGTACCTGTGATAAGCATTTTACGCGCCAGTTCTTCGTCGTCTACAATAATCACTTTAAGAATTGTATTCTCCATCTTGTTTCTCCGTTCTACCAAGTGGGATTAAGAAAGTTATTTCGGTCCCTTCGTTGGGACGGCTGTCTATGATACAGATATCCTGGGTTTCATAGAATATCTGCATACGTTCTATGGTTCCTTTCAGACCGAAACTCTGTGTCGGACTGTCAGGATTTGCGGTCAAAATAGAGTGAAGGTCCGTCTGTGCCATACCAATACCGTTATCTGCAACGCGGATAAAGAGATATTCGGAATCTGTATGAACGCTGATTTTAATGACGCCAAAATCACAGGTTGGTATAATGCCGTGATAGAGGGAATTTTCCACCAAAGGCTGTAGGATGAGTCTGGGAATCTGGTAAGATAAGGCGCTCTCTTCCAGTTCATATTCATCTGTAAAGGCTTCCGGGAAACGGACCTTCTGCAATTTCAGATAATTTTTCACAATGTTGATTTCCGTGGAGAGTGGAATTACTTTATTTCCTTTGCTCAGACTTTCCCGATAATATTCGGATAAGGAAATGATCAGCTCATAAGCCTTTTCGTTTTGTTTGGAAGTCACCAGATAGGAAATAGCGCCCAAGCTGTTGTATAGGAAGTGGGGCTTGATCTGTTCCTGCAGGATATTGAGTTCGGCTTTGCGAAGCCTCTTTTGTTCGGAGACCTTGGCGTCAAGAAGCTGCTGTATTTTATCCACCATATCATTGTAAGCGTTCTGCAATTGGCCAATCTCATCCTGGCAGACTGTTACACAGGCATGATTAAAATCTCCGGTTTCCGGCTTTTTCATAGCTTTCATAAGCTGGCGCAACGGCGCGGTTACAAAATGATTGGTGCCTAGTGCAATCAAGATAAAAAAAGCAAAGCAGATCATAATGATTAGGATGGATATGATAATAAAGGCCCGGTGCTGGTTGGTCAACAGGTTATAGTTGATTGCGGCAATGTAATTCCAGTCCAGGCTTGGCGTTTGAAACTTTAATAGCAGATAGCGGTCGGTTCCCAGTTTGATTGTGTTTTCGGCTGCCATGGAATCAATGGTGACAGCCTGCAGCCATTGATTTAAGTGGTCATTCATAAAGGGAAGAATTGTGTCTGCACCGGAAGAAACATAGAAATCGGAATAGTTACTGTTATCTTCTCTGGCAAAAGACAGCAGAGAATCAACGGAAATATTGATGAACAAATATCCCAGCGGCTGCGCATTTTCGGTGCTGTTGATCAAACGAATCAAAGTTACGTAATTATTGTCATCTTCGAAGGTAAGATATCCCCCTGCATTGATGGTTAAAATGGGTGCTCCTTTTTGCGCACACAATTCGTTATACCATGAAGTATCCATGGGAGAATTTCCCTGGACAGAAGGAAGATGATACCGGGCAGCGCCTTCATATACGCCGGAAGGATGCATCACGATAATGGAAGAAGCAAGGGGCATTGATTCCAGTGACATATATAGGAAATTGCGTAACTGTTTGGAAAGAATGGCATATTCGGATTGGTCCATATATACAAGGTAATTTTGTACTTCTGTTGTTCCAAGCAGATACGTGGAGCTTTTTGAAATGGCTGACAGAGAGCTGTCTACATTCTTGGATACTGTTTCCACAGTCTGGGAGGTGAGCGTAGAAACAGTCTTTTGCATCTCTCTGGAAAAGAAACTATATAAAATCAATAGATTACAAAAAACGCAGATAAAAATGAAACAAGTATAAATATATTTTAACTTTGAAGTTAAAGAAAGATCAAAGAAGCTTTTTTTGAGGCATTGTATGTACAAAATATGGTTCCCCCTCACTGTATAGGAATGACGACTGATATACAGTGATATTATACCAAAACCCCAAAAAGCTTACAAGAAACATATATCATGCCTTCTCCTCAAATAACCCCTCCCTCGTAATATTCTTAAGCCACTTCCCGCTGCGGTAATGTTTGATGACCCAGGGCCATTTTACAAACTCATCGGTACACAACAGGAAATACACCACAAGCACCGGCAGCTTAAAGACGAAAGCGGCGATAAATCCCAGGGGCACCGCATAGCACCACATATCTATCGTGTCACAGATCAGCCCGAAACGGCTGTCGCCGCCTGCCCGGAATACACCGGCAATCAAAGTCGTGTTGACGGCAGTACCCATAATATAGTAGGTATTGATGAGGAGCATGTACTTTAGATAATGCATGGCCGTATCGCTCAAATCTGCAAAATACAGCACAAAGGGGGTAACGGCCAGTACCAGGGCGCCGCCGATGACGCCGGTAATGACAGTGAGTTTCATTAGTTTGGAGGCGTAGGTTTTGGCATGTTCCATGTCGCCTGCGCCCATCACATTTCCAAGAAGGATACCGCCAGCGCTGGCAGTACCAAAGCACAGCACGGTGCCGAAATTACGCACCACCACCACGAAGGAGTTGGCGGCCACGGCATCAGAGCCCAAATGTCCCAGGATTACGGAATACATGGAAAAGGCCACGCTCCATGCCACGTCGTTGCCGGCGGCGGGCAAAGATAAGCGGACAAAGTCTTTGAACAGCAGTTTATTACGGATAAACAGATAGGCGGGATTCAATTTAATATCCTTGTTGAACAAGGATACGATAATACAGCCAATCAGTTCGATGATTCGGGAGGCGGCAGTGGCGATGGCCACACCTTTTGCTCCTAACTTGGGTGCCCCGAACAGACCGAAGATAAACACTGCATTTAACAGGATATTCAGGCTAAAGGTCATCACATTTAAGACCATGGACACGGTTACTCTGCCAATGCTGCGAAGGATTGACAGGTAGATTTCCACCACGCCCCAGCAAAGGTATGTAACGGACATCACACGCAGATATTCTGCGCCAATGGCAATCAGTTCTGCATCGTTGGTAAAAAGCCTCATCATCAGGTTGGGGGCAAAAAGGGCAAAAGCGGAAAAACAAAGAGAGACAATCAGTGAAAAGCGCAGGGCGATGCCCTCAATCACACGGATAGCCTGGATATCTTTCTTTCCCCAATACTGCGCGCTGAGCATAGAGGCACCTGTGCCGAGACCGTAATAGATCATAAAAAGGACTCCGGCATAGTTGGCGGCCAGTGAAACCGCTGAGATAGAAGACTGTCCCACTTCGTTCAACATAACCACATCGGCGGAATTGACGGCGGCGCTCAAGAGGTTCTGGATGACGATGGGAACCACCAATTTTACGATTTGAGGATAAAAATTGTCCTGTGAGGCAGATGTTTTCATGTAGGTAGGTATCTCCTTGTTGCTAAAATTCTATTGCGAATGAGGCAGACGGAAGTCTGCCAATCTGTAGCGTTTCAGGCAATGTGCTGACATCTTAATACAATCAGGAAGGAATGTCAATCGGTTTTGTGTTTCTTTGGACGGTTTGTGTCTGTTATTTTGAAAAGAGATATGTTATAGTAAAAGAGGTGTTGAAAACGTGGGGAAATTTTGTGAAATGAGAAAGGTAAATTTTCAGAAGATTTTCTGACAGAGGGGTTGGAGGAAAAACAAATGAAGAAGATGGAAGAGTATGTGCGCAGTATTCCTGATTTTCCGGAGAAGGGCATTATATTCCGGGATGTGACCAGCGTACTGCAGGATGCAGACGGACTGGCACTGGCAATTGATTCGATGAGAAAGCTTCTTGAGGGCATTGATTTTGATGTGGTTGTGGGGACAGAGTCAAGAGGCTTTATTTTTGGAGTGCCGATAGCTTATGCGTTACATAAAGCTTTTGTGCCGGTGCGCAAGAAGGGTAAGCTTCCCTTGGATACCATTTCCAAAGAATATGATCTGGAATATGGCAGCGCAGTGGTGGAAATGCATCGGGATTCCATCAAACCGGGACAGAAAGTGGTGGTTGTAGATGACCTGATAGCCACGGGAGGTACGATTGAAGCGAGCATTCAGATGATTGAAGAACTGGGCGGCGAAGTTGTCAAGGTGATTTTCCTGATGGAATTGGCCGGTTTAAAGGGCCGGGAACGCCTGAAAAACTACGATGTAGACAGTGTCATCATCTATGAAGGCAAATAAAACCTTATGAGAAAAGGAGAAATGTGATGTTAGAAAAATGGTTTAAGCTCAAAGAAAACAACACCAACATCAAGACCGAAGTGGTTGCAGGCGTCACCACATTTATGACGATGGCGTACATTTTGGCGGTTAATCCGTCTATTCTGTCAGCCTCCGGTATGGACACGCAGGCAATCCTGATGGCCACTGCGCTTGCATCCTTTATCGGTACAATGGCGATGGCACTGCTTGCGAATTATCCTTTCGCTTTGGCGCCGGGACTTGGACTGAACGCTTATTTTGCGTACACGGTCTGCGGTGCTATGGGATACTCCTGGCAGATCGCGCTGCTGGCGGTTTTTGTGGAGGGGTTGATTTTCATTATTTTGTCTGTGACGAATGTGCGTGAAGCAATCTTTAACGCAATCCCGATGCAGTTAAAAAGAGGCGTTTCTGTGGGTATCGGCCTGTTTATTGCATTCATCGGTTTCCAGAATGCAGGCCTTGTGGTCAATTCGGATTCCACACTGGTGACGGTGATTGATTTTACCGCTGATTTCCATACGGCCGGCATTTGTGCGATTCTTGCGATAATTGGTACCTTTATCATTACCATCTTACATATCAAAGGGGTGAAGGGTTCTATCCTGATCGGCATTTTTGCCACCTGGATTCTGGGAATCCTCTGCCAGCTCACAGGGCTTTATACGGTGACGCCGGAGGCGGGCTTCTATTCTCTGATTCCATCCTGGAGCAATTTTAATCTGGGGGCAATCGGTCTTACTTTCGGTAAGTGCTTCACGGCGGATTTCTCTTCTTTGAGAATTCTTGATTTTGTGGTTATCGTGTTTGCGTTCTTGTTTGTTGATATTTTTGACACCCTGGGGACTTTGATCGGCTGTGCCAATAAAGCAAACATGCTGGATAGAGAAGGTAAGCTTCCCCGCATCAAACAGGCGCTTTTAGCAGACGCTGTGGCAACCAGTGCGGGTGCGGTGCTTGGTACTTCCACCACCACCACATTTGTGGAAAGCTCTGCCGGTGTGGCGGAGGGCGGCCGGACAGGCCTTGCTTCTGTGGTGACGGGCTTGTTATTCCTGGTGTCTGTATTCCTGGCACCGATTTTTACCACGATTCCAGGATTTGCTACGGCGCCGGCGCTTTTGTTTGTGGGCTTCCTGATGATCACAGCGGTGACGCAGATTGACTTTAACGATATGACAGAAGCAATCCCCGCTTACCTGTGTCTGTTAGCGATGCCTTTGATGTACAGCATTTCCGAGGGTATTGCCGTAGGCGTTATCTCTTACGTGGTGGTGAATCTGGTATGCGGTAAGGCGAAGAAGATTACACCGCTCATGTATGTGCTGGCAGGGCTGTTTGTCTGCAAATATATTTTCTTATAAAGACGGTACTTGTCATAAATACTTTGTAGTGTTAAAATGATAAAACCCATGCGGTTGACACAAGTGCTGCATGGGTTTTGTGACGAAATATAAAAAAAGGGAGGAAAATCATGGAAAAAGTTACAGTGACTGATACGATTAAGTATATTGGCGTGAATGATAAGACCATTGACTTATTTGAAAGCCAATATGTTGTTCCAAACGGAGTGTCTTATAATTCCTATATCATACTGGATGACAAGATTGCGGTTATGGACAGTGTGGACGAGAGGGGAACCGAAGGATGGTTTGCCAATCTGGAAGAAGCGCTTGCAGGCAGGCTTCCGGATTATCTGGTAGTAGACCATTTAGAGCCCGATCATGCCGGAAACATAGCGGTATTTGCAGAGAAATATCCGGGGGCACAGCTGGTATTGTCGGCTAAGGCACAGAGTATGCTGCCGCAGTTTTTTGCCCAGGATATGTCAGATAAATGTGTGGTGGTCAAAGAGGGGGATGAGCTTTGTCTTGGAAGCCACACGCTGACTTTCATCATGGCGCCGATGGTACACTGGCCGGAAGTTATGGTGACTTATGAAAAGAGTGAAAAGGTGCTCTTTTCCGCTGACGGGTTTGGTAAGTTCGGCGCACTGGATACGGAGGAAGACTGGGCCTGCGAGGCCAGAAGATACTACTTCAATATTGTGGGTCGATATGGGATGCAGGTACAGGCGCTGTTAAAGAAAGCGTCGGCTTTGGAGATTCAGGCAATCTGTCCTCTACATGGACCTGTTTTGAAGGAGAATCTGGGATATTATATCGATAAATATAATACTTGGAGCAGTTATACGCCGGAAGATCAGGGAATTTTGATTGCTTATGCATCTATTCACGGCAATACTGCGGCTGCGGCAAAGAAACTGGGAGATATGCTGCAGGAAATGGGGGCGCCTAAGGTGGTGGTGTCCGATCTTGCAAGAGAAGATATGGCGGAGGTGATTGAGGACGCTTTCCGTTATGACAAGATTGTACTTGCGTCGGCCACCTATGATGCGGGGCTGTTCCCCTGCATGGAAAGTCTGCTGTCTCATTTGAAGTCCAAGAATTATCAGAAGCGCACGGCAGGTCTGATTGAGAACGGAAGCTGGGCGCCGATGGCAGGGAAGCTGATGAAGGACGCGCTGGCGGGTATGAGAGAGATTACCGTTTTAGAGCCGGTGGTGTCAATCAAGTCAACCTTAAACGCTTCCTCTGAAGAACAGCTTCGGGCTCTGGCGGAAGCATTGATGGCGTAAGCGGCTGTTTATGCGGGTGCGCTTTCAAGGATTGTATGGGTAAAAATGACAGTGCGTCAGACTGACAGATAGTCAGAAGGATGCACTGTCGTCTCTTTTTCAAGTCTCTGTTTCTTATGATCTATATACTTCATTTTACATCCCATTTAGAGAAAGCAAAATATTTTGCAAAAGCATAAAATAATCGTTGCAGTCTAAAAATGAATGTGCTATGTTGGGAAGTACGGGAATCAAGAATTTTGTTTCCGTGGGGAGGAAAATTATGGAAAAGGATATGACCAAAGGGAGCCCTATGAAGCTGATCTTAGGGTTTGCCGTGCCGCTTTTGTTCGGCTTGTTGTTTCAGCAGTTTTACAGTATGGTGGATGCGATTATTGTGGGCCATTATCTGGGCGTGGATGCCCTGGCGGCTGTAGGAGCCACGGGGTCAGTAAACTTTCTGATCATCGGATTCTGTATGGGGGTGTGTAACGGTTTTGCCATTCCCATTGCACAGGAGTTTGGGGCATCGAATGAATCCAATCTGCGCAGATATGTGGCTAACAGCGTGTGGCTGTCCATTATTTTTGCGGTGGTGATAACCGTCGTAGTTTCTATTCTATGCCGCCCGATTTTGCAGATGATGCGCACACCGGCGAATATCATAGAAGGTTCCTATGACTACATAATCATTATCTTTCTGGGGATTCCGGTGGTGTTTCTCTACAATATGACGGCGGCCATTCTTCGTTCTTTAGGAGACAGCAGGACACCGGTCATCTTTTTGGTAATGGCGGCAGTTTTGAATATCTTTCTGGACCTTTTATGCATCATCGTGTTTCAGATGGGGGTATCCGGTGCGGCCATCGCGACAGTGGCATCTCAGGCGGTTGCAGGTCTTTGCTGTCTGCTGTTTATGTGGAAGAAATTTCCGATTTTGAAACTGTCTGCAGAAGAGCGGAAGTGGAATGGGACTTGCGCGGGCAAGCTTTGTAATATGGGAATTCCTATGGGATTGCAGTACTCCATTACGGCAATTGGCAGCGTGGTGCTGCAGAGCGCGGTGAATGGAATCGGTTCAGACGCAGTGGCGGCGGTCACGGCCGGCAGTAAGATGGGCATGACGCTGATGTGCCCCTTTGACGCGCTGGGTTCCACGATGGCTACTTATGGCGGGCAGAATGTGGGAGCAGGCGACTTGAAGCGCGTAGATCAGGGATTGAAGTCCTGTTGTCTGCTTGGACTTATTTATTCCGTATTGGCATTGATTATCGTGCACCTGGCAGGCCGGCAGATTCTGTTACTGTTTTTGGACGCAGAAGAGACCGGCATTTTGGGAAACGCTTACGCTTACGTATGTACCAATGTATTGTTTTGTTTTCCATTGGCGCTTGTCAATATTGTCCGTTTCCTGATTCAAGGGATGGGCTTTAGCAAGCTGGCTGTCTTTGCCGGTGCCTTTGAGATGCTGGCCAGAGGGCTGGCAGGATTTTTGCTGGTGCCGCATTTTGGATTCCGCGCGGTATTGTTTGCGAATCCGCTGGCATGGATTTTTGCCGATATCTTCCTGATTCCGGCCTTCTTCTATGTGCGTAAGAAGATGGCGGATATCATGAGCAGACAGAAAGGACAACAGGCATGAGCGTAACGGTTTTTACGATGACACACAAGAAATTTCCTACACCGGGGGACCCGGTCTATGTGCCTTTGCAGGTAGGGCGGGCTAGGGCAGGGAATCTTGGCTATATAGGTGATGACACAGGTGTCAGTATTTCCGAAAAGAATTGCTATTATGGGGAATTAACCGGTGTTTATTGGGTTTGGAAGAATATCAAGACCTCTGATTACGTGGGAATCTGTCATTACCGCAGATATTTCTGCACGGAAGAAGGAAGGATATTGACAGGCCCGGAGTATGAAGAAATACTGACCAAGTACGATATCATCACTTCCAAGAAATTAAAACTCAATCATTCCTATTATGAGGGCTATGCCAGCAATTACAATATCAGAGATTTGGATGTTGTGGGCGCAGTCCTGCAAGAGATGTATCCGGCGTATTATGAAGTGTTTGATCGTTTGGTTCATGATAAAGGGACATACTTTGGCAATATGATGGTCTGTACGAAAGCGCTCTATGACGAGTACTGCCAGTGGCTTTTTTCCATCTTTGAGAAGGCGGAGGAGAAGATAGATGCCTCTGGCTACGACGATTATCATAAACGGGTATATGGATTTATTTCTGAATTTCTGCTCTACGTGTGGGTGCAGGCGAGAGGGCTGAAAGCTTATGAGTGCAAGGTTGGCATGACGGATGAAAAGCGGGAGACTGCGGAGATGAAGGAACGCCTTGCCGCCTTCTTTGCGAAAAAGGATATAGCCGGGGCCAAAGATTATATTTTGGAATGCTTAAAGAAGCGTCCGGATGTATTGATGGAAGCCTCTGACATAACGGGAGAGTTAAAGCTGTCTATGCAGGTAATTGCGGTATCTGAGCTGGAAAAAGAAGCTTACGGCAACAGCACCATAGACAGGATACAGGACTTTGGAGCCCTGATGGAGCACTTTAGGAAGCTGAATGATTTGATTATTGCTTTCCAAAATGAGGCATATGATACATTCTCTCCCAAGGAAGTAGAGTTTTACCTTCAAAACGCCGAGATTACGGATATTGCTTTGGAGGCATCGGCCCGATTGTACTGTACACCCAAGGAAGCGTGCAGGGTGGCGCAGGCGGTTAGAAATTTTGCAGTGGATAGGCATTGAATTGTAAAGTAAAGGTGCATGACTGAGGATAAAATTCCCAGCCATGCACCTTTTTTGTGTCTTTTTGTGCAATCGTCCCATTTGGCCGCCGTGAGAAATTTCATAACAACATTTCACTCTTTTATTACATATCTTTGCCGCCGTGAAACTTTTTTGTCAAACCACTCGTATTATCAATAGAAAGATTTAACAATGAAAGAATGATACAAGGGGAGGATAACATGAGCATAAGTGGAATTGGATATCATCATTATCCCAACGCGGCGACTACCAACAAATATCATAAGAACAAAGCGGGTTTTTATTCTTACACAAACAGCATACCGGAGCAGTCCGATCAGCAGACATCGCAGAAAGAGATGCAGAAGGCAAAATATTCTGTCAGGGATGTGGAGCTGGAGAGGGAGGACAAACAAAGCAGGCAGGACGAAGAAAAAACAGATACGGAGATTATCGTAAAGCCGGATGGTTCCAAGATTATGATGACAACCGTCTGGATAGGTGGTGCGAAGACAACTATGAGTATGGAGATTGCCAAACCGACCGGCATTTTGGAGGGGGATTGTGGCAGAACCGTCAAGGATTCTAATACGATGGTGTCTGATACCAGCGGGGTCATAGAATCTACTCCGGAAAAATGAGATAGATGACAGGGAGATGAAAAGACAGGTTGGAGCTGACAGATTTTCTATTACAAACGGACAGAGTGCCTATCTTAGACTACAGGGGCGTACAGATTGACGAGGTTGTACTGCCGGAGGCGATTACGCCAGTACCCCGCAGAAGATGCGGCATATCAGAAAGCCATACTTACTACAAAGGTGCAGGCATCATTTATCAGGGACATTATGTCAATGAAATGAGTCCAAATCTGCTATGCCTTAAGGAAAATCCGATAGCATATCAGCGCTACACGGTAGTCTATCCGGAAGTATATCAAAAGTACGGCATCTTTACGTTTTGTCATCAGCCCGTTTTTATGGACTATGAAGGAGGATGCGGCCCCAAGGAACAGAACCTGCTTTGGATGCAGGAACGGTTTGCGCGGTCGGCCATCGAGGAGATTGTGGATGTGATTGATGTGCCCTTAGAAGGGCACAAAATATACGGGTTCCGGTTGAAAGAAATGCAGGGTTCTTACAAGGATACCATTGCGTTGATGGAGTATATTCTTTGTGAAGATTTTAACAGTGCCTGGGATAAGAACCTTTGGGCGGATATTATGTGTTATGGCTATGTGCGGGATTTGGCGGACTGGTTTGTTTCTAGTGAACCGTCCCACAAGCTTGGCACCATATATGCATTATTGCATTCCATAATGGAGGCGGATAAATATCTATATGAAGATATTGTGCGGGAGAGCGTAGGACTAGAGCAGCTAGGAGACATTTATCTGCCCTACATAGCGTCCAGAATAGTGGAGCGGTATGTGCCGGGGAGTCTTTGCGGAAAGAT
>CAJUFU010000028.1:27503-38531 GCA_910585555.1 uncultured Lachnospiraceae bacterium
TTCCTTAGAAGAAATCACACCGAAGCTGCTGGGTGTGTTGTGGGAGACGATTTATAAGGGGAAAGCCTGCTGTCATCTGGAGAGCGAAGCGGCTTGGGCAGGTGTCCGGACAGGATTTATGGAACGGATTCCCGGACAGATTGCCATGGTGGGGCAGGAGATGAAGTTGCATAAAGCGGTATCTGTCCGTTAGGAGGAAGGAACTTGCAGACGGTATCATGAAAGCCGGAGAACAAATTTAGCGGTTACGAATCATGGCGGGAGGAATGGGAAATGAATATAAGCGGGATTACAACAACACAGACGCTTTCCGATTATGCATATGAAAAGCGGCGGGATTATCGGCGAGAGGAGACGCCGGATTTTCTGCAGACGATAGAAGAAAAGGGAAAGGATACAGCCGCAGAGAAAGATTATGCTGCCGAGGCCTTTGACAGGGTGGGTCCGAACGCGCCGGGAAGCGTCAGAAAAGCATGGATGGAGGCGGCAAAAGAAGTGGGCGCCAACGGACTTGGCGTGAAATCCAATGGGATGCTGGGTCATATTTCACAGATGATGGTACAGCGTCTGACAAACCAATTACAGGGCAGGGCCAATCCCGATGATATTCTGGGAAGCAGCACAGCGTCTGCCATGGCGGCGGTCAGAAAAGCCATTTATGACCTAGACAATCCGCGCCGACAAGGAGCCAAAAGCATGGAAATACAACGTCTTGAGATGCAGGAGCGGCAGTTTTATCAGGTCTTTTTAGACAAATTACAGCATTTATAATAGGCATTCATAATGCCGCAAATATCCCATTGAGAGAAATACTTCTTTGTGTTAAAATGAAAACTATATAATAGCATGTAGAAGGAGGTTTCTATGGGATATCAGGAGGCATATGATAAGCTGGAAAAATACGGGCAGCTGCACGTATTGAAATATTACGGGGAACTTGCAAAAGAAGAGAAAGAGGCATTGCTTACGCAGATTGAGCAGACAGACTTCGATATGTTGTCTTACTGTAAGGAAAAGGAAACCCTCAATCCCCGCGGAAAGATTGAGCCTGTGGGGGCCATGCAGCTTTCGGAGATTGAAAAGAAAAGAGAAGAGTTTACCAGGATAGGCCTTGATGCGATACGGGCGGGCAAGGTAGGGGCGGTGCTCCTTGCCGGCGGTATGGGCACAAGGCTTGGTTCTGATGCGCCCAAAGGCATATACAACATCGGCTTGACGAAGGAGGTTTATATCTTCCAGCGGTTGATCGAGAATCTGATGGATGTGGTGCATCAGGCAGGGGCATGGATTCCGCTCTATGTTATGACCAGCGATAAGAACCATGAAACAACGACGGCCTTTTTTGAGGAGAAAGATTATTTTGGTTACAATGCGGATTACGTGACTTTCTTTATACAGGATATGGCGCCGGTGTCTGATTATGAGGGTAAGGTCTATATGGAGACGAAGTATAAGATTTCCACCTCTCCCAACGGCAGCGGCGGGTGGTTCCATTCCATGATGAAATGGGGCGTGGTGGACAAGCTTCGGGAAGCGGGCGTGGAGTGGCTGAATGTGTTTGCTGTAGATAATGTGTTACAGCGGATTGCAGATCCTTGTTTCGTGGGGGCTACGATAGCCACCAACAGCGCAGTGGGCGCCAAGGTGGTCAGGAAGAATGCGCCGGATGAGAAAGTGGGCGCCATGTGCTTAGAGGATGGAAGGCCCTCCATCGTGGAGTATTATGATATGACGAAGGAGCTCATGGAGGCCAAGGATGAGAACGGAGAACCGGCTTATAATTTTGGCGTGATACTGAATTACCTGTTCCGGGAGAAAGATTTGGAGGAGATTGTTGCAAGAGAGCTGCCCCTTCACATTGTGGAGAAGAAGATACCCCATCTGGATGAAAAGGGAGAGCTGGTGAAACCGGAGGCGCCTAACGGGTATAAGTTTGAACAGCTGGTTCTGGATATGATTCACGAACTGGATTCCTGTCTGCCCTACGAAGTGGTCAGGAATAAAGAATTTGCTCCCATCAAAAATATGACGGGCATCGATTCTGTGGAGAGTGCCAGGAAATTATGCCAGGAGAACGGCATTGAACTTTGACGGGGAAATACCATAGGGCATCATGGGATAGGGATTTGGCAAGCGGACTATAGGTATGACAGGAAATGATTTGGACAGAAAGTATCTGTATATAACAATATAACATTTTGACAGCTTTGAATAACATTAAAATATTGAATCCCAGGAGCAAAACGTAGTACACTTGGGATAAGTTAAGAAGGTAAACGGTTGCCGGACAGCGTAGGGCCGGTAACAAAAATCACATTTTCCAGGAAAGGACAGGTGGGTTATATGGCAATATTGGTGACAGGCGGTGCGGGGTATATCGGTTCTCACACAGTGGTGGAATTACAGAGCGCCGGCTATGACGTAGTGGTGGTTGATAATCTTTCGAATTCCAGCGAGAAATCTCTTGAGAGAGTGGAGAAAATTACAGGGAAACCGGTGAAATTCTATAAAGCGGATATTTTGGACAGGGAGGCTCTGGAAGATGTATTTGCGAAAGAGCAGATTGATTCCTGTATTCATTTTGCAGGGTTGAAAGCGGTAGGCGAGTCCGTACAAAAGCCTTGGGAGTATTACGAGAATAATATCGCAGGTACGCTTACTTTAGTAGATGTGATGAGGAAACATAATGTGAAAAACATCATCTTTTCTTCCTCTGCAACAGTGTACGGCGATCCGGCGATGATTCCGATTACGGAGGAGTGCCCGAAAGGACAGTGTACCAATCCTTATGGCTGGACCAAATCCATGCTGGAGCAGATTTTAATGGATATCCAGAAGGCTGACCCGGAGTGGAACGTGATTCTGCTTCGTTACTTTAATCCAATCGGTGCTCACAAGAGCGGTACGATTGGCGAGAATCCAAACGGTATCCCCAATAACCTGATGCCTTATATTACCCAAGTGGCTGTGGGCAAGCTCAAAGAGCTGGGTGTTTTCGGTAATGACTATGATACCCCGGACGGCACGGGCGTGCGCGACTATATCCATGTGGTAGACCTGGCTCTTGGTCATGTGAAAGCGCTTAAGAAGATTGAGGAGAAAGCAGGTCTGTGCATCTATAACCTGGGCACAGGTGTGGGCTACAGCGTGCTTGACATCGTGAAGAACTTTGAGGAAGCAACAGGCGTGAAGATTCCTTATGTGATTAAGGAGAGAAGAGCGGGCGATATCGCTACCTGCTATTCCAATGCCGATAAGGCAAAGCGGGAACTTGGATGGGAAGCGCAGTACGGCATCAAAGAGATGTGCGCCGATTCCTGGAAATGGCAGAGCACGAACCCCAATGGGTATGAGGATTAATCCCACGATGTTCTAATTTAAGAAGAAATAAAAAGGGCTCTGTATCCCGGTTAAGCGGTGATACAGAGCTCTTTATCGATTCCGCATAGGACAAAGACTACGCGGTATATGACTTTCCGCAAAGCTGCCTCGGTCAGATGGCGGTTTATGCTACATACAGATACATGAAAATAAAGTGGCAGATGCTTCCGCCCATCACAAAGAGATGGAAGATCTCATGGGAACCGAAGTTCTTATGTCTGGAATTAAAGATGGGCAGTTTGAGTGCGTAGATGACGCCGCCTGCGGTATAAATGATGCCGCCGGCCAGAAGCCATAAGAAGGCGCTCTTGGGGAGCGTGTTCCAGAGTCGGCCAAAGACGGCCAGACATACCCATCCCATGGCGATGTATATGACGGAAGAAAACCATTTCGGGCAGGTAATCCAGCAGGCTTTGATGATCATGCCGGCGATGGCGATGCCCCATACCACGGCAAGCAGTGTATAGCCCAGATTTCCGCCTAAGACAATCAGACAGACAGGGGTATAGGAACCTGCAATCAGTACGAAGATCATCATGTGGTCTAATTTGCGAAACATTTTTAGCAGCCTGTCTTTTACGGTGATACTGTGGTAAATGGCGCTGGCGCCGTAGAGTGCCACCATACTGCCGATAAAAACGGCCATGGAGATAAAAGCGGTGTGGTCGGAGGTTACGGCAACTTTCACCATCAGCGGCGTAGCTGCGAATATGGCCATCATCATTCCTATAAAATGTGTAATTGCACTTCCGGGTTCACGAATTGTAATCTGCATAAAATCCCTTCCTTTCCTACTCCTCGAAACATAGGATACATCGAAAACTATCGTTTGGCATCAAACTGTGTCTGTGTCACAACACATAGTTTTCAATACTATGTTAAATATACTATGATACTACTACTTAAAGTATGCAAAGTCAATGGATTTATGCAAAAGAAAAATGAAATTTCTATTCATTGTGATGAGATTAATCTTCTTCGATCACTTGGATTTCCAGATAGTCAAAAGGAATTTCTTCAATGAAATTATCCTGTGTAAACCGTGCTTTGCGGTGCCTTTTAAAATCGGAAACAGTGGATTCCAGCCAGATAGGCTTCCCCAGATCGAATTGCAGGCAGACTTCCTCTAAGGCATGGAAGACTTTGTGGGTGCGCGTTTCACTGCGGTTATCTTCAATGACGGTATCTTTTAACATATGGTTGTCTTTAAATTCCCTGGCCCATAAACGAAACATAAGATTCTCCTTTTCAATGGATTATACAGATTACTATACAAATCCGAGGGTCAAATGTAAACACTTTTTCTTTTGGATATTCAATGTTATACTGAGTTAAGTATATGGAAGAAGGAGAGTTTTCAATGTCAACGCGGAAAAAAAGAATGATAAATGGAATATCTCTTTTACTTGCTGTCATAAATATATCTTTAGTGGAAAATAGGAGCAGGGTTTTCAGAGAAATGCTGATAGCCTTTTCAAGGCATCGGATTTTTCATTCCCCCAGGCTGGTGCTTCTCGTTATGGCAGTGTTCTGGCTGGCAGGCGCTTTTATCTTTTACAGGCTGATTCGGAGATTGTTATGCCAGCCGGATAAAAGACTGCTCAGACATGCCTGGTTCTGGGGAGCGCTTCTTTCGGCCTCTTACGTGATGGGGGTTCGTCTGGAAACGGATGAGACGATTTTTGGCGGTGTACAGCGTGTGCTGCAGTCTCTTGCGGCGGCCGTATGCCTGTCTGTGGCGGCGGCATCCTGTATCGCGCCGATTATACAATATAAAGGGCCGGTGAGAAAAGAGGAAGGGGCGTTACGCAAAAGCTATCCCCTCTGGCAGGTCCGGCTTTTTTACGGCGGCATTATTTTGCTTTGCTGGCTGCCTGTCTTTTTGGCCTATTATCCTTCTGTCTTCGCCTACGATGCGGAAGGACAGCTCTATCAGGTGATTGCGCATGATTACAGCACTCATCATCCGCTTCTGCATACCTTATTTCTAGGAGCTTTTTTTCGGCTGGGCGCAGCGCTTGGCTCTTACAGCGCGGGCATGGCAGTTCATTCCGTGGTGCAGATGCTTTTGATGGCAGGCGCTTTTGCTTTTGCGCTTTCCTACTTATATGTGAAACAGGTTCCTGTGTGGCAGCGTATGCTGCTTTTAGCCTTTTACGGCTTGTTTCCCACCAATGCGGTACTTTCCATAAGCACCACAAAGGATGTGCTCTTTTCGGCGCTGGTCCTGCTTTATATACTCACTCTCTACCATATGATATGCGATCGGAAGATGCAGATTGATAGACGGGATGGAGGCGTCTATGTAATACTTTCTCTCCTCTTGCTGTTGTTTCGAAACAATGCGCTGTATGCATTTGTGCTCAGCGTGCCGCTTGTTTACGGGGGATATCTAAGATGGCAGGAGGTTGAGAAAGGCGAAAGAAAGAGGGCTGACGGCGGAATAAGATACTTGCTGCTGTCAGCGGCGGCGCTGGTTTTCTTTGGCCTTGGCAGTCTGGGACTTCGGACAGCCGCCAATGCCCACAGCGGCAGCCCGCGGGAGATGCTGAGTGTGCCGTTGCAGCAGATGGCCCGGACGAGAGTGATGGAGGAACAGCGGATAGAGCCGGAGCTTAGACAGGAGTTGGAAAAATACATTCCCTCTGCGTGGGTCTTTGCGGCCTATGACCCGCATCTGGCGGACCCGGTCAAGAATCGGGCGGTGATACATGATGACCCGGCAGGGTTTTTAAAGACCTGGGCGAGGCTTGGGATGAAACACCCGGCGGTCTATATAGACGCTTTTTTGGATAATTGCGTGGGATACTGGTATCTGGAAGATATTTCTCACGCGCAGATATACGGCATTGGTACAGAGAGCGGATTTGGTTATCTTTCCACGGATACCCGCACGATGCCTGCAGGCTGTGAGATTGTTCCCCACAGTTATCTGCCGGGGGTTCGCAGTGCGCTGGAACGGATTGTGTCAGATAATGCTTATCAGCAGATTCCGGTATTGCGGATTCTGTTTGCACCTGCCTTTTACTGGTGGATGTTGTGTATGTATGTGGCGGCCGCCATATATCGAAGAAAGTACGAAATGATACTGCCTGTACTTTTTCTGGCGGCGTATTATCTGACCTTATTGTTGTCACCTGCGGTGCTGATACGTTATATGTATCCTTTTGTGGTGACCGTACCCATGATATATTGTTGCCAAATGAAAGATATGACTAAAAATGAAGGTGAAAATATACAATAATTAATAAAAAAGTATTAAATTTTTGTGAATAATATACATTTATTATGTCGGATATGATATAATATAGACGATAGTTGTGAGCAGTGCAAAGGATATAAAATGCCGGCATTGCTATGGAATGATAAAAGTAAGTAGTAATCGGGGGATCAGTAAAACGTGGAAGTGATTGTAGACAGAGATCGGGACGGAGATATTGACAGTTGGAAAGAGGTCCAGCTGATTTATAATTCCGCTCTGAAACAGATTGCAACAAAGTTGGAAATTTTGAACGATGAGTTCCAGCATGTACACCGGTACAATCCGATCGAGCATATCAAGTGGCGCATTAAGACGCCGGAAAGCATCGTCAAGAAACTTAAGAAACATGGTTATGAATCTACCATTGATAATATGGTGCGTTATGTCAATGACATAGCGGGTATTCGCGTAATCTGTTCTTTTGCATCGGACATTTATCAGATTGCAGAGATGATTAGTAACCAGAAAGACATTCGTGTGATTTCCGTTAAGGACTATATTGTGAATCCTAAATCCAGCGGCTATAAGAGTTATCATATGCTGGTGACGGTGCCGGTCTACCTATCCGACAGGATTGCGGATGCCAAGGTGGAGATTCAGATTCGTACAGTGGCGATGGATTTCTGGGCCAGCCTGGAGCATAAGATTCATTATAAGTTTGAGGGAAATGCGCCGGAACATATCAAGGAACAGCTGGTGGAGTGCGCCCAGATGGTGGCGGCATTAGATGTCAGGATGATGTCCTTAAATGAGGAGATTCTGCACATTGAACAGGAAGGACAGGGACGAAGAGAATAGTGCCTGTCGGCCAAAAGGAAGCAACATAGGAGTATTCATGAAAAGAGGGAGCGCCGCTCCCTCTTTTGAGATTTATTTTCCGCTAAAATGAGGAGTGCCCAGGCACCTTTCGGCACCCGGGCTATTATGAAAAAATTTATCCATGTGTGTAATGATAACACTACATCTTGTCTCGTTTGGTATGTTTAAAGTATACTTCCTAAATATGAATAAATTATGAACATGGTGTAAAGTTATCGTTAATATTTACAAATGGATAGAAAATGGAAAGAAAAAAATATGCAATGTGCACAAATGTCTTTTCTTTATTGTCATCACCGTAGAAAAATGTTAAAATGCAGACATGCTTGAAATTATTACGGATGATAAGAAAATGGGATAAATGGGAATCATGTCTAAAGACAGAATCGGAATGGAGAATAGGATGGATACGTTTATTGATAAACTGGCGCAGAAAAGAAATGCACAGGAGATGATTCGGGCTAATTCGGCGGCGGAGGCTGCCAGGATGGAGCAGATGCAGAACCAGTTAAAGGCTTATGACGAGATCATGCAGGAGATTCGCAGTGTGAATCTAAAGACTGCCGAGAATGTGGCGGAAGTAAAGAAGGTGCTGGAAGAATGTATGGAGAAGCTTCAGGGCATGGAGACCGGCGGCGCACAGAGCGTGGATATGGAGCAGACGCTTTCGCAGGTTAAGGCTCTCTTAGAGGAGCGCCTTAAGCAGTCCGAGGACTTTGTGCACAAGGAAAATGTGAAAGTATACCGCAATGTACAGGCAGCTTTTACGGAAGAATTGGGCAAACAGCCAAGGGAAGCAAAGGGCAGTAAAGCAGTGCTTCCGGTTTGTGTTTTGATACTGATCGGGGTGATCGCAGATATCGTGATCAATCTTATCCCCATTATCGATGGATTTATGAGATGAAAATTATCAGCAGACATTATAAAAAGATGAAAATTGCATATATTAAGGTTGCGGTGCTTGCGATCATCGCAGCCGCCTTTTGTCTGCCCTATATGCAGCGCTTAGAAAGCACGGGCGACAATATTTTTACGGTGTATCTAAACGGTATGCAGGTGGGCGTGATGGGCGATATTAAAGAGGTTGACAGTTGTCTGATCGCGGCCAGAAAGAAGCTTGCGGAAAGCAGTGACGAGATGGTGCTTGCACAGAGCGATTTGACCTTTGCGGGAGACGAGGTGCTTTGGGGCGCCATAGATGACGATGATGTCATAATTTCAAATATGGTAACGGCTCTTCGCGCAAGCGTGAAGGAGACCTTGAATCGCTCATACACCGTGAAGATTAACGAGTATACGGTAAATCTTGCGAGCACCCAGGAGGTACTTGCGCTGCTACAGGCTTCCATCCGCAAATATGACAGTAAGAATACCTACAATGTGGATTTGGTGCTGGACTCCGAGAGAGAGCTGAATGTGCTTACGACACAGATTTATTCTACGGAGGAACAAAGAGAGGAAGAAGAAGCCGAGGAAGTCATGACCAGCGTGGGCATCAACGCTGCGATAGATGAGATGTTTAAGGATATTGAACCGGCTGCGGAGAAGGATTTTGGGGATTATGAACTGGGACTTTTGTCACTGGGATTTGGGGATACTGTGGAGGTCGTAGAATCCTATCTGCAGGATTATGAACTGACGCCTCTTTCCAAGGCCATTGAAGAGGTGACCAAAGATCAGGAAAAAGAGCAGATTTATGAAGTGGTATCCGGGGATACGCTTTCTCAGATTGCGGAGAAAAATGAGATACCGCTGGCAGATTTGGTTGCCATGAACGAGACCATCGAGAGTGAGGATTCCATGATTCGCGTGGGGGACGAGCTGATCGTGACTGTGCCGGAACCGGAACTTTCTGTGGAACGTACAGAGCAGATGTATTATGAGGAAGACTACGAAGCAGAAGTCATCTATGTGGACAATGATAACTGGTATACGAATGAGACAAAGACGCTGCAGGAACCCTCTGCGGGACACCGCAAGGTGGTGGCCAACGTGTCTTATCGGAATAAGGAAGAGGTTGGCAGGGAGATTTTGAAAGAAGAGATCACCTATGAAGCTGTGCCCAAGATTGTGGAGCGTGGTACGAAGATTCCGCCCACCTATATCAAACCGATTTCCGGCGGCAGACTGACCTCCCGCTTTGGCAGGAGAAGGGCACCCACCAGAGGGGCCAGCACTTATCATAAAGGTGTGGACTGGGCGACACCGGTGGGAACGGCAGTCATGGCATCCTCTACCGGAACTGTGGCAAAAGCAGGCTGGGGCAGCGGCTATGGCTATGTGGTCTATATCAATCATGCGGACGGCAGGCAGACCAGATACGGCCACCTGAGTAAAGTTTTGGTATCCCAGGGGCAGACGGTGACCCAGGGCCAGAAGATTGCCTTAAGCGGTAATACCGGCGTGAGTACGGGACCACATGTGCATTTTGAAATACTGATAAATGGCGGCCAGGTGAATCCTTTTGACTATCTGAATTAATCTGCCCATTTACAAATGGAAAGATTATGGTATACTGTTAGTTATATGTTTAGCATTTTTGTGTGAGAAAGGCAAGTAAACATAAATGGAACAATATGCGATTAAAGGTGGGAATCCGTTAGTCGGCGAGGTGGAAATCGGTGGTGCGAAGAATGCGGCGCTGGCGATTCTGGCGGCAGCCACGATGACGGACGAGACCGTATTGATAGAAAATGTGCCTGACGTCAGAGACACGAATGTGATGATGCAGGCGATGGAAAGTATAGGCGTGATCATCAACCGGGTGGACAGACATACGGTAAAGGTCAATGCCTCGCAGGTTCATAACCTGGTGATCAAAGGCGATTATATCAAAAAGATCAGGGCCTCCTATTATCTGTTAGGAGCGCTGTTAGGGAAATACAGTAAGGCGGAAGTAGCGCTTCCGGGCGGATGCAACATTGGACTTAGGCCAATCGACCAGCATATTAAGGGTTTTCGCGCGCTGGGGGCCAATGTGGGAATTGAACATGGATTGATTATTGCAGAAACAAATAAACTCAAAGGGAACCATATCTATATGGACGTGGTGACAGTGGGTGCCACCATGAATGTCATGATGGCGGCTGTCATGGCAGAAGGCCAGACGGTGATTGAGAATGCGGCCAAGGAGCCTCATGTGGTAGATCTGGCGAACTTTTTAAACAGTATGGGCGCCAATGTCAAGGGCGCAGGTACGGATGTGATTCGTATCAAGGGTGTGTCTAAACTGCACGGTACGGAGTATGGTATCATACCCGATCAGATTGAGGCGGGCACGTTTATGTTTGCCGCTGCGGTGACCAAGGGTGACGTGACGGTGAAGAACGTGATTCCCAAACACTTAGAATCCATCAGTGCTAAACTTTTGGAAATCGGCTGTGAGATAGAGGAGTCCGATGATGCGGTGCGTGTGGTGGCGGCCAAACCCCTTGGCCATACCCATGTGAAGACACTGCCGTATCCTGGTTTTCCCACAGATATGCAGCCCCAGATTACCGTAGCGCTGGGACTGTCTGCCGGAACCAGCATTGTGACGGAGAGTATTTTTGAGAATCGTTTCAAAT
>CAJUFU010000029.1:0-1045 GCA_910585555.1 uncultured Lachnospiraceae bacterium
TCTTCGGAGGGGTCTCCGTCTTTAAGGTTCTTTCCGGTTTCGGAAATGGTCCCTTAGTTGTTACTTGACTGAATCAGAAGATTCTTCGGTGTCAGCAGTTTGGTTTTGTCTGATGCTTCCGGGTAGTTGCAGACTTTTATAAAATACTCGAAAGATTTCCTTGTATTCAGTCTACAAAAACTGTATAATGGAGGAAAATGTATGACAAAACGGTATATGAGGATATAATCAGCCTCTAATGGATAAGTGCCACCGTCTGTGGGAGTATTCGGAGTTGTCGTCTGAGGTAGAGGAAAATATCAGGAAGGGGATGCGCCGGGAAGAGGCGGTACACACAGCGATTGACAGCTGTATCGAGAGAGGGATTCTTACGGACATCCTGCTTACGGAGAAAGGAGTGGTCCTGCATATGCTCTTAACAGAATATGATGAGAAGAAACACCTGAAAAATACCTTTCGTGAGGGCAGAGAAGAAGGTATGGAAGTTGGAATGGAAGCTGGGGAGAGGATAGGCCGGGAAAGGGGACGGCGGGAAAAATTAGAGGAACAAGTACAAAAGAAGCTGATCAAAGGAAAAACCGTTTCGGAAATTGCAGAGGAACTAGAGGAGGAGAGATCTGTCATTGAAGAGATGGTATCCGTACTGTCGGCGGATTATCATACTTGTCATCGCAATTTGTGATGAAGTGGGTATCAGAAGCACAGATGCTGCAACTGTGACCGTAAACAGTGAACCGGTCAAAAGAT
The DNA here is from genome assembly GCA_910585555.1 of uncultured Lachnospiraceae bacterium. Classification (GTDB taxonomy): domain Bacteria; phylum Bacillota; class Clostridia; order Lachnospirales; family Lachnospiraceae; genus UBA3282. The sequence goes on from CAJUFU010000029.1 coordinate 748, forward strand.
GTACTGTTCCATCATGACCATGATTGGGACCCTTAAGAAAAGGGATATGGCAGAGTCCGTTGGTTTATCCGAAAGGCTGAACCGTTATATGATTGTCAACTTATATAATAAAATGGTTGACAATTGCCTCTTTTTTTGATAATTTAGATTACGGATATATTTTCGATAAGCGTATTGATATCAGAATGGAGGCAGCATGAAACAGAAGAGCAGAATTCAGAAAATGGCGATGTGCAGTCTTTTTACTGCATTGACGGCGGTGGGAGCGTTTATTAAAATACCGGTTCCCGTGGTTCCC
>CAJUFU010000029.1:1055-11602 GCA_910585555.1 uncultured Lachnospiraceae bacterium
GTGACTGGAGTTCAGACGTGTGCTCTTCCGATCTGTTCCCTTCACATTACAGTTTTTATTCACGATGCTGGCGGGGCTGCTTTTAGGAGGTAAGCTGGGGGCTGTCAGCGTGGGGGCATATGCCTTTTTAGGACTGGCGGGACTTCCCATCTTTGCGGAGGGAGGCGGTTTCTGGTATCTGCTAAAGCCTAGTTTCGGATATATTCTGGGATTTATTCTGGCAGCATATGTGACTGGAAAGATGACGGAGAAACTTGAGGGGTTGACTTTCGGAAAGATTCTGACTGCGAATTTTGTGGGGCTTGCTATTGTTTATGGAGCCGGAATGGTGTACTATTATATCATTTGTAATTATGTGATCAATACACCGATTGGCTTGTGGCCGCTTTTTTTGTATTGTTTCCTTTTGGCGGTGCCGGGAGACATCTGCCTGTGTTTTGTGGCGGCAGTTTTGACGAAGCGGGTGAAGCCAATAATTGCCAGAATGTGACAGAGACATGGAGGATACATATGAGCTTTATATCAGAGATGAAAGACAAGGTATGCAGAGGCGAATGGATTGACAGGAAGGAAGCCCTGCAGCTTGCCAAGGAACCTTTGGCCGGGCTGCAGGAAGCGGCGGACGAGATTCGTAAACGGGTGTGCGGAGACGGGTTTGATATCTGCACCATTGTCAACGGTAAGTGCGGCAGATGTTCGGAGGATTGTAAGTATTGTGCCCAGAGTGCCCATTATCACACGGCCTGCGAGGAGAGTTATCCCTTACTTTCCGAGGAAGAACTGGCGGCAGGGGCCAGACACAATGAGAAGCAGGGGGTTCTGCGGTACTCCATCGTAACATCCGGAAAACGTCTTTCCGAGAACGAGGTGGATCAGGTGTGTGAAAGCATCCGCCGGATTAAGGAGGAGACATCCATAGAGGTGTGTGTGTCCTTCGGTCTGTTGGACGAGCCGCAGTTTCGAAAGATTAAAGAGGCGGGGGCATCGAGGGTACACTGCAATCTGGAATCATCGGCCCGTTATTTTCCCTCTGTCTGTACGACGCATACCTATCAGGAGAAGATAGAGACACTGAAAGCGGCCAAGCGGGCAGGCTTGTCCATCTGTTCCGGCGGGATTCTGGGACTTGGAGAGACCATGGAGGACCGGATTGACATGGTATTGACAGCCAGAGAGCTGGGAGTCAAGTCGATTCCGGTAAATCTCTTAAATCCTATTCCGGGTACTCCTTATGAAAAGCTGGCACCTTTGACGGACGAAGAGGCGTGTCGGTGCGTGGCCTTGTTCCGGTTCTTAATCCCGGATGCATCCATCAGGCTGGCCGGCGGCAGGGGTCTTTTGGGAGATAAGGGAGAAGCCTGTTTCTTAAGCGGCGCCAATGCGGCGATTTCCGGAGATATGCTGACCACCGCAGGGATTACGGTGGAGACGGATATGGAACTTATACATAGATTAGGATTCGAGGTGAAGCGGTGTCATGGCTAAGAAGATTTTTATTACCGGAACGGGTACGGATGTGGGGAAGACCTTTGTGACCGGTCTGCTTGTGAAGAAATTACAGGAAAACGGTTTAGGTGCCGCTTACTATAAGGCCGCCATGAGCGGCAATGAACGGACGAAGGATGGAACGCTGGTTCCCGGAGACGCCTTGTATGTGAAGCAGGTGTCGGGGATTACACAGCCTCTTGCACAGATGTGTCCTTATATTTATGAAACGGCTGTCTCTCCCCACCTGGCCTCACGGATAGAGGGCAATCCGGTGGATTTGAAAGAGGTGGTAAAGGGATTTGAGGAAGTCTGTCAGCAATATGAGTATGTGACCATGGAGGGGAGCGGGGGTATCCTGTGCCCCATCTGTTTTGACGAGAAAGAATTGTGGCTGGAGGATGTGATCAGACAGCTTGATCTCTCCAGTCTGATCGTGGCGGACGCGGGACTTGGTACGATTAATAGTGTGGTGCTGACGGTGGAATATATGCGGGCAAGGAAGCTGCCTGTCAAGGGCATTATCTTCAATCATTTTCATCAGGGAGACAGGATGGAGGAAGACAATCTGCGTATGTGCGAATACAGGACCAAGCTTCCGGTGTTGGCCTGCGTGGAGGATGGCAGTACGGAAATCCATATGCCATTAGAGAAGCTTATGGCATTGTATGATTGATTGAAGTCTGGCGGAACTTACTAAAGCAGATGGGATAGGTAGAGAGTGTGCACCGTATTTGTGCCTGGAATATAAGAATGTGCCAAAGGAGATAAGCGAGTATGATCTGGTATCCATATCAACAGATGAAAACCATGAAAGAACCCTACAAAATCATAGATGCCGAGGGAGTATATTTGAAGACTGCCAAGGGGGAGATGATCGATTCCATTTCTTCCTGGTGGAGTGTCATCCATGGGTATAAGCATCCGGTGCTTACCCAGGCAATTAAGCTTCAGGCAGATACTTTTTGTCATGTGATGCTGGGTGGACTGACTCATGAGCCGGTGCAGAGGCTTGCGGATAAGTTACAGAGTTTCCTGCCGGGAGACTTGGATTACAGTTTCTTTTCCGATTCCGGAAGTGTGGCGGTGGAAGTGGCTTTGAAAATGGCACTTCAATATTATGTAAACCGAGGAGAGATGGAACGGACAAAAGTTCTTTCCTTGACCCATGCCTATCATGGAGATACCTTCAAGACCATGGAAGTGGGAGATGATGAGGATTATCACTTTATTCTGGAAGCCTATGGGGAGAAGAAGGATGTGCTTCATGTTCCCACACAGATTCCGGATCTGGAGCAGGCTTTCGAGGCGCATCATCGAGAACTAAACTGTTTCATCGTGGAACCCCTTTTACAGGGGGCAGGCGGGATGCGGATGTATGATATTTCTTTCCTGGTTAAGGCCAGAGAACTTTGTGACAGGTATGGAGTTTTACTCATTTTTGACGAAGTAGCCACCGGATTTGGACGTACCGGCAACCGTTTCGTGGCGGATTTGGTACAGCCGGATATTCTGGTGCTGGGCAAGGCATTGACAGGGGGGTATATCGGACATGCGGTTACCGTGGCGAACCGGAAGGTATATCGCGGCTTCTACAGCGACGACCCGGATAAGGCGCTGATGCATGGGCCGACCTTTATGGGAAATGCGTTGGCATGTAGTGTGGCGCTGAAATCCATTGAAGTGTTTGAGCAAGAAGATTATATGGCCAAAATCCGCCGGATTGAACAGATTACCAGAAGAGAGATGGCGGGATTTACAGACCCCAGGGTGAAAGAGGTAAGGATTATGGGCGGATGTGTCTGTGTGGAAGTTAAGGATGCCGCTGTTTTGAAAGGTTATCAGCAGTTCGCCTGTGAACGGGGCGTGTTCAGCAGGCCTTTCTTAAATTGCATGTACGCCATGGTGCCTTATATCATATCGGAGGAGGAACTGGTCAGGGTCTTAAATACTATGAAGGAATGGTTTTCATAAGTGCAGGTATGTCTTTGAACACTACTTTTACTTATTCTGAATATATGTTATAGTAGTTATAAGTTGTATGGAAAGGAATAAGATATATGTTGGTGCTTGTCAAGACATCTGCGGCATGTCTTTTATTAATGTTATACATGATTGGCTTTTATTATCGAAAGCCTCATATTCCGATTAAGTCTACGAGAATCTTTCAGTGGCTTATTGCGGTGGCGGTGGTACATTCTACCTTTGATCTGATTACCATCTGTACAGTGAACCACAGAGATACGGTTCCTAATTGGGTCAATCTAACTGCACATATCGTTTATTTGTTGTCTATATTGGGATTTATCTATTTCTTATTTTTGTATATGAGAAGCTATCTGGAGATTCATCTTAAATTTTCTAGGGCGGTGAGAATACTCCACAGTCTGCCGGTTACGGTATCGACTGTGGGCATTTTTGTGTTGCCGATTACCTATGAACACGGAAAAACAACGGACTATTCCTTAGGGCCTAAGGCCTATGCATTGTATGCAAGTCTGGTGATCTACCTGATATTGATTCTGTATTACAGTCTGCGTTACTGGGGTATTATGGACGCAGATAAGAGGATGGCAATTATACTTGCGGTGCCTATCTATGTAATCACGGCCCTGATTCAGATGGTGATTCCGGAAACTTTGGTAGCGGTGGTCTGTTCAACGCTCATACTGCTGGGATTGATACTCAGCAATGAAAATACAGAGAAATATGTAGACGAGAAGACTACTTTCTTTAATCAATATTCTTTTGAAAAAGTGTTGGAGGAGTTTGATTTCGATAAGCAGAAACTTGTTATCGCTGTGCTCTGTTTTAGCAAGATGGAGAATCATCTGGACTGGCGGCAGGATATTCAGATTTTGAATGATATGCATAAGGAGATTAGACAATATCGTCTTTATGGATATCGTGTTGGTGAGAATGGCGTGGTATTTATCAGCAACACAGAAGACAAGGCCCAGACAGTGCTTGAGAAGGTCAAAAGTAATATTGAAGCAAAGTATGATAAAGAGACTGTAAATATTGAAACAAAAGTTTTGGCCGGAGACAATACCACTGCCAGATATGATTGTATGCGGAATATTATTTCTTTATGTACGGAAGTAGGCAGCCGCCTTGCTTATATTGATTATCTGACAAATATTTATAACCGCAATGCTTTAGAGAGGGATTTGGATAAACAGCAGGAAAGCGAAAATCATGAGACCTATTATTTTATTGCTGATTTGAATGATCTGAAAGTAGTAAATGATTCGCTTGGACATTCCACAGGAGATAAATTATTACAGGGATTTGCCCGTATGTTAGCAGATGCAGTTGGTGAGGACGGCAGAGCGTATCGGCAGGGCGGAGATGAGTTTGCGGTTTTGTGCAGTAAAAATGCGCAAATTTTTATGAGGGACTTGGAAGAAAGGTGCAGGGCGTATAATCGTTCCAGTGCAGTTCACATCAGTTATGCCATTGGATATTGTCTGCTGACAGATGAAGGATTCCGGGATGTGGCAGATCAGATGATGTATGAAGATAAGAGACGTAAAAAGCAGTCAGCGCATAGCAGATAGAATCTTGCAAAATAAGGAACAATATTTTAGGAAAGCGGCGTATTTTGTGGTACAATAGATATATATATTCAGTATTCGGTGTGTGCCATACAAAAGTGACGACAGAACATGAAAAGTAAGGAGGAGATACGATGAAACAATTGTTTAAGTACGCAGACAAATATATACAAAGAAGCACCTGGAAGGACTTTGCACTGCTCAAATTCTGTCTTTTTGCGATCGGTGTTATGGCGGGTATGCAGATACCACAAAAGAACAGGAAACCGGTCAGGATATTTGCGGCGATTGTCTTTACTGTTACCTATATTCCGCTGATGTCCAAGTTTCTTTCCGTTATACTGGAAGGAGATACGGCTGACGGGTTGGACAGTCCTGCTTAGCAGTGGAACCTCTTATGCGCAAGACAATTTTATCATGACGAAAAAGAAGCCAGACGAAAAGGGCATCCGTCTGGCTTCTTTCTATGCTTCTAAGTGTTTTGTCAAAAGCGGTATCACAGATCGGTCCAGGTTACTTTTTCCGGGGCCTGCGTCGCGCTGTAATCAATACCAAGCGCCGCGCACCGGTTCTGGACAGCCGCCTGCACTTCTTCCTCCGAAACCCAGTTTATGCCTGCTTCTGTTCGACACCGTTCAATAAAGGTTTCGCACAGTGGTATTTCTTCTTCTGTACATTGGCTTAAGTCGTACAGATAATATTGGGCATCTCCAATGGTATAGATAGATGCGATCAGATTTACGACCGTGTTTTCGTCAAAGGTTTCTTTGTAAATCGTATCGTTTATATAGCTGGTCCACCAGCCGTAAAGTTCTTCCGCTGCGTATATGTTTGCATAGCTCCCGTCTGAGAGAATAGCGGATAAGCCGCTCATTTGGTCGCCGGCGCCGCCGGACCAGTCACTATTTAGAAGACCGTTGGTATATGCGGTGGCCCCGCTTCTTGCCCAGCATTCGTACTCATATGTTAATGACAGCTGTCCCTCATTTTCTGAGACTACGAATACGATATAGCTTTCATCGTCCGGCGCATAGATATTTAGTCCTATAAACTTTATTAACAGGTTCTTTTTAGCGGTATCTGTACTGTCCGGTGAGTTTACATAAGTATACTGTATGGAATCGTAGCTGGTCTTGTCCGTATATTCCGGATTCAGGTAATATTCTGAAACACGTGCGCCTAATTCTGACAGCGTGTAGGCAGTGTTTGGTTCGCATATGGAGGTGCGGTAGTCTTCCTGGGGAAATGCCGAAGCGGTGGTCAATGAGATTTCATTATGCAGGAATTGTTCATACAGACTTGTGGTGTCTGATGGCACCTCTTGTGAATCGGTCTGTGCTTCGTTTTCTTCCGGATTCTCCTCAGCGGTTTTTTCCGGTACAGGTTCTTCCCTACTGTCCGGTTCTGGTGAAGGGGCGGGTGCCTTGATATCCGCTTCGGTAATCTCCTGACCGGCGTTTTCAACTGCCGGCTCTTCATCGCTTGCCCCGCAGCCTGACAGGAGCAGACCGATACAGGTCAGGGTGAGAAATCCTTTCAGGAGTGGTTTTTGCTTTACATTTCTTTCCATAATGGTTCCCTCTTTTCAACAGCGTCTTTTTTCTTAAAATATGGCCGATCGTTTGTTTCGAAACAGTTCAGCCTTCGGCTCCATTGCAATTTTGTTTCCAAGGAAAGGCCACATAAAGTATAGCACAGGGAAAATCGGTTGAGTAGTTGTTTCTTGTATAAAGTCATGGGGTTTCCTGATTTTGGAGTTTTAGTAAGAAACCCTTGACCATACAGTTACTGTACGGTATATGATGCTATCAGAAGAAGACAGGAAAAGAGAAGAAGTAAGGAGGCGGCCTGCGAAGTTTTGCAGAGCGCTTCGGAATGGAGGAGAAATGGAAGATCAAAATGTATATGCAAAACCAGTGACCCTGAAAAATATTTTAAAGTTTGCGGTTCCCACCATCGCCATGACGGTTTTTATGTCCTTTTATACCATGGTGGACGGCCTGTTTGTATCCAATCTGATCGGTACAAATGCGTTGTCGGCTATCAATTTGACGGCGCCGGTGATTCAGCTTGTGACAGCTATCTCCACCATGCTTGCCACAGGCGGCAGCGCCGTGATCATGAAGAAGATGGGAGAACAGAAAAAGGAGGAGGCCAAGGAAGACTTTACCTTCCTGATTCTGGTGAATGTGTTGGTGGGCTTTATCATGTGCCTGTCGGGCTATCTGTTGATGGACCGTATTTTTGCCGGCATGAATCTGTCCGAAGATGTGGCCGGATATTGTGTGGAGTATTTGAGCCGGTATCTGCTATTTACGGTGCCGATTCTGTTGATGAATAACTTTACTTTGTACATGATTGCCAGTGAGAAAGCCACACTTTCCCTGATTTGTTCCGTGACAGGCGGTGTCCTTAATATGGTGCTTGATTATGTGCTTATTGCCGGGTTCCATATGGGAATCGGCGGTGCGGCGATTGCTACAGGACTGGGATATTCCGTGACAGCGGTTGTGGGACTGCTAGTCTTTAGCAGGAAAAAGAGTCTGCTGCATTTTAAGAAGCCGGTGTGCCGGTTTCAGGTTCTTTGGAATGCGGCATCCAATGGTTGTTCTGAGATGGCCACGGCACTTGTTACGGGTATCATCACAATGATGTTTAACTGGACCATGCTTCATTATGTGGGAGAGGACGGGGTGGCGGCTGTTACCATCATCATGTATGTATTGATGTTTGCCAGTTCCTTATATACGGGGTATTCTTACGGGGTGGCGCCTATGCTCAGTTTCTATTATGGAGAACAGAATCAGGAGAAGCTTAAGAAACTGGTTGCGGTCAGCCTGCGGGTGATTGCAGTGATTTCGGTGGTGACGGTGGTATTATCCTTTGGGATGACGAAACCGCTGGTATCTATATTTGCCCGTCCGGAGAATCCGGTGTATGATTTGGCGGTAACTGGTAATCGAATTTGTACCATGGCCTTGTTCTTTATCGGCTTTAATATTTTTGCCAGCGGGATGTTTACGGCATTGTCCAATGGGGTGGTCTCGGCGGTTCTGGCATTTTCCAGATCTTTCGTATTCATGCTGATCACCATGATTGCGCTGCCCATCCTTCTGGGGGTAAATGGTATCTGGCTGGCAACCCCGGCGGCGGAACTGATGGCCCTTACTTTGTCTGCGGGTATGTTTTTCAAATATAGGAAGCGATATGAATATTGAGCGGCAACAGGGAAGCCAAAGGCCTAAGGGTTACATTGGACCAGGTTCTTTGCACAGTCGGTTATAATCTGCTATGATACAATTATAGTGAACTTAAGATAAAACATTGTAGACACAGACGTTTGCAGTCGTGGAGATTATCATGGATTTTACTTGTTATGAATTAACAATGTTGTTTTTTGCCTACTCCTTTCTGGCATGGCTTGGGGAAACGGTAGTTGCAACCATTAAGGTAAGAAATTTCAGGAACCGTGGCTTTTTATCGGGCCCCTTCTGTTTCCTGTATGGATTTACTGCTGTACTTTTTACGGTCTTTTTACAGGATTTAAGGAAAGATGCGTTTTTCCTTTTTGCGGGAAGTATGGCGGTAGCTACCGCGGTGCAGTGGTTTGCAGGAAAGACTTTAGAGCGGATTAAACGGAAAAAGTGGTGGGATTATTCTAACAAAAGATGGAACTTTGACGGTTATATCTGTCTGCAGTATTCCCTGCTCTGGGGTCTGCTGGGCCTTTTGGCGGTGCGTTATGGAAATGCCATCCTTTTAGGACTGTATGAAATGATGCCGGATGTGGCAAGAAAGGTAACCGTCTGGGGACTTGTGGCGGTTGGCTTTATAGATTTTGCAGGTACTTTGCTGGCCGTATATCATATAGAAGAAAAGCTGCCGCGGCTTTTGGGATGGAACCATAGACTGCAGAGGGGAACCTATCGGCTTACCGCAAAGGTGGCAGGGTATGTGAACAAAAGAATTGGCAGGTCATACCCTTCTGTCTTACAGGATAGGGCGGCGGAGGATAACGCGGAGGCCTGTGGTTTCGCGCAGATACTCTGGATGTTTGTGATTGGCGCTTTGGCGGGCGATGTGGTGGAAACCATATTCTGCAGGCTTACGGCAGGAGTCTGGATGAGCAGGAGCAGTCTGGTGTGGGGACCCTTCAGTGTGGTGTGGGGACTGGCGATTGCCCTTGCCACCGTGCTTTTGTATAAAGATAAGGACAAACAGGACCGCCATATCTTTTGGGTGGGATTTTTCTTGGGCGGCGCCTATGAATATGTGTGCAGTGTTTTTACGGAAATTGTGTTTGGAAAGGTTTTTTGGGATTACAGTGCCATGCCCTTTAATCTGGGCGGGCGGATTAATCTTTTGTATTGCTTCTTCTGGGGGATTGCGGCAGTGGTGTGGATTAAGGGGCTGTATCCGAAAGTCTCACGTCTGATTGCTCTTATTTTGCAGAAAACCGGACAGATTCTGACGGGAATTCTGCTTGTGGTTATGGCCTTTGATATTCTGGTCTCCGTGCTGGCCTTGGTTCGTTATGACACGCGCGCGTCCGGTAAGGCGCCCGTGTACCGCTGGGAACAGTCCATGGATGAATATTTTGGCGATGAGAGGATGGAGCGGATTTATCCCAATGGAAAGCCTACGGAGGGCTAGGAGCGGCGCCGTTCATAATCCTTTAGGGACTGTATCGCCTGGGGCGCTAACGGGAACAACGCGATCATATTAAAGATTGTCATAAGGCCCACGCCGAAATCGCCGATATCCCACACGAAAGCATAGGTTGCCAGGCCGCCGATATAGAGCATGACCAGGGCAAGAACCTTATACAGGGTCTGGGACAGCCAGTTGTCTCCGAAAAGATAGGCCACATTGGAGCGGGCGTAGAACAGGATGCCGATAAAGGTGGAGAAGCTGAAAAGCCACAGGATGGCGGCGATGAAGATAACGCCGAAATCTCCCAGATGATGCTTCATGGCGGTCTGTAGTAAGTCCATGCCCTGTAGACCGTTGGTGAGTTTGGCGGGGGCAAGCAGCATGATCATGGCGGAACAGCTGCAGATGACAATGGTGTCAATAAAAACGCCCAGAGCCTGCAGGAGGCCTTCTTTGGCGGGATGGTCTATATCAGCGGCGGCGGCTGCGCAGGGCGCGGAGCCTGAACCGGCTTCGTTGGAGAACAGCCCTCTTTTTGCGCCATTCATAATGACAGCGCCGATACCGCCGGCAGCCGCCTGGCGCAGACCGAATGCTTCGGAGAAAATCTGTGTAAATACGGCGGGAAGCAGGGCGGCGTTTTTGATGATGATAAAGATGGTCATCAGGAAATAGCAGACGGCCATAAAGGGCACCAGGATGTCCAGTACTTTCACCGTAGCATTTTTGCGAAGAACGATAAATGCGGAGACCGTCACTAATATGATCGTGGTATAATGAGGGTCGATCTGGAAAGCGTTCGTAAAAGCTGAGGACACGGAATTTCCAATAACCTGGCTGATGCCGCACCAG
>CAJUFU010000029.1:11612-37956 GCA_910585555.1 uncultured Lachnospiraceae bacterium
CAGCAAATCAGACCGGATAGGGCGAACAACACCGCAATCACGGAACGCTTTTTGGTGCTGTTCTTTTTCAGGAAAAGATGATGAATATAGTAGGCAGGACCTCCACGGTAGCCGCCGTAAAGGGGGTCCTTTTCTTTGTAAAGCTGTGCCAGAGTGCCTTCAATGAACGCAGTGGAAGAACCCAGGAGGGCAATGAGCCACATCCAGAATAAGGCGCCCGCACCGCCTGCGGAGATGGCGGCAACCACACCCACCAGGTTCCCCATTCCCACACGGGTGGCAGTGGATACAATGAGCGCCTGCAGGCCGGAGATGGCATCCTTTTGCGAAACATTTCTCTTTTCCGCGGTAATCTTTAGCATTTCGGGAAACAGCCGCAGGGGCAGGAACTTGGTCCGAAGCGTAAAGTAAATGCCGGAGGGAATTAAGATCAACACAAGCAAAGAGAGCCCCAGAGAGCTTCCGCCGGGCAGGGGTATGGTGATGAAATCTCCCCAGAGTATGTCAAAGAGTACGTAGAAAAGATTTTTCAAATAACTGCCTGTTGTTTCTAAGATTGTCATATGTAATATCCTCGTTTTGTTGTTGGCTGCATGTCTGTATGAGAATGCAACTGGTTTCAGGGAAAATCGTTTTTGACACATAATCCTTTTCAGTATATACTAAAATACAGTATCTGTATAGCGAAAGAAAGAATCACATGCAGGAATTCAGGAAGGAAAGAGAGGAGAAGCTTACGAACAAGGTTAACAAAGTTACATTATTATTACGTGTGCTGGTATCCGTGTATGTTCTGTATCTGGCTTATGGATTGATCAAGGACTATGGGACGGCTGAGAATCCAACGCTTTCTCTTGTGGCTATCGTCATTTTTGTGATAGGCGGCGGATTGATTTTGATCAGTTCCGGTTATAAGCTGGCCAAGGGGGATTATGACGATGGCAGTGGAGAACAAGAGCAGACGTCGGAAGACGAAGAGACGATAAAGGACGGGCAGACAGCGGATGAGACCAATGTAAAAAAGTCAGAATTGTCAGAATAATCATAATTTTTTTAGAATCTACTTTCAAAAATTTCAAACAAATTAAAAAACTTATTGAAAATTGTCAGAGAATCCGATATAATGTTTTTTAAGCGGTAATAGTACAAAGTCTTACCGCTTAAAAAATGCTCAGAACGAGCAAAATAGGGAGGAAAAATAATGAAAAAGAAAATTGCAGTAATGTTGGCTGCTACAATGACAGCAGCCAGTCTGGCAGCTTGTGGCGGTGGTGCAGAAGAAGCACCCGCGGCGGCTACACCCGCAACAGAGGAAGCGCCTGCAGCAGAAGAGGCTCCTGCGCAAGAGGAAGCACCTGCGGCAGAAGCAGAGGCAGAAGCACCTGCAGCAGCGGGCGGCACCGTATCTGTATTCTATTACACATATGGTGATACTTACATTTCCAGCGTGCGTTCCGCATTAGATTCAGCCTTTGATTCGGCGGGCGTTGCTTATCAGGATTACGACAGTAATAACAGCCAGACAACCCAGACAGAGCAGATTGACACAGCCATTGCTCAGGGAACATCTCTTCTGGTAGTAAATCAGGTAGATACAGGTTCTGATGACACCACCAAGAACATCATTGAGAAGGCTACCACAGCAGGTATTCCGGTTGTATTCTTTAACCGTTCCGTAAGCGAGGAAGTGGTTACTGCTTATGACAAGGCTGTATTCGTAGGTACAGACTATGAGATGGCAGGCCATATGCAGGGTGAGCTGGTAGGACAGTATCTGGTTGACAACTTTGATGCAGTTGATTTGAACGGTGACGGCGTGATTTCTTACGTTATGTTCAAAGGACAGGAAGGAAATGCAGAAGCTGACGCACGTACACAGTATGGTGTGGAAGATGCCAATAAGGTTCTTGCAGATGCAGGAAAAGAAGCACTTTCTTTCTACGACAGCAACAACAGCAACAAATACCTTGTAGACCAGGGCGGTGCATGGTCCGCAGCAGCAGCGACAGATTATCTTCAGACGGCTTTATCTCAGTACAGCGAAGCGAACAACAACATGATTGAGCTTGTTATCGCGAACAATGATGAGATGGCAATCGGTGCTATCACAGCATTGCAGAACGCAGGTTACAACAAAGAAGATGGCAGTGCTACCGTTATCCCGGTATTCGGCGTAGATGCTACGGATGCAGCAAAAGATGCTATCAACAAAGGAACTATGATTGGTACAATCAAACAGGATGCTGAAGGTATGGCTAATACCATCGCTCAGATTTCTCAGAACTTTATGAGTGGCGCAGATAAGTTCGCAGAAGTTGACAGTGCAAACCTTGTGGGAACATGGCGTGTAAATATTCCTTACGCAACATACACAGGTGAATAAGGGATAGAATCTTTTAAAAGTCAAAAATTTTTAGGATGTATGTAGTGTATGTATCCAGTGAAAAAGAGTCCGGCTTGCCGGACTCTTTTATCACATAAAAGCAACTATAAAATGGGGGTGAGATGATTTGGAGAAACAGATAACGTCGTCTGATAGCAAAAACGTGCTCCTGAAGATGGAAGGTATTTGTAAAGACTTTCCAGGTGTAAAAGCGCTTGATAATGTATCCCTGACTGTAAGAGCCGGGACAGTTCACGCTCTGATGGGAGAAAACGGAGCTGGTAAATCAACGCTGATGAAATGTTTGTTTGGGGTATACAACAAGGACAGCGGACACATTTATCTGGAAGGTAAGGAGATTAACTTCAAGACGTCCAAAGAAGCTTTGGAAAACGGTGTTGCCATGGTGCATCAGGAACTGAATCAGGCACTGAAACGTAACGTGATGGACAATATGTGGCTGGGGCGTTTTCCGAAGATTTCCAAGTGGTGTCCTTTAACCAGTGAGAAGAAAATGTATGATGCCACGAAGGAAGTGTTTGAAGAACTGGAAGTTCATGTAGATCCTAAGATGGTCATGAGCAAAATGCCTGTATCGCAGCGTCAGATGGTGGAGATCGCCAAGGCAGTATCTTTTCATTCTAAAGTAATTGTATTCGATGAGCCTACATCTTCTTTGACAGAGGAAGAAGTGGAACATTTGTTCCGGATTATTAATATGCTTCGAGATCGTGGGTGCGGTATCATTTATATTTCACATAAAATGGAAGAGATTCTACGGATATCTGATGATGTGACGATTATGAGAGATGGTCAATGGGTAGCGACCCGCCCGGCAAAGGAACTGACCATGAATGAGATTATTCGTCTGATGGTGGGACGTGAATTGACAAATCGTTATCCTGAGAAGGACAATAAGGCTGGGGAGACTATTTTGCAGGTGAAAAACCTAACCGCACAGTACTCTCAGTTAAAAAATGTTTCTTTTGAGGCGAAAGCGGGAGAAGTACTTGGTGTGGCAGGACTTGACGGTTCCGGACGGACGGAACTTTTGGAAAATATCTTTGGAATTGCGACCCGTAAAGAAGGGGAAATCTATCTGCATGGCAAGCAGGTAATGAATCGTAATGCAAGGGAGTCACTGGCCAATAAGTTTGCCATGCTCACGGAGGAACGTCGTGCCACAGGTATTTTTGGAATCCTGGATATTCAGGCAAATACAACAATATCCAGTCTGCCCAAATATAAGAAGGGTATGCTGCTTAATGATAAGCTGTTAAGTGAGTCAACGGAGTGGGGCATCAAAGCCATGAGGACAAAGACGCCCAGCCAGAAGACGCAGATTCGGTCATTATCTGGTGGTAACCAGCAGAAGGTTATTCTGGCAAGATGGCTGCTCACGGAGCCAGAAGTACTGCTTTTGGATGAGCCTACAAGAGGAATCGATGTGGGCGCCAAGTATGAAATCTATCAATTGATTCTGGACTTGGCTAAACAGGGAAAGACTGTTATTATGGTCTCTTCGGAGATGCCGGAACTGTTAGGTGTTTGTGATCGTATTCTGGTAATGTCCGGTGGACGTTTGTCAGGAGAAGTCAGCACCAAAGAGACGTCACAGGAAGAAATTATGACACTGGCTGCGAAATACGCGTAAGGAGGGAAGAGAGAGTGGCTGAGAATAAATTTAAAGCAAAAGAACAGGCTTTCAAGGAGCTTTCTTCGAAAGACAAAACAAAAAAGATCATTGATCTACTGTTGAATAATGCGATGTATATCATCATTGTATTGGCGGTTATTTACATATCTATCAAAGTACCTGCGTTTATTAAGCTTCCTTCTATCGTGAATGTTATTTCGCTGACGGCGGCAAAGCTGCCGATAGCGCTAGGAATAGGCGGCTGTATTGTGCTTACGGGTACAGATATTTCAGCAGGGCGTGTAGTAGGTTTGACGGCATGTATTTCCGCTTCTTTGCTGACGACGACCTTTAAGGTGTTCCCAAGTATGACCAGTGCACCTCCGATCATTGTGGTACTGCTTCTGGTTGTTGTTGTGGGCGGCCTTGTGGGATTGGTAAATGGTTTCAGCGTGGCGAAGTTTAAACTGCATCCTTTTATCGTAACCTTATCCACACAGCTGATCGTCTATGGTATCATACTGATGTATTTGATGAATGGAACCAACAATGGACAGACATTGAGTGGTCTGACGGAAGGGTATCGTTCTTTGATTACGGGTACACTGTTCAGTATTCCTACTGCGACTGGCAGTGTGGCAGTGCCGAAGTACGTTCTCTACAGTATTATTTTGGTCATTCTTATGTGGGTGATTTGGAATAAGACGACCTTTGGAAAGAATATGTTCGCGGTTGGCTCCAATGAGGAAGCGGCAAATGTATCGGGTGTCAATGTATCTAAAACCATCATGATGGTTTTCGTTCTGGCAGGTATGATGTATGCAATCACAGGTTTTCTGGATGGCGCACGTATTGCTTCTGCGAATGCAAACACCGGATTAAACTATGAGTGTGACGCGATTGCGGCCTGTGTTATTGGCGGTGTATCTTTCGTAGGTGGTATTGGTAGAATCAGCGGTATTGTGGTTGGCGTTTTGTTACTGCAGATTATTTTTGCAGGACTGAATTTCTTAGCGGTTGACGCCAACATGCTGTACATCATCAAAGGTTTAATCATTTTGATTGCCTGCGCGATTGATATGCGTAAATATTTGGTGAAGAAATAATGAGAAAGAGGCTTTCACAATGCAGCCTTACTTGTGAGACGCTACTATTTTAGGGGAGATAAATAGCTTATCTCCCTTATTACATTCTTGAGAATGGCTCTGGTTATATGAAAGGCCGAAAGTGGGTTCCTTTGCAACCGGAGAAGGGATGAGAGAGGTTAAGGATGGACGATTTAAATCAGGAAATAAAACAGCAGACACCACCGTTGAGAGGGCTTTACAGCAAAGTGAATATTTCAGTCAAGACATTGAATATTATCATTGTTGTGCTGGTTGGCTTGTTGATTGTATGTATGGCCGTTGGGATATCAAAGGGGGGATTTCGTGTCACCTTCGATGCCCAGGGTGGGACGACGGTGGAAATGCAAAAGAGGATGTACGGTGAACTTATAGAGGCACCGGAGCCGCCTACAAGGGAAGGCTTTGTCTTTGATGGTTGGTATTTAGATCCGGGAGCCGCCATACCATGGGATTTAGAAGAAGATACGGTGACGGAATCGATTACATTGTATGCCGGATGGAAGGAAAAGTAATTTAAAGCCTTTGCTTTCTGTATTCATTAGGACTGATCTGGTAGCGTTCTTTAAATTTGCGGCAAAAATAACCGGCACTGGTGAAACCTGTTTCTATGGCAATGATGGAGACAGGTTTTGTTGTCGTATAAAGAAGTTCGGCAGCCTGCATCAGACGGTATTGTATCAGGTAGGATACGGGCGCAATCTGGATGCCGGACTGGAAAATCTGCAAGGCACTGCTTTTGCTGATGGAAGCTGCTGCGGCAATTTCTTCTAAAGTCACTTCTTCCTGATAGTGGTCATGGATATACTGCATCATAATCTGCAGCCTGGCCTGCCCTGTATTGAGGCGGTGGGGAGCGGATGTCTTGGCGGAGAAATCCAGATGCGCATATAAAATTTCCCATAACTGCAAAAGGAGGTGTAAGGTTTTAAGCTCTTTTTTTTCGAAAGCTTCCTGCAGCGTGTATATTTCCTGCAGAATGGACAGAATCTGGTTCTGCCATGGAATGTGCGGGTCAAAGATTTGGTAGGCTGGAGCCGTATGGATGACCGGCTGGATATATTTTTCGTAGATCAGACTTTCTTTGGAGGACAAAAGAAGCGGAGAAAAAACAATGTTAGGAACCAGTGTGTTAGCCTTGGCCTCAAAGCGGTGCAGGACACCACTGTTGATAAACATGCCATACCCTTCAGGCAGTTCGATCTGCGCTGTCCCCACAAGGCACAATTGACAACCCTTTGCCATGGTTAGAAATTCCAGCTCGTGATGCCAGTGCCAGTCAATGCAATGAAAGTCTGCCTCCCAAATATCCTCGAGATAATAGGCCAGGGGAAAACTGTTGCTGCCATGTTTTGTGGTTTCTCTGAGTGTGTCATCGGTTGCGAGGGTACAGGGTTTCATGCAAATCATCCTTTACGAGTTTATTGTTTGTGATATTGTACCATAATTATATGAATATATGCAATGATTTTCAATGGGGAATGAGATATAATCCAATGGTATGTATGAGAAAGCCGGGTGGCGGTTTGAGGAGGAAATGAAAATGAAGAACCAATACAGAAGAACCATTATGGCCTGCTTTGTGGGATATATCGTACAGGCTGTTGTGAACAATTTTGTACCACTGTTGTTTTTAACATTTCAGAGAACATATGATATTCCCCTTTCGCAGATAACGATGCTGGTGACTTTCAACTTTGGCATACAGCTTTTGGTGGATTTGCTGTCGGTAGGGTTTGTGGATAAGATAGGTTATCGTGCCTCCATGGTTATTGCGCTCATCCTATCGGCGGCCGGTTTGATACTTCTGACAATCCTGCCGGAAGCCTTGTCCTCTCCCTTTTTGGGAATCCTGATTGCAGTGATGATATATGCCATTGGCGGCGGGCTTTTGGAAGTACTGGTCAGTCCGGTGGTGGAGGCTTGTCCGTCAGATAATAAGGAGAAGGCGATGAGTATGCTGCACTCCTTTTACTGTTGGGGACATGTGGGAGTGGTGTTATTGTCTACTCTGTTTTTCAGTATATTTGGCATTGATAACTGGAAGGCGCTGGCGGCTGTGTGGTCCCTCATTCCGCTCTATAATGCCTTTGTGTTTGTGAAAGTTCCCATGGCGGAATTGATGGAAGAGGGAGAGGAAGGACTGCGGATAAGAGATCTGTTTGGCTTAAAGATTTTCTGGGTGCTTTTGATCATGATGATTTGTGCCGGTGCAAGTGAGCAGGCGGTGAGCCAATGGGCATCCACCTTTGCAGAAAAAGGACTGGGCATTTCCAAAACAGCAGGCGACCTGGCGGGTCCCATGGCTTTTGCCATTCTGATGGGAACATCCAGAGCTTTTTATGGAAAATACGGCGACCGCATTCAATTGGATAAGTTTATGATTTACAGCAGTTGTCTGTGTATTTTATCTTATCTGGGAATTGCCCTGCTTCCGATTCCCCAGCTGAGTCTGGCGGCCTGTGCGATCTGCGGTCTTTCCGTGGGTATTATGTGGCCTGGGTCTTTTAGTAAGGCGGCGGCAGCCCTGCCAAAGGGCGGGACGGCTATGTTTGCGCTGTTAGCTCTGGGCGGCGACGTGGGGTGTTCCGGCGGTCCTACGGTGGTCGGCATGGTATCCAGTTTGTATGAGGACAATCTGAAAATGGGAATTCTGGCGGGAATTGTGTTCCCGGTGCTTTTGTTAGCGGGTATTATCTTATGTAGAAAACTAGGAAGCAGTAGTGTAAGACAATAAAAGAAGAAAGGAAGACAAAGAGATGGAATTTTTAAAGAGTAATTTGCAGTGGACGCGGAAACCAGAGCAGGTGGAGATGGAAGAAGGCAAAGTGGTGATTACCACAGAACAAGGAACAGATTTATGGGCACGTACTTATTATGGGTTCCAAAATGACAATGCACCGGTATTGCAAACCAGAACGAGTGACAAGTTTTTTTCTTTTATCGTAAAGACAGAATTTGAAAGTTCCCACCGGTTTGATCAATGTGGTGTGGCAATGTATCTGGACAGCGACAATTGGTTTAAAGCATCTATTGAGTATGAAGATGAGAAAGTTCAAAGGCTTGGCAGTGTAGTCACAAATCATGGGTATTCTGATTGGGCTACCACCGATATCTCATCGGATATTAAGAGTATGTGGTATCGCTTTTCAAGAAGGAACAGTGATTTTTGCATTGAAAGCAGTCAGGATGGAATTCATTATATGCAGATGAGGATTTTTCATATGTGGGAGGGAGCAGAAGAGATTACATATGGAATCTATGCCTGCAGCCCTACCGACGGCTCTTATCGGGCTGTATTTTCCGAAATGGAGATTACGGAATGTCAGTGGAAGTCAGATGCGGATTGGCGGGAAGGGGAAAACTGAAAGAAGCGCGTGAGCGAAGGAGAAAAGAAGATGGCGATAGAAAGCGTAAAGGCATATTTCAGACAATATGACATGGAAGAAAAGATTTTGGAGTTCGATGTATCCAGTGCAACGGTGGAGCTGGCGGCCGAGGCCCTGCATTGTGAACCGCAGAGGATTGCCAAGACATTGTCCTTTCTGGTGGCGGAGCATCCGGTGTTGATCGTGGCGGCCGGGGATGCCAAGGTGGACAATCATAAGTTTAAAGAGCAGTTTGCTGCCAAAGCCAAGATGCTTTCGCCTGAGCAGGTGGAAGCATTGGTGGGACATGCGGTGGGCGGCGTGTGTCCTTTTGCGGTCAAGGAGGGCGTGACCGTATATCTCGATGTTTCCCTGCAGCGCTTTGAGACAGTCTTTCCGGCCTGTGGAAGTTCCAACAGTGCCATAGAACTTACGATTCCACAACTGGAGCAATATTCTGGTTATACTGGCTGGATAGACGTGTGCAAGGGATATCTTTGAAGGAAGAGGGAAAGGATATCAGCAGAGAGGAAAGAGAAGCGGTAAAGCGTTTGGAACCATTTGTCAGTGGAGAAAGGAGAAATCATGGAAAGAGTGATCGAAAATTTTTTGGAGTATGTTAAAATAGACACCCAGTCTTTAGAGGAGAGCACCAGCACCCCGTCTACGTTAAAACAGCATGATTTGGCGGTGGTTTTGGAGAGGCAGTTACAAAAGATGGGGGCGGAAGATATTACTTATGATAAAGAACACTGCTATTTGTATGCAACAATTCCGGCTTCTGAGGGATGCAGGCAGGCGCCGGTGATTGGTTTTATTGCGCATATGGATACATCGCCGGCGGTGACGGGAGCAGGGGTGAAGCCCCGTATCGTGGAAGACTATGACGGGAAAGATATCGTATTGAATGAGGAGAAGCAGATTGTCATGAAGACGGCGGACTTCCCGGAACTTGCTTCTTATCAGGGAAAGAGGCTGATTGTCACGGATGGCACCACGCTTTTGGGTGCTGATGATAAAGCGGGCGTGGCGGAAATTATGGCGATGGCGGAGTACTTGCTTACACATAAAGAAATCTGTCATGGACAGATACGGATTGGTTTTACCCCGGATGAAGAGGTGGGGGCAGGCGCGGACCATTTTGATGTAGCGCTTTTTGGTGCGGATTACGCTTATACTGTGGACGGCGGCAGGCTGGGAGAATTGGAGTATGAGAATTTCAATGCGGCGGGTGCCAAGGTCTTGGTGCATGGGCGGAGTGTCCATCCGGGAGAGGCTAAGAATAAGATGCAAAATGCCATATTGATGGCCCAGGAATTTCAGGCCATGCTTCCTGCCTGGGAAAATCCCATGTACACCTGCGGATATGAAGGCTTCTATCATTTAGACCAGCTGCATGGCACAGTGGAAGAAGCTGTGGCGGAGTATATTATCAGAGATCATGATAAGGCTAAATTTGAGAAGCGGAAAGAAACCTTTTTACAGATTGGAGAATTCCTGAACAGAAAATATGGGGCAGGAACCTTTGCTATCGAATTGAAGGATTCTTATTACAATATGAAAGAGAAGATAGAAGAACATATGCATCTGGTAGACTACGCAAAGGAGGCTATGGAAGAACTGGGAATTCAGCCTGTGGTAGTGCCAATCCGCGGTGGTACGGACGGGGCGAGACTGTCCTTCATGGGCCTGCCATGTCCGAATCTGTGTACAGGCGGGCAGAACTTTCACGGACGTTTCGAATATGCCTGTGCGGATGAGATGGAGCTGATTGTTAAGCTGTTGATTGGGATAGCCGTGAAATATGGCAAAGAGGGCAGAAGTTAAACAGTTTTGTTAAAAAATCATAGGTTGACTTATGAAGGAGAACAGCAAAAATCCCTAGTGGGAAGTCTCTTGACCACAGCAGAACACGGTTTGCGAGCTACTGGGAGAGACTTCCCATGTAAAGGGGTTAAGTATTGCCTGGGATTAACTGATTGATGCGCAGGATTTCTGTGACAGTGTCCATGCCGTCCTGCAGCTTCGCAATATCTTTCTTGGTGCTCTGTGCAAAATGACGGAAAGAGAGATCAAGGCTTTCCAGTTTATCGATGGTCTTGTTTAGTTTGACATCCAGATATTTGAAATTGTCTTCTGTACGATTCAGTCTCTCGTCCATACGGTCAAGTCTTTCATCCATGCGGTCGAGCCTGCCGTCAATTCGGTCCAAACGCTCATAGATGGGAGAAATCTCTGTCTTAAATTTCTGGTCCAATTTTTTGTCCAGTTTTTCTTCTAGTTTTACTTCAAGCGTCTGTTCTAATAGGTCAGCGATCGCCTGGAGATCTCCTTGTGTCAGCGCCACGATGATTCCCTCCTTTTCCCATGAAATAGTTGCGGGTTCCTGCATTTTGTGCTTTTTGTTCATATGTTTCCTCCCTGTGGCCGCAGGGATATATGAACATATCGTAGGTCAGTATTCCCTGCTTGTGTGAATGATGTGATTGTAAGCAAGGATTCTAAACAGATAAATATCAAGTAACGATATTTATAGAAAAAAGAATAAACGAAATTGCGTTAGAATATCAATGCTGTAATAAAATGATATCAGTAAAAGGATGGATTGTCAAGGGGATTTGCAAAAAAACAGTGATTCAATATTCAGAATTTTGAATCACTGTTTTTGATATGTGAATTTTTCAGTCTAAGGCCGAGAAAACGATGTTTCGGATGCGTCTGGTGTAGGCGGTGGTGCCGGTATCGGTTTTTTGGTACATGATCAGAAGAAACATGTCATCTGCAGGGTCGATTGTCATGTAAGTACCCATCCATCCGTCCCATCCGAATTCACCGGGGCGGCTTATGGAGATGGCAGCACCGGGATCGCGCATAATGCGCATCAGATTGGCGTAACTGCAGCCGGAAAGGCTTTCCCACTGCCAGACATAAGAATCCAGCGCAGGGGCAAGATGAGCCTGCGTCATAAAAGAGACGGTTCTGGGGGAGAGGATAGATGTATTCCCCAGGCTTCCCTGACACAAAAGCATCTGTGCAAAACGGGCATAATCGTCGATGGTAGAGACAAGTCCTGCACCGCCGGATTCAAAGGCGGGAGGCGTCTTCATATCGTTGCTGATACCAAGGTGGGGAAAATGGAATTCTTCCAATCCTTTTCCAATGTCCTGATAGGCTTTGGAGAGCCTGGATTGTTTCTCCGGCGGGACAAAGAAACCGGTGTCATTCATCTTGAGAGGTGCGAAGATACGCAGTCTCAGGAAATCTCCAAGGCGCATACCGGAGACCACTTCAATGATTGCGCCAAGGACATCCGCAGACATACCGTAATGCCATTTTTCACCGGGATGGAAGGCCAGGGGAAGCTTTCCGAGTCGATTCATAATCTCACAAGTGGTCATTGCCCGGGGAGAGGAGAGCTTTGTAATCACTTCATCCATAAGCATGTCCGTGCGGATTTCGGAAGTACAGCTTTCTCCTGGATAGGTCAGCCCGGAAGTCATGTTTAGAAGATCTTGTATGATGACAGGGCGCTTTACAGGCACGGGTCCCTGCGCCGTCATCACCTCCTGGTCAAGAAATCCTGGCAGATAATCAGAAACCGCATCGTATAGATCAATCCGGCCTTCTTCTAAAAGCAGCATAATGGCTGCGGCCGTAATAGGTTTGGTCATGGAATAGAGTCGGAATATGGTATCCCTTGTCAGAGGAAGCTGCGAGGCAAGGTCCCGCATACCGGATTGATAGTAGCACTGTTTTTTGCCGCCCTGCCAAACCAGGCAATTGATGCCGGCAACGTAGCCGGTATCCGTCATTTCCTGTAAAAGTTCCTGCAGACGGGACAATCTTTTTTGGTTCATTATCATCCTCCCTGTTATATGTTTCTTTCTGTCAGTCGTTGTTGCTGCCGGTCTTTACGAAAACCGGGGTATCGGTCTTAAGAAAAAGGCCGCTCCTCATAACTGCTGCGCAGTTATAGAGGGCGGCCCCTGCAATTTCGTTTTCTTTAGATGCTGAAATCGAAATGTCCGCCGGGCATGGGAATACTGGTTTCTTCCTTAATCTCATCCCAGTTGACATTGGTGATTTTCTCAAGCAGCTCTTCCGTGCTGTCAGCATAGACAGTGGTGCGTTTACTGTGATCGTAATTATATTTGTCTGTCCCGTCTTTGGCAGCTTTCTCAGCAGCCTCCTTTGCGGCTTCCTTCTTGTCCTCGCGGATTTTATCCACGAATTCTTTCTGGCGCTCGCCGGCTTTCTCAAGTTCTGCGAAGTAGGAGACTTTGCCGTCTTTGCCGATGGAGACGCCAAGTGTTACCACCTCGTCCTCCTTGCCGGTCTTTTTCAGTTCCTCTTTGAGTTCGCCAAGTTTTCCGACTGCTTCATCGAGCAGTGCAAGATTCTGTTTCTTGACATCTTCGTCCTCGGCCATTCTCTCTAATTCCTCAGGATCGATCAGCACGCTGTAATCCTTACTGCCGCGGGAGAGATAGGAAGCAGCCTCTTCCTCGCTGTCATATTCGGCAACAAAGAAATCCATGTTGCTATACTGTTTCTTCAAATCCTGCAAAAGCGCCTTGGCTTTATCGCTCAGCTGAGGCATGTTTTTGTCAGTCTTCTTCGTATCTGCAGTCTTTTTGGATGCACCGGTTTTGTCGGCCTTATCAGCCTCCTTCTTATTCTGCACAGTGTTATTGTAATAATTGTTTTGGAATGTGTTATATCCCGCTACTTTGTTCATGGCTTTGCCCTCCTTAGCATGATCAGTAAATCCGTTTACCTGCGGCGGACACAAATGCCCACCTCTTACAATATATATCGTAACAGGGTAAAATTTTCTTAATAGACTGTTGATAAGAAAACAGGAAAAATATCAATCGTACATGATAGAAATGGCTAAATAGAGAGACGATTCGGATTATGTAAACCGAATCGTCTCTCTACTCGCTCATTTGCAGTAATTTTAACAATATTCCCGCATATTTACAAAATTGCAAAAAGGAAGGGCATCTTTCGTGTAACCATTGGTCTTGATTTCGATATTTCGATTTTGTTCCTTTTCACATGCCTCATCGAGTACCTCAGAGAAAAATTTCTTCGCAAGGGTCTGCGACGGGTTCTGCTTGGACTGGTGATTTTTGTTCTTTTTCAGCGGGTTAATCGCCATAACCGCTTCAATTTTATAAAGCCTCTCATCTGCATAAATTGCGGTGATCCCTCCTTGGATTCAGATTTGTGCTTTTCCTGTAATGCCACATTGTTTCCGTGTTTAGAAAATGCACAGCGAACTCCTTGTTCTGATAATAATATCGGCAAGAATCACATTTTCTTAACCTTATTTTAACAGACTTTGGTAATAAATAAAAGGCGAAATCAAAAAAATATAGAAATAAACAAGAATTGTCTGACAAATGATTCGTTATATCACTAATAAATGACAAAAAGGTAAAGACGATGGAAAAATAGGATTGGCACATGCTTTTTGCTTTGTATGCCTATTGCAAAAACAGGAGGGTCTGCCTATAATCAGAATAAAAGACAGCCGCCTGCTCAAAAGATGGCAGGAGACCGGGAAGAAGAGGAGTCTTGGGTTATGAGAGCGACAATTAAAGATGTGGCAAGGGAGAGCGGTGTTTCTGTCTCGGCAGTTTCGATGGCGCTCTCGGACAAACCCAGCCGCATTTCCAAGGAGACGAGACAGAAAGTAAAAGAGGTGGCAGAACGACTGCACTATCAGCCCAATAGGGCGGCTTTGAGTCTGGTGAACCGTGAGAGCAGGATGATCGGCATTGTTATGAATGATGTCCGTAACACGCATATAGCGGCTGAGTTTATGGCAATCAACAGGGAACTGTCAGGCAAAGGCTATTCCCTGCTCAGTCATATTTTGGAGGAGCGGACCAGAGATTCCAGTTTAAAGCTGATCAGACAGATTGCCGCAGAGAACGTGGCGGCACTGATCTGGGCCAAGCCTTTGGAGGTGGATAATCAGGAGGATCTTATGAGCCTTCGAAAGAATGTGGAAGGATTGGGGATACCGGTCATTACCATGGATGATTATGGATTGGAATGTCCGGGGGTGGACGTCTGCTTTGATTACAGACAGGGCGGCTTTATGGCCACAGAACATCTTTTGGAATTGGGCCACAGACGGATTGGCTGTCTGGCGGGAGATAAGACCTTCTATGTGACCCAGGAACGTATCGAAGGCTATCGGCAGGCACTGGAGAGTTATGGGGTTGCTTATGATGAAAAGCTGGTCTGTTATGGCGATTATACCATGGGAAGCGGTTATGAGGCTTTCTCTTATTTAATGGGGCAGCGGGTGAGCGCCATCTTTTCTTCTAATGACGAGATGGCTTTTGGAATTTACCGGGCGGCAAGGAATTATGGGATACGCATTCCTAGGGATATTTCTCTGGTCGGGTTTGACAATGTGCCTTTTGCGGATATTATGGAGACACCGCTGACTACGGTACGGGTCCCCAGTGTAGAGATGGGGAGCTTTATCGGCAGGGCGGCTATCGAGCTGTTGAGCAAAACCTGTGACGAGGAGAGAAAAAAAATAATGTATAAGCCGGATTTGCTGCGGCGGGGCAGTGCAATTGCCAAAGAAGTTTGAAGGGAAAATCTTATAAAAACAGAAAAGAAATAAAAGGCGGGAGACGTGTATGTTTCCCGCCTTTTATAGTTATATTAAAAAATAACTAAAGGAGAAAGATGATAAAACGATTCAACAATTTTTGAATGGGAAAATAATATAATAAATGCACAAAAATTTAGAAATATTGAAAGGAGTATTGAACATTTAGCGGCAATATTATATACTATGCTCACAAGGCAGAAGCTTAAAAGGAAAAGGAAAGCTGAAACGTTTTATCAAAGGAGGGGGAAAGTGGTTCAGAAAACGGTTGTTGAATTGAAAAATATCAGGAAGGAATTTCCGGGTGTGGTAGCGCTTGATCAAGTCAATCTGCAGTTAAAATCCGCAAGCATCCATGCTCTGGTGGGCGAGAACGGAGCGGGAAAATCTACGCTGATGAAAATCCTGTCTGGAACCTACACAAGTTATGAAGGAGCTGTTTTGGTAAAAGGCCAGGAAGTTCATATGAAAAGTGAAAGGGATGCCTTTGATTATGGCATTTCTATTGTGTCCCAGGAACTGAATTATGTACCGGAGATGACCATTGCGGAGAATCTGTATCTTGGCCGTGAACCTTTGAAAAGGGGATGCTTTTTGAATAAGAAGGAGCGCAATAAAAAGGCCGGCGAGTTGATTCAAATGATAGGCATGAGTTTTGACCCGGAGATGAAAATGGGCGATCTGAGTGTTGCATCCAGACAGATGATCGAAATTTTGAAAGCAATTTCAAGAGGCAGTGAAGTGATTATCATGGATGAACCTACGTCCGCCCTGACGAATAAGGAGACGGAGATATTTTTTCAGAAAGTCCGGGAGTTGAAAAATCAGGGTATTTCTTTTGTTTTTATTTCCCACAGACTGGAAGAGGTGTTTTCCTTGTGCGACGAGTATACGGTGCTTCGGGATGGTAAATGGATTGGCTCCGGTCTTTTAAAGGATGTGAATGAAGAGAAATTGATTTCCCTAATGGTGGGAAGAGATATTCAGGAGATTTACCCGCCGGTAAACCCTCATGGTGACCAGGTAGTCCTTCAGGTAGAGGGGCTTACAGGAGACGGATTTGAGGACATTTCCTTTTCCATCCGGCAGGGAGAAATCCTGGGCTTTGCGGGGATGATGGGAGCGGGCAGGAGCGAGATTGCAAGGGCAGTCTTCGGCATGGATAAACCCACGGCCGGGACCATTAAAATGAACGGAAAACTTTGTCATTTTCGTTCCGCTCAGGATGCCATATCCGCCGGTGTGGCGATGGCTACAGAGGATAGAGCTTCCTATGGATTTGTGGGTGTAAGATCTATCCGGGAAAACATTATGCTCCCCAATGGGGATTTGTTTACCCGGTCAGGTTTTTGGCAAAAAGCAAAGATTAATGAGGCAGTTCAGACCATATGCGGGAATCTGGCTGTCAAGGCGCCAGATGCGGATACTTTGGTTGGAAATCTAAGCGGCGGCAATCAGCAGAAAGTGGTGCTTGCCAAATGGCTGGTGCGTGATGTCAAAGTGTTGATTTTGGATGAGCCTACCAGAGGTATCGATGTGGGAGCCAAGCAGGAAATCTATAAGCTGATTACAGAATTGGCAAAAAAGGGCATGGCGATTTTACTGATCTCATCAGACATGCCGGAGGTGCTTTCCATGAGCCACAGGGTGGCGGTCATAGCCCAGGGAAAGAAAATCGGCGTGTTGGAAAGCGCAGAAGCGACACAGGATAAAATTATGAAGATGATAGTGGGGGCGGATAAATGAAGAAACTAAAAGCGGATGAATTATATAGAAAATATGGCATTGTATTGATTTTGATCATTTTGTTTGTTGCTTCTGCAATGATCAACAGTAATTTTTTGAAACCGCAGAACCTGATCAATATTTTAAAACAGATTTCGGTGGTCACCATCATTGCCTGCGGTGAAACGATGTTGATTGTGTCTGGGATGATCGATCTGTCGGCAGGACTTTTGTGTACCACTTCCATGTGCTTTGCGGCCGGCGTGCTTGCGGCAACGCATAATATACCATTGGCAGTGTTTACAGGCATTACCATTGGTGTGGTCTGCGGCTGGGTGAATGGATTTATGATCACACACTTTAAACTCCAGCCCTTTATTGCGACCCTGGCCATGACCAATGTCTTAAAGGGCGTGGTGCAGCTTTATACCAATGGACAGAGTATCGGCGGGGTTGAGCAGATTCGGTTCCTGGGGCAGGGAAGTATTATAGGAATTCCAGTGCCGGTGATTATTATGATTGTGGTGGTGTTTATTATAGCTGTACTGATGAAAAACACCAAATTCGGCACTTGTATCTATGCCATCGGCGGCAGTGAGAAGACGGCCATAGCATCGGGTATTAATGTGAACCGAAAGAAACGGTTAATCTTTACCTTAAGCGGCGCCTTGACCGGACTTGCGGGTGTTGTCCTGATGGCAAGACTGATGGCGGGTATGCCGTCAGTGGGTGAAGGATATGAGTTTGATGCCATTACGGCGGTGATTGTGGGCGGCACCAGTTTCCTGGGCGGCATCGGTACTGTCACGGGTGCTTTTATTGGCTCCATCATTGTGGGATTGATCAATAATATTTTGAACCTACTTCACGTCTCTACGCAGTATCAGCTTATCGTAAAGGGTGTGTTGATCGCGGGGGCGGTCATTATAGATATCAAGACAAAAGAAAACAAAAAGAGCAGGTAGGTGAAACTTTATTTTTATGTGCTGACGCACAGAAAGGAGACATTATGAAAAGAAAAGTGTTAAAAAGTTTATTGCCGGTGGTACTGGCTGCAATGTGTTTGACAGGGTGTGGGGCGTCCGGCGGGGACACAGCCGCAGAAGAATCCCAGGCACCGGCTGCGGATGGGGAAGCTTCCGCAGAGCAGACAGACAGTGCAGCAACGGACGAAGCGGCAGCAGGCGAGGCATATCTGGTAGGGTTTGCCAATAACAGTGATACCTATAATTACTGTGCCAAGTTCCGGTCTTATCTGAAAGAGGAAACAGAGGCGAAGGGGATTCAGATTATGGTCACGGATGCGGCAGGAGATACCAACGTGCAGAACGGACAGATTGATGATTTTATTGTGCAGAATGTAAATGTAGCTTCTGCGATCAGCAATGATTCAGACGGTTCGGTTCCGGCTCTTGAAGCGGCAAAGACGGCAGGGATTCCTTATATTTCATTTCTCGTTGCGGTTACAGGCGGAGATGACTATGACGGATATATTTATGTAGGTTCTCCCAATACAGACGCAGGCAGGGCACAGGGGGAATATCTGTGTGAGGTTCTTCCGGAAAACGCAAAGATTTTGTACTTTACCGGCGAGCCTGTGGACCAACAGTATGCGGATAGAAAGCAGGGATTGACAGACGCTCTAAAAGCCCGCAGCGATATTGAAATTATGGATGAGTATAATGTGAAAAACGCAAAGGACCAGGGTATGAGAACCACAGAAGACTGTCTGATGTCTTATGAAACGATCGATGCCATTGTGTGCCAGAATGATGATGCTGCACTGGGTGTTGTGGAGGCATTAAAGTCAGCGGGGAGACTGGATGGCATACTGGTTCTCGGTGTGGATGGCAGTGACGATGCTCTGGCAGCAATCAAGAGCGGTGAGATGGCGATGACGGCTCTGCAGGATGCAAGAGCACAGGCACAGGCCGGGGCCGATATTTTTGAGCAAATCAAAAACGGCACCAACCCTGCTGATATTGAAGACGTATATGTACCCTTTAAGATTGTCACAGCGGATAATGTGGATGAATATTTGAAGTAAACGGATAGATGTCCTGCCGTTTGCGGCAGGACATCTTTAGGAAGGCTCGTAAAGTAAAGGAAGGTTAAAAGCGATGGACAATTATAAAAATCCCGTACTGTCTGCAGAAGAGAGGACGGAAGATCTTCTTAGCCGTATGACACTGGAACAGAAGATAGATCAGCTCACCTGTCTGGTGACCATTGAATCGGAAATTCCTGATTTTCAGAAATATGTGCCTGATGGAATCGGGCATGTGGGCGCTTTTACCACGGCGTCCTGCGTGGAGAAGATAGCCGAATATGTATACAGCCTGCAGAAATTTTTGACACAAGAGACAGAACTTGGTATTCCGGCCCTGATTCACTGTGAGGCAAGCGCCGGGGCACAGTTTACGGAGGCGGATGTTTTTCCCAGCGCCATTGCCCAGGCTTCTACCTTTGAGCCGGATTTGATAGAACGTATGGCAGAAATTATCCGCAGACAGATGCTGCAGGTAGGATTTCGCCAGGCATTGTCACCGGTGGTGGATATTGCAAGAGATCCCAGATGGGGCAGGGTGACGGAGACCTATGGAGAGGATGCGGCTTTGACATCCGCCATGGCCAGCGCTTTTGTGAGAGGCATTCAGACGGATGATTTGCGGGAAGGCATTGCAGCTACGGCCAAACACTATGTGGGGCACGGTATCACCGAGGGCGGTATCAACATGGGGCGCAATATGGTTTCTCCCAGGGACTTGAAAGAAATTCACTGCAAGCCGTTTCAGAGTGCCATCACGGAAGCGGGTATGCGTGGCGTTATGTGCTCTTATTGTTCCATGAACGGGGAACCCGTTGTGGCGTCCAAGCGGCTTTTGACAGATATTCTGCGGGATGAGATGGGTTTTGAGGGGATTGTGGTATCTGATTATGTGGCGGTGGACCGTCTGGTAGACCCTTTCTGTGTGGCGGACAGTTTTGAAAAGGCAGGTAATCTGGCCATACAGGCGGGGCTGGATGTGGAATACCCTAGGCCGAAAGGTTTTACATATCAGATGAAAGCCGCCGTGGAAGCGGGAGAGCTTCCCATGGAAGTGATCGATCGTGCCGTCAGGAGAGTTTTGAAACTGAAATTTGAGCTGGGGCTGTTTGAGAATCCCTATCCCAACGTGGAAGCGTTGAAGAAAACCCTGCACTGTAAGGATACGGAAGTACTCAATGAAGAGCTTGCTCAAAAGAGTTTTATTTTGTTAAAAAATGAGAATAAACTGCTTCCCCTTTCTAAGAACATCAAAAAGATTGCGGTTTTAGGACCCCATGGGGATAATGTGCGCAGTTATTTTGGAACCTTTTCTTATCCGGCGGCGCTGGATATGTCGTTGGCCAGAGAAGAGGACGGCCAGGAGTTTGAGGAACCGGGGCTGATTATTTATGATATTGAACAAGCTTACGTGGGACAGATTAGAGAAGTATCCCCCAGAATCGGGAAGCGGATTACCAAAGAGTTTCCGGCGGTACGGAGTTTATATCATGCTCTGCAGGAGTATCTGCCGGATTGTCAGGTGGTCTATGCCCAGGGCATTAATTGTGCCGGCAGCGATGTGGCGGGCATGGAGGAGGCGCTTCGTGTGGCGGCGGACGCAGATGTGGTGCTTTTGACGCTGGGCGGCAAGAATGGCTGGGGTATTACCTCGACTGTGGGGGAGGGTGTGGATTCCACGGATATTGATCTGCCGGGCAGACAGGAAGAATTTGCCCGCAAAGTGTATGCGCTGCATAAGAAGACGGTGGTGCTGCATTTTGACGGCAGGCCCTTATCCAATGTCTATGTGGCAAGTCATTTTGATGCCATCCTGGAAGTCTGGCAGCCGGGAGTCATGGGAGGCCAGGCCCTGTGTAAGACTCTGTTTGGAGCGTATAATCCCGGCGGCAGGCTGCCTGTCACGGCGGCAAGAACTGTGGGACAGCTTCCCGTCTATTACGGACTGCCCAGAGGAAGCGGTTATGTGGCGGCTGGACACACGGGCATGATACGGAATAAGAACGGCTATATTAATGACACGGCATATCCCTTGTATTATTTCGGACACGGGCTGTCTTACACCACGTTTGCCTATAGCGATGCCCGGCTTTACAAGGATAAGGTTACCGCGCAGGATATTCTGCAGGTCAGCGTAGTCGTTGAAAATACGGGAGAACTTCCGGGGGATGAGGTGGTGCAGCTCTATTTCACAGACCAGACGGCATCCATGGTGCGGCCTACGATGGAGCTGGCAGGTTTTCAACGAATTAGCCTGGCGTCGGGAGAGAAAAAGGAAGTGACTTTCCGGATGAAAGTAAGCCAGATGGCGTTCCTTGACCGGAACGATCATTGGGTGGTGGAACAGGGCGTCTTTACCTTATCCATTGGCGCATCCTGTGTAGATATCAGACAGCGTCTGCAGGTGGAAGTGACAGCGGGCGCCCGTGTGGAGGAAAGGACCAGGGGATTTTACGCGCAGACGGCGGTCAAGAGTCTGTGACAGCCAGTAAAATGAATACAATAAATAGGTTGACAGATGCCTACCAAGTGGTTTATAGTAATGGTAGGCAGATGTCAACCTATTTTGCGTGTAGGGAATTGCAAAGGAGCGGCCCATAGACGGGGTGCCTGCGCATGGAAAGGGAAGGAACAGAAAGTATGGAAAAAATCGTAAAACTATCAGAGGCGGAGTGGAAGGTTATGAGCTTGTTGTGGGAGGCGTCGCCCCAGACCATGATGCAGCTGACCAAACAGTTGAAAGAGACTACGGGATGGACGAAGCATACAGTCATGACTTTTTTAAAGCGGATGGAGGAGAAGGGAGCAGTCCGCTATGAAGAAGGGGGCCGGGCCAAATTGTATTATCCTAAGATTGCGCGCAAAGAAGCAGTCTTACAGGAGACAGAGGAATTCCTGGAAAAGGTCTTTGAGGGCCGCATGGGCCTGATGTTGAATACCATGGTGGAGCAGCAGGCTTTATCCAGAGAAGAGATTTCAGAATTGTATGAGATTTTAAGACAGGCGGAAGAAAAGAGCAGGGAAGGAGGAGAGAATAGATGATAGAAATGATTGTGACTTCTTCTACGCTTATCCTGGCGACTTTTCTGCTTCGCAGGCTTACAAACGGAAAGATCAGTATGCGCCTGCGTTATGCCTTGTGGCTGGCGGCGGCCCTGCGGCTGATGCTTCCGGTATCCGTGGGGGAGAGCGCGGTGAGTGTGATGAATCTATTGCCCCAAAGCCTTTGGCAGGAGGAGAGGGTATGGGAAGCATCTGGCGGGTGGGCCCTGCCTGGCATCCAAAGAGCGGCCGATGTAGAAGAAAGGGCCGGTACAGAGTCTGATACTGTGCCTATGGAAGAGAAGCAGGCTTTGGCGGAGGTATCTGCCGTGCCCAAGATTGGGGAAAAGGCCGACGAAGCAGGAAAGGCCGGCGGGGACTTTGGCAAAGAAGCAAAAGCAGGACAGGCGGGTGTGGCTGCTGAATTGTCTGCGGGACGCGCACCGGAAGAGGTCAGGAGGACTGATGAGGCATCCGAAAGCGGGACTTTGAGGATTCTTCGAATGGTGTGGGCTGTTGGAACGCTGTCAGTGGGAGCCTGTATGCTTATCATCCAGATTCGTTTCAGAAGGATTCTTTACAGAAACCGCCGCAGAGTCGGGGGAGAGAAAATCCCGGAAGAGATGGCAGACAGACTGGCGGGATATGGCATGAAGGTCTATCAGGTAAACGGACTGGCCAGCCCCTGCCTAGTGGGAAGAAATATTTATGTAGATACGAAGCTTGTGAGAGAGCCGCAGAAGTTTGTCCATGTGCTGGCCCATGAGTATTGTCATGCCTTGCAGTTTGATAGAGTTTGGGCGTTTTTACGCAGTGCGCTGGCGGCAGTGTACTGGTTTCATCCGCTGGTGTGGGCTGCGGCTTTTGCGGCCAGACAGGACAGTGAACTTTCCTGCGATGAGGCGGTGATTAGGCTGCTTGGCGAACAAGAACGCTTTGACTATGGCAGGACGCTTTTATACCTGCTTGCGGCCGGACAGGGGCGGATTGCCTGTGCGGGCACAGCGCTCACCATGGAGGGGCAGAAGAAAGGCGTCAAAGAGAGAGCCCGCAGGATAGCCGGGCGTACTGACCGGAAAGGATGGACGGCGGCAGTGGTTCTTGTGACGATGCTCTTAGTCTGCAGCTGTGCTTTTACGGGAAGCGGCCAGAAAGAGGATGGAGCTCGGGATGAGAGAAAACAGGCAGGCCGAAAAGAGCAGGCGGCGGAGCAGGCGCAGAAGGATGCAAAGCAGGCGGCCGGGAATGCATCCGATCAAGAGGCTGCAGGCATCAGCAGCGAATACGAAGATGTCATGGGTGCCATAGAAGCACAGGAACAGGCCATAGAACAGGCACAGCAGGATGCGGCCTTTCTTTCGGTACTTCATTATCAGGGTGTGATGGCGGGAAGGGATGACAGTGAACTTGCCTTAGACCGCAAGATAGATTATCAGGCTTACTATACTTACTTGTACGGACAACAGGAGGGCCAGGACAGCGAGCCGGAGAATCCGTTGGAAAACGGATGGTATCTGCTTAGCAGAAACGAGGAGGCACAGATTTCGCTTTACGGTCTTTATACGCAAGACTTTGGTCCCCGGGGTATTAAGACGCTGATCGGAGAGGACGTAAACACTTATGATATTGCCTGGTGTCCCAGTGGGATGAATGAGGACAGCGCCAACATCAGAACCTTAGAAGAGACTGATGACGGTCTTCCCAGAAGGTTTGTCTTCAAGATACTGGCAGAGAATACTTCTGAGCGGGAGATATGGAAACTTTACAGCGGTTTTCGATATGATACGGGCACTGTGGAGATGAAAGAACTTACGCCTGAAATGTACCGGGATTGGGTGGACAAAAATCTTTCTTTTACGATGAGCGAATCCGGGGATGAGATACTGCTTACCTATGACGGGGATATGGTACTGGCACCCCTTTCTATTTCGGACTATCAGGATTATAAGGTGGAAGAAGCGGTGATCAGTCCCGATGTGGCGGGCTTTGCTCTAAACAGCAGCGATGATGCGGCAGGCATCTATGAGGGATATGAAGGGGTTTTGCTGCAACTTGCAGTGGGGCTGAAACTGGAAGGTGTGGAGGGCATCTGGTGTGATGGACTGCATCCGTTAACGATACAGGTGCTGTGTCATCCGGAAAAAGAGCCGGCATTTGAACTGCAGCAGCCAAGAGTAGATGAGCAGAATGTTTGTCGATCTTTGGTCCAGGAAAGAAGACTGGAAGTAATCCGTTCCGAGAAAGAAGCGGGTATACAGTCTTCTAAGACAGAAGGACGTCTGGACAGTCCCCTTGTCAATCGGGAAGCGGCGCATCATGATTTGGAGATTGATTTTATCAATCCCTGCCCCGATTATGACCGGATTTCAGACCAGTATGGAGAGCGGATTCATCCGATCACGGGGGAGAGCATAAAACATAACGGTGTGGATATGGCGGCCAAAGAAGGGGCGGATATTCTGGCGGCGGCGGACGGCACGGTATTTGAGACCGGCTTTGATACAGAGGACGGAAACTATGTGGTGCTGTGGCATGGGCAAAGCGGCCAGATGACTTACTATACACATTGTAAAGAGGTACTGGTATCCGAGAAAGAACAGGTTCTTGCAGGGGATAAAATAGCAACCGTTGGAACCACCGGAAAGTCAACCGGATATCATCTCCACTTTGCAGTCAGTTATGAGGGAGTATGGCAGGAACCGTTCTGGGGCGAAGGCCAGATCAGGGCAGAATAGAATTTTTTGAAAGATACGCGATAAGATTCTTTCTTATTGCGTATTTTTGTGGTATTATATTATACGACTCTAATGTTTAGCCATACAAACAGAGAAGAAGACAGGGGATAAGGATATACAATGAAATATAAAAAGATTAATGAAGCAACGGTGCAATGTATTATTTCAGAGGATGACATGACGGAATACGGTCTTACATTGTCGGATATCTTTGAACGCAGTGAGAAGGGGGAGGAATTCCTGCGGGACATCATCGAGCGCGCCCATGAGGAAGTGGGGTATCAGATTAACAACGGCAACATTGCCATGCAGATTACCCCTTTAAAAGATAAAGGACTGGTGGTGACTTTTACGGACGAGGGACCGGCAGCCTTTAAGGAGATGTTGCAGCATCTCAAAGAAGTACTGCAGGATGTCAGCGCAGAGTTGTCTCATCAGGATGAGGCGGATAGACAGGCTGCGGATAAAAGGGCGCAGGAGTACGAGGAGAATTACAGAATTTTTGTTTTTGCCTCCATGCGTCAGGTTATGCAGTATGTGGCCACCATTCCCAGTACATACTCTGTAAAAAGCCATCTTTTCAAAGAAGGAGCCGGTTACTATCTGGTATTGGAAAAGAATCGTCTTTCTTATAAAACATTTAACAAGATCAGTGCTGCGGCAATCGAGTTCGGCAACCTGATCGCGGCATCCGGAGAGCGGCTGTTATATCTGCAAGAGCACGGTGAATGTCTGATTCAGGACCGGGCGGTGAGTAAGCTGCGCAGAATCTATCTGGGCGGGAATAACCGGAAATAGGAAAAGTATGGTAAGAAATCAGAGGTGACTTTTGGAAGTCAGTTATGAATTATATTGTATCAATATCATGGAAAGTTGAAGATAATGCTGCCATGCCTGTTTGCTGCGGGGGTTGGCAGCTCTTATCATGTAAATGCAAAGATGCGGTTTCAAGGAACAGTAGTTTCATAAGCCGTCAACACGAAGAATGGAGAGCGTATGAGCAGTAGGAAGAAAAACAATGAGCAGTTTGACAATTTTGGGGAAAATGAGGCGCTGACACAGCGTATGTATGACAATTTGTATGGGGAAGACCAGGGAGAGGAAAGCGGTCAGAAAACAATGCGCTATGAAGATGCAGGCATTGACGAGAGGATTCTGCGGGCAGTCAGGGAACTGGGCTTTGAGCATATGACGCCCATTCAGGAGCAGGCAATCCCTCTTTTTATGACAGGCCGGGATATCATCGGACAGGCCCAGACAGGAACAGGTAAGACGGCGGCTTTCGGTATTCCGATTTTACAAAAGATCGATCCGGACGATCGCAGCTTACAGGCAGTGATTTTATGTCCCACCAGGGAACTTGCCATGCAGGCCGCCGAAGAGCTGCGGAAATTTTCCAAGTATATGAATGGAATCAAGGTGCTTCCCGTATACGGCGGACAGGATATTGTCAGACAGATCAAGAATTTAAAGGGAGGCGTGCAGATTGTGGTGGGAACGCCTGGCCGGGTGATGGACCATATGCGCAGACATACCCTCAAGATGGAGCATGTGCATACAGTGGTCTTAGACGAGGCGGATGAGATGTTAAACATGGGCTTTCGGGAGGATATTGAAACCATCTTAAAGGAGATGCCTTCACAG
>CAJUFU010000030.1:0-14617 GCA_910585555.1 uncultured Lachnospiraceae bacterium
GCTGTTTGATCTGCTGGTTGGAACCACGGGCACCGGAGTCAGCCATCATATAGATATTGTTATATTTATCCAATCCGGAAAGCAGCACTTCCGTCAGCTCTTTATCCGTCTCGTTCCAGGTCTCTACCACCGCACGGTATCTTTCTTCTTCCGTGATCAGGCCGCGTCTGAAATTGACAGAGATCTTATCTACAGTAGCCTGGGCTGCCTCCAGCATTTCTTCCTTCTGGGCAGGCACCGTCATATCGGAAATGGACACGGTCATGGCCGCCTGTGTGGAATATTTATAACCAATGGATTTGATCAGGTCAAGCACTTCTGCGGTCCTTACGGCTCCGTGAATATTGATGACCTTCTCAAGAATCTGTTTTAACTGTTTCTTACCTACATGGAAATCTACTTCCAGTTTCAGCAGTTCCTCCGGATTGTTTCTGTCCACAAAGCCAAGGTCCTGCGGCAAGATTTCATTGAAAAGGAATCTGCCAAGGGTTGACTCCACATTACCGGACACAACTGTCCCGTCAGCCGTCTTCTTCGTCACCCGCACCCTGATTCTGGTGTGCAGGGTACATGCCTTATTTTCATAGGCAAGGATTGCCTCGTTCACATTCTTAAAGAACTTGCCCTCGCCCAATGCTCCTGGTCTTTCCTGGGTCAAATAGTAGATACCCAGCACCATATCCTGAGAAGGCACTGCCACCGGACCACCATCCGAAGGTTTTAAGAGGTTATTCGGAGAAAGCAGAAGGAATCTGCACTCTGCCTGTGCCTCCACGGAAAGAGGCAGATGCACTGCCATCTGGTCCCCGTCGAAGTCGGCGTTAAATGCGGTACATACCAGAGGATGCAGCTTGATTGCCTTACCTTCCACCAGAATCGGCTCAAAAGCCTGAATACCAAGTCTGTGCAATGTAGGAGCACGGTTCAACATCACCGGATGTTCTTTGATGACCTCCTCCAACACATCCCATACCTGAGTGTCCAGTCTCTCCACCAGTTTCTTGGCAGCCTTAATATTCTGGGAAATCCCGCGGAATACCAGTTCTTTCATCACAAAGGGCTTAAACAGTTCGATTGCCATTTCTTTGGGCAGACCGCACTGGTAAATCTTTAACTCAGGTCCAACCACGATAACAGACCGGCCCGAATAGTCAACACGCTTACCCAGCAGGTTCTGACGGAAACGTCCCGATTTACCTTTTAACATATCGGACAGGGATTTCAACGCCCTGTTGCCAGGTCCTGTCACCGGACGTCCTCTTCTGCCGTTATCAATCAGCGCATCCACAGCCTCCTGCAGCATACGCTTCTCATTACGAACGATGATATCGGGAGCACCCAATTCCAAAAGTCTCTTCAAACGATTGTTTCTGTTAATAATCCTTCTATACAGATCATTTAAGTCAGATGTAGCAAAACGTCCGCCATCCAACTGTACCATGGGCCGTAAATCCGGCGGAATAACTGGGATTGCATCCATAATCATCCACTCCGGCTGATTTCCGGACTCCCTGAAAGCCTCTACGACTTCCAGTCTCTTGATGATACGGGCACGCTTCTGACCGGTGGACTCTTTCAAGCCTTCCTTTAACTCAACTGCTTCCGCCTCTAAGTCGATCGCCTGCAAAAGCTCCTTGATGGCCTCTGCACCCATACCCACACGGAACTTATTGCCCCAGTTCTCCCTGGCGTCCTGGTACTCTTTCTCGGAAAGAACCTGCTTATATTCCAAATCGGTCTCTCCACCGTCCAGCACAATATAGGAGGCAAAGTAAAGCACCTTCTCAAGCACTCTGGGGGACAAATCCAAAATCAATCCCATACGGCTCGGGATACCTTTAAAATACCAGATGTGGGATACGGGAGCAGCCAGTTCGATATGTCCCATACGCTCTCTGCGGACGCTGGACTTGGTGACTTCCACGCCGCACCTGTCACAGACCACACCTTTATATCTGATCTTTTTATATTTACCACAATGACACTCCCAGTCCTTGCTGGGTCCGAAAATCTTCTCACAGAAAAGACCTTCCTTCTCGGGTTTTAACGTTCTGTAATTGATAGTCTCAGGCTTCGTGACCTCACCTCTGGACCATTCTCTGATCTTTTCAGGTGATGCCAATCCAATCTTGATCGCATCAAATGTCATAGGTTGATATGTTTCCTGTCTCATGTCTGACATCTTGCACTAACCTCCATCCAGATTATTTATGGATCCTCTCTTCGTCTTATTCAAAGTCTACTTCAAGATCCAGGTCATCTTCAGCCAAATCTTCTTCCTCGTCGCTGGTCACCAGCTCTCCGCTGTCCTCATCAAACTCCTGCTTCTGGTAGCCCATGGAACCAAGGGACTCTTTCTCATAATCATAATTACGGGAATCGCCCTCTATCTCATAACGGTATTCATTCTCACCGTAATCAATGGTCTCCATGATCTCCACCTCAGTCTGATCATCGCGGAGCACTCTCACATCCAATCCCAGGGACTGTAACTCCTTGAGCAGTACCTTGAAGGACTCCGGTACGCCAGGCTCCGGAATATTGTCGCCCTTGATGATTGCCTCGTAGGTCTTGACACGTCCTACCACATCATCGGACTTCACAGTCAGGATTTCCTGCAGCGTATAAGCCGCACCGTATGCCTCTAACGCCCACACTTCCATCTCACCGAAACGCTGTCCGCCGAACTGCGCTTTACCGCCCAGAGGCTGCTGTGTCACCAGAGAGTAAGGGCCTGTGGAACGGGCATGAATCTTATCGTCCACCAGATGATGAAGTTTCAGGTAATGCATGTGTCCGATGGTAACCGGTGAATCGAAATACTCGCCTGTCCTTCCATCCCGCAGTCTGACCTTACCATCTCTGGAAATCGGCACACCCTTCCACAGTTCACGGTGGTCTCTGTTTTCATACAGATACTCCATGACTTCCGGTAAAAGTTCTTCCTTGTGTCTCTTCTCGAACTCTTCCCATTCCAGATTCACATAATCGTTGGCCAGATCGAGAGTATCCATGATATCGTCCTCTTTGGCGCCGTCAAACACTGGTGTTGCCACATTAAAGCCAAGCGCCTTTGCCGCCAGCGATAAATGAATCTCAAGCACCTGCCCGATATTCATACGGGAAGGCACACCCAGCGGATTTAACACGATATCCAAGGGACGTCCATTGGGCAGATAAGGCATATCCTCTACCGGCAGTACACGGGATACCACACCCTTGTTACCATGACGGCCCGCCATCTTATCACCCACGGAAATCTTTCTCTTCTGTGCAATATAAATGCGCACTGCCTGATTCACGCCCGGAGAAAGCTCATCTCCGTTCTCTCTGGTAAATACCTTGGCATCCACAACAATACCATATTCGCCATGGGGCACTTTCAGGGAAGTGTCACGCACCTCTCTGGCTTTCTCGCCAAAGATAGCACGAAGGAGTCTTTCCTCTGCTGTCAGCTCAGTCTCCCCCTTGGGCGTTACTTTACCCACCAGAATGTCGCCGGCACGCACTTCCGCGCCAATACGGATGATACCTCTGTCATCCAGATCTTTTAAGGCATCGTCACCCACGCCGGGCACATCTCTGGTAATCTCTTCCGGTCCCAGCTTGGTGTCACGGGCCTCTGCTTCATATTCTTCAATGTGTACGGAAGTATAGACATCTTCCTGTACCAATCTCTCACTCAAAAGGACAGCATCCTCATAGTTATAACCTTCCCAGGTCATAAATCCGATCAACGGATTCTTACCCAGCGCCAATTCACCGCCATCCGTGGAAGGACCGTCCGCGATGACCTCTCCCTGCTCCACATGGGCGCCTTTTTGCACAATAGGCTTCTGGTTATAGCAGTTGGACTGGTTACTTCTGGAGAACTTGGACAGATGATACTCCATTTTCTCCCCGTCGTCACAAGTCACCTTAATCAAATTAGAGGATACATAATCAATGATGCCTGCTTTCTTGGCCACCACACAGACACCGGAGTCCACAGCCGCCTTCGGCTCCATACCGGTTCCCACCACAGGTGTCTCCGTAAAGAGCAGCGGCACTGCCTGTCTCTGCATGTTGGAACCCATCAGCGCACGGTTCGCATCGTCGTTTTGCAAGAACGGAATGAGCGCTGTTGCCACCGAAAATACCATCTTCGGAGACACATCCATATAATCAAACATGGTCTTGGGATACTCCTGGGTCTCCATCTTGTAACGTCCGGACACACTGTTCCTCTTAAAATGACCATCCTTGTCCAGAGGCGTGGAAGCCTGCGCCACATGATAATTATCTTCCTCATCAGCCGTCATATAGACTGCCTCGTCCGTTACGCGCGGATTCGCCGGGTCTGACTTATCAATCTTACGATAGGGTGCCTCCACGAATCCATATTCATTAATCCTTGCATAAGAAGCAAGGGAATTGATCAGACCAATGTTTGGTCCCTCAGGCGTCTCAATAGGACACATTCTGCCATAGTGCGTATAATGTACGTCACGCACCTCGAATCCGGCTCTGTCTCTGGACAGACCGCCCGGTCCCAAAGCGGAGAGACGTCTCTTGTGGGTCAGCTCGCCAAGAGGATTATTCTGGTCCATGAACTGTGACAGCTGGGAGGAACCAAAGAACTCCTTCACTGCCGCCTGCACCGGCTTAATATTGATGAGTACCTGCGGGGAAATCTCCTCCGCATCGTGTGTGGTCATTCTCTCACGCACCACTCTCTCCAATCTGGAAAGACCGATACGATACTGGTTCTGTAACAATTCGCCCACTGCACGGATACGTCGATTGCCCAGATGATCGATATCGTCATCGTTGCCGATACCGTACTCCAGGTGAATATTATAATTAATAGAAGCTAAGATATCTTCCTTTGTAATATGTTTCGGAATCAATTCGTGTACATTCTTCTGGATTGCCTCTGCAAGCATCTCCGGATCCTCGCTGTACTCCTGTAATATCTGCTGCAGCACCGGAAAATAGACCAGCTCTGTAACACCCAGCTCCCTGGGATTGCAGTCCACAAAGTTGGTGATATCCACCATCATATTGGAAAGAACCTTGACGTTCTTTTCCTCCGTCTGAATCCATACCGCAGGCACAGCAGCATTCTGAATCATGTCAGCCATTTCTGC
This sequence comes from uncultured Lachnospiraceae bacterium, assembly GCA_910585555.1. Lineage (GTDB taxonomy): Bacteria > Bacillota > Clostridia > Lachnospirales > Lachnospiraceae > UBA3282. The sequence goes on from CAJUFU010000030.1 coordinate 5,130, forward strand.
CGTTACCTTATCTCCCGCCTTTGCCAGAATCTCACCCGTCAGGGTATCCACCACATCCTCTGCCAGAATGTGATTCCTGATTCTGTTTCTGAACATCAGCTTCTTATTAAATTTATATCTGCCGACCTTGGCAAGATCATATCTTCTGGGGTCAAAAAACATAGCGGTAATCAGACTCTCAGCGCTCTCCACGCTCAAAGGCTCACCGGGACGAATCTTCTTATATAATTCTAACAAACCTTCCTGATAGTTCTCGGAAGTATCCTTTGCAAAACTTGCCTCAATCTTTGGCTCATCACCAAAAAGTTCCCTAATCTCATCGTTGGAACCCACGCCAAGCGCACGAATCAGCACCGTGATCGGCACCTTTCTGGTCCTGTCCACCCGCACATAAAAGACATCGTTGGAGTCTGTCTCATACTCCAGCCATGCTCCGCGATTCGGGATTACAGTCGCAGAAAAAAGCCGCTTACCAATCTTATCATGTCCGATTCCATAATAAATGCCAGGAGAACGCACAAGCTGACTGACAATGACACGCTCCGCGCCATTGATTACGAAAGTGCCTGTCTCTGTCATAAGAGGCAGGTCTCCCATGAAGATTTCGTGCTCTGTAATTTCATCCTTTTCTTTATTAATCAGACGTACTTTTACCTTGAGAGGGGCTGCATAAGTGGCGTCTCTCTCCTTACATTTTTCGATAGAATACTTGACATCCTCTTCGCATAACTCGAAGTCAACGAATTCCAAACTCAGATGCCCACTGTAATCTGAAATCGGAGAAATATCGTCAAACACTTCTTTTAAGCCTTCATCCAGAAACCACTGGTAGGAGTTCTTCTGAACTTCGATCAGGTTCGGCATATCCAGAACCTCTTTCTGTCGTGCATAAGTCATACGCGTATTTCTGCCGGCTGCAGTCTTACGGATCCTGTTCTTTTCCATTGACATCTCACCCCGTTCTTTATGATTAATGTATGCCTCGTCATAAAAGGAGACTTCAAATAAGCATACCACACCACAATAGTGCATTATCCATTCTACTACAAGTCCTCAGGGGAGTCAACGATTATTTCAAGAAATTAAAAAAGATTTTAGAAATGGCTTTGCCAGATATCCTCATGTTAATAAAACCGTCCATGTACTGAATGACAGTACGTGAACGGTTTTTAATCTGATATGTGAGACGATTACTTAAGAGTAACCTTAGCGCCCTCAGCTTCCAACTTAGCTTTGAGTTCTTCAGCCTCTTCCTTAGAAGCAGCCTCTTTGAGTACCTTCGGAGCGGAATCTACCATATCCTTAGCTTCCTTCAAGCCAAGGCCGGTTGCCTCACGAACAACTTTGATAACCTTAACCTTGTTCGGGCCAACCTCTGTCAGCTCTACGTCAAACTCGGTCTTCTCCTCTGCTGCCGCTGCGCCTGCGTCACCGCCTGCTGCTGCAACTACAACGCCTGCTGCTGCGGATACACCGTATTTCTCCTCGCAAGCTTTTACTAAATCATTCAACTCTAATACTGTCAACTCATCAATCGCACTGATGATTTCTTCAATAGATAACTTTGCCATGATTTTACCTCCATATTTTTATTGTTGTTAGTTTGTCTTCTTCTTTACTCTAAATGATTACTCTGCCGCAGGCGCTTCTTCTGCAGGAGCCTCCTCGGCAGGCGCTGCCTCTTCCGCCGCAGGTGCCTCGCACTCGGATGCGCCGCCTTTCTCTGCCAACTGATTCATGACACGAGCAAAATTGGTGATCGGAGACTGGATACTGCCAAGCAGCTTGGACAACAGCTCTTCTCTGGAAGGAATCTTGGAAATTTCTATGATACCGTTAGCATCATAAGCGATGCCTTCCACAATACCGCCCTTCACTTCAAGAGCGTTTGCTGTCTTAGCGAATTTGCATAATACTCTGGCGGGCGCCGTAGCATCCTCTGTGGAAATAGCAACCGCGCTGGGGCCTTCCAGATAAGGCAGAAGCGCTTCACAATCTGTGCCCTTAAATGCAAAATTCATCATTGTGTTCTTGTAAACCTTGTAAGTGATTCCGGCTTCACGCAGCTGCTTACGGAGCTCTGTGTCCTGCTCCACCGTAAGTCCGCGATAATCAACCAGAACAACTGACTGCGCGTCTTTCACGGCTGCGGAAATCTCATCCACGATAGGTTTTTTCAGTTCAACCTTTGCCATTACATTACCTCCTTATAGATTTTGTGCCGAAAGGAGTCTATTCTATAAAAAATCCTCCCTAAAGACAGGGAGGATTAAAAGTCATAAAGTAGTCTTCTCTCCTCGGTAGGCGGACTCTTACGCCGGCAATACGGCACCTACTGTCTTCGGCTTGGTTTCATAACCTTGACTACTATAACACGGTATATCTTTCATGTCAATATTTTTATCTAACTTTTTCAGACCTACTTTTTCAGACCGGCTTTTTTCCGAACCTCCTCTTGTTTGCCCAAAGTACCTCTTCCTCTTGCTGCCGCATCTCATAAGCCGTCATCAATGTTGCTGCGCCCGGCTTGTTCATATACTTCGCATACTTTATTTTCTCCCGATCTATATAGGTGGAATCACCCTCCGTATATGTATAATCCGGCACCCCATCCTTTGTGCTCTCAAAGAAGTGCACAAAATCATCTTCGTCAATTTCACCCGCCAGAAAATCCTTCCAGAAATTCTCATGTGCCGCAAAGCGCAGATTGGCATCCGCTGGAAACCGCATCAAGAACTTCATTACCTTCTCGTATTGTCCTTCTTCCGTATAGGTCAGGCTGAAACAGTCTCGATTCACCCACCTTGTTCCATCGAAATAAGCCTCTTTGCAGGAAATCCCATCCTGCGTATAAGCTGTGATAAACCAATGCTTCTGCTTGGGATCGTCGGTAGGGTAACTGCACTTGGTCACTTCCTCCGTGAGCAGGGCCGCTGTCCGTTCCGGGTCCAGCTCCTCGGTCTTTGCATCCGCCTGCACAGTGCTCACCACAGTCTCCGTCTTAACAGTGTTCTGCACGGTGCCTGCGGCATTAGCCGCCTCGCTTTCCGCAGTCGTTTTCACTGTAATGTCCGTTGAAACCACGGCCGTTTCTGTTCCTGCCGCATCTGCTTTTCCGTCCAGTTCTCTCCTAAGCGCTTCTTCGGCCGCCTGCTTCTCGGCTTCCTCAATCTGCGCCTGTACTTCCTCCTGCAGGGCTTCCTCGGCCGCATCAAACTTTTCCAAAAGTTTATCCCATTCCTTCATGGTATAAGACATAGCGCCTATCTGAAAAGTAGGTTCCACCGTGCCGTCCTTTACCTTCTTCGCCATCTCGGCCATCTTTTCTAAAATCTGTTCCCGACAGGTCTTATCTGTTTCTTCCCCGGGAGCGTCAGATTCTTCGGTTCCTTTTGTCTGCGCCGGTTCTGATCCGGTCTCCTGCTCTTTTCTTGTATATTTCTTATAATATTCCTGTCCCTGCCAAGGGCTGTCATAACGATTTCCACTAATATTCATAGTTGTCGTTCCTTTCCGTCTTTATTGTCATATCTCTAAAAGGAATACGAATCATCACCCCAAAAAGTTTCACTTTCTTTATGTTTCCTTCTGGTTTTTACCAGGTAACATACCCGTCCTCATCAATCTGCACGCCTTCGGAAATACTGCGCATATATTGCAGTACCCGGCTTTTTTCTTCCCCATCCAAAAGTCCGGTCCTGCAGCCGTTTTGAAGACAGGGGATAAACTGGTAACTCACAAGCCCTTCCTGATCAATGACAACCTTCACCATACCGGTATCCAAAGTCTTTGAATTAAACCAGAAATTCCCCAGGCTGTAGATTACCGGCACTCCCTGAATCACGCCGATGGGCTGCAAACAGTGGGGATGGTCTCCAATGATCAAATCTGCTCCGGCCTGCACCACCTCTGGCGCCTGTTTTAGCTGGGCCCAGTCAAGAACCGCCTCGTTCTCCGTGCCCCAGTGCAGATACACCACCAGGAAATCACAATTCTTCTTCGTATCCTTGATCGTTTCCAACAAATTTGCACCATCCCAGCAGCGGAACACCCCGGGAGAAACATCTGTGGCTCCTCTGGTATCCGGATTGTCCAGACGTTCTATCTGCGTTGCCGTCAAGAAACCGATTTTGATATCATCAACAATATAATAAGCAGGACGACGGGCCTCTTCCAGATTATGGCCTGCCCCTATCGCTGTAACCCCCGCCTCCTTCAAAATATCGAGCGTGTCAAGAAGCGCTTCCTCCCCATAATCATACGCATGGTTATTCGCTAAAGATACGATATCAACTCCCATATCCGTCAAATACTGCACCGTCTCTGGTCTTGCCCGGAAAGTAAACTGTTTCCCCTCAAGGGGTGCGCCCCTGTCAGAATATGCAAACTCATTGTTGAGCATCATCACGTCCGCTCTCTCCATCTCCCGAATCAGCTCCGGCGAAATGCCCTCTTCAATGCCGCCGCCCGACTGCAGATATTTCATGATGGCATAATGATCATCAAAGAGAATATCTCCTGCAAATAACAAAGTCGCCTGTCCAGGTTCCCCGGCTTCCCGGTAGGAAATATTATTCTGCGCCATATATTCCGGGTCATTCAGCTGCGAAGCATACCTGCCCGGCTCCTCCGTCTGTTCTATCTGTTCTATCTGTTCTATCTGTTCTGCCTGCTTCGTCTCTTCCTTTTCTGCGCCTTGCATCTCTCCAGTTGTCTGAGGCTGTCTTACCGGCTTCATCGTACTTTGAACCTGTCTGGCCGGCTCAAAGACCCACTGGTATGCCGCCAGCGCCAAAAGTCCCAGAACCACCGCAATACTCAAGGTCAGAATAAACGGCATAATAAAACTGCGGCTTATCCTTATTCTTTTTCTTCGAATCTGTTTTCTTTTTCGTGCTTTCTTCTTTTTACTCATGGAATGATTATACCACAAAAAAGCAGACATAATCAAAAAAAGGTAATGCGCGGTGCACATTACCTTTTTTTGATTATTTAATCGTATAGATATTAATATTTAGCCGTATTAATCTTCACGCCGGGGCCCATCGTGGTCGCCAGAGTGATGCTTCTCAAATACTGCCCTTTTAATGCCGAAGGTTTTGCCTTAACGATCGCTTCCATCAGCGCGTTAATGTTCTCCTGCAACTTGCTCTCCTCAAAGGAAACTTTTCCAACCGGCACATGGATGATATTTGCCTTATCCAGTCTGTACTCGATCTTACCTGCTTTGATATCGTTGATTGCCTTTGCCACATCCATGGTTACAGTACCAGCCTTAGGATTGGGCATCAAACCTTTCGGTCCCAGTATTTTACCGAGACGTCCCACAACGCCCATCATATCAGGTGTTGCTACCACTACGTCAAAATCAAGCCAGCCTTCATTCTGAATTCTGGGAATCAGCTCGTCTCCGCCCACATGATCTGCACCGGCTGCCTCAGCCTCCGCCACCTTATCACCTTTCGCGAACACCAATACCTTCACTGTCTTACCTGTACCGTTGGGAAGCACTACCGCGCCACGAACCTGCTGTTCCGCATGACGGCCGTCACATCCGGTCTTGATATGAACTTCCACAGTCTCATCAAATTTTGCTGTTGCTGTTTTCTTTACTAAGGCAATCGCATCTGCCGTATCATACAGGGTTGTACGATCTACCAGTTTCGCTGCCTCCTGATATTTTTTACCATGTTTCATGTTAGCCCCTCCATTACTCTTCTACTGTGATGCCCATACTTCTTGCAGTACCGGCGATCATGCTCATAGCAGCCTCTACGCTTGCCGCATTCAAATCAGGCATCTTCATCTCCGCAATCTCCTGTAACTTTGCTTTAGAGATGGTTGCAACCTTCGTCTTATTGGGGGCTGCAGAACCGGATTTGATGTTGCACGCTTTCTTTAAAAGAACTGCCGCAGGGGGAGTCTTTGTAATGAAACTGAAACTTCTGTCTGCATACACTGTGATTACGACAGGGATGATCACATCACCTTTATCAGCCGTTCTCGCATTGAACTGTTTCGTAAATTCAACAATGTTAACGCCATGCTGTCCAAGTGCAGGACCAACCGGCGGTGCTGGTGTTGCTTTACCAGCAGGAATCTGTAACTTGATATATCCTTGTACTTTCTTTGCCATAGTGGCACCTCCTAAAATATTGTGGTCTAGGCGGTGATCTAAAAATTTTAAATGATTTAAAATGGAAGCATTTTAAATCACCTCCCACACATATCTACACCCACAGCATATAGCCGCGGGAATAAATATCAGCTTCTTTCTGCTATCTAAGACTTCTGACTTCCGCAAAGCTGATCTCCACGGGAGTCTCTCTGCCGAATAACTCTACATTGATGGTAGCGGTCTGCTTGCTGTAATCAATTCTCTGCACAACACCCACCGTATCCTTCCAGACACCGGCAACCACCACAATGGTATCACCCTCTGCAAAGTCAACGCTCACGTTCTCCATCTTAATGCCCAGCGGCTTCATTTCCGCTTCTGTGAGCGGTACTGGTTTGCTTCCCGGTCCTACAAAGCCCGTGACACCTCTGGTGTTTCTTACAACATACCATGTATCGTCATTCATGACCATATTGATCAGAACATATCCCGGAAACATCTTCTTCTGAACCGTCTTACGGGCGCCATTCTTCATCTCCATGACATCCTGCATGGGCACCTTGACTTCCAGAATCTCCTCTTCCAGATGCCTGTTCTCAATTGTCTTCTCAATATTGGCTTTTACTTTGTTCTCATACCCGGAATAAGTATGCACAACATACCAATTCGCTTCTGCCATACCAATCCTCCATGCCTTTTATCAACCTGTTTTGGAGCTTCTTAAAAAGTGAATGTGGTAAGGAAATCCACACCATACTGCAGGCCAAAGTCCAGTAAGGTAATGATTGCTCCTACGACTAAGGAAATAATAACAACCGCCACGGATTGTTTCAAAAGGGCATCTTTATCAGGCCAGGTGATCTTCTTAAACTCAGCTTTCACACCGTCAAAAAATTTGACCGTTTTAGCTGTCTTGTCCGATTTTGCTGATTTCGCAGAATTTCCCATAGCTGCTCTCCTTTCCCTCTGAAAGAGTGACAGACAATTACTTCGTTTCCTTATGCAGGGTATGTCTCTTGCAGAATCTGCAATACTTCTTGGTCTCCATTCTGTCCGGATGAGCTTTCTTGTCTTTCGTCGTATTGTAGTTACGCTGTTTACATTCTGTACATGCTAATGTGATTCTTGTGCGCATCTTGTTACCTCCACGTGCATTTACTCTTCATTTACTCTGTAATCACCGGGTCTGCCCGATTTTTTAGCATAAAAAAAAGACCTAAATCTTATCTCGCTCACACAATATATCATATGAGAGGAGGGAAGTCAACCGCTTTTTACTATTTTACCCAGCAAACCTGCAAAAACCTGCAAAAATATTTATATAAATTATTTTTCCTGCGCCTCTTCATAATCCTTACTTTTCTTACGATATATATATAAATCTTATTTTTACATTATAAATTGTATGAAAGCAAGTTTCACCGCAAATTGCTGTAAAAAGTCCATAAAAGCCTATAAATACTTGCATTTCTCTTATATTTAATGTTATAATAAAACTATAGTTTTCTGATAATTAGATAAATTGTCAGTTTTCGTTCCTTTATACATAATCTTAGCATAAAATATTATATAAGTAGAAACGCCCACTAAGATATCTTGCAGGCAATGGATAGCCCAAGAAGATATCTCAGAACATTTCATGGAAGAAAGGAGGGGCTTATGGCTTATAATACGATTCATAATTTATCAAACGTCTATAATTTCTACATGACTACTTATGCACCCAAATCGAGCACACCTTATGATACTCATAAGAAGAGTGAGCTTCGCGGTGTATATAATTCCATTGTCAAAATGAATAAGGAATCCCCTCTGTTTATCCTGGATACCACGAAGGAATCCCAGCGCTTTGCAGTCGGCATGAAAGAAAATGCCAGGGAATTACGCAATACGATTGCCTCGCTCGGCGGTCTGGATGAGGAAGAGCTTTTGAATAAAAAGGTAGCTTATTCCAGCAATGAAAATATAGCTACCGCTGCTTATATCGGCTCTTCTAAGCCCCAGGACGATACGCCCTCCTACGAGGTAGAGGTAAGGAGTCTTGCTTCCACACAGGTTAACATGGGAAATTTCCTGCCCGATGATAAGAATGTGACGCTCCCGCCGGACACCTACTCCTTTGATGTGAGCATTGACGATTTAAGCTATGAATTCCAGTTCAGCATCAAAGCGACTGATACCAACCGGGATGTGCAGGATCGTTTGTCCCGCCTGATTAACAATGCGAATATTGGTATGACGGCTCAGATCATAACGGATGATGCGGGCAATTCCAGTCTCAGAATTGAATCCGGTGCCACCGGTTTAAAAGACGGCAAATACAATCAATTCTATATCTCCGACAATCGGACCAGCAAGGCTTCCGGTGCCGTTGATTATCTGGGACTTGACTACGTAGCCTCGCCGCCTACCAATGCAGAGTTTTTAGTGGACGGGGAGGAGGTCGTTACCACCTCCAACCACTACATCATAGAGCATATGTACAACGTACAGCTCAAAGGTGTCAGCAGTGAGGAAGGCGAAACCGCTTCCATCGGCCTTAAGACCGACGTGGAATCTTTGGCAGAAAACATCAATACACTGGTGCGAGGATATAACACCTTCTTACAGGGTGTCTCACAGTACAGTGAGAACCAGCCAAAGAGCAACCGTCTGTTCAATGAAATGAGCAGTGTAGCCAGAGTATATGCCAAGGGACTGACCCAGGCCGGTCTCAACCTAAATCTGGACGGCACACTGGAAGTAGACAATGACGTGCTCAGACAAAAGGCAATGGGTGATGATGCCAAAGAGGCATTTTCTTCCATGAAGGGATTTACCAATTCCATCCTGCGTAAATCCAATCAAGTGGCCTTAAACCCGATGAATTATGTAAATAACACAATTGTAGCCTACAAAAATCCCGGCAAGAACTTTGCCACGCCTTACATCACCAGCGCATACAGCGGCATGATGTTCAACGGTTACTGTTAAAAAATCGAGCAAGCTCGATTACGAGGACTGCTTCGCAGCCTCGGATGTAACCGAAAAGTTTCCTATACCACATAAAAATGAGGCAGATTCCATCTGCCTCATAACTATTTAAAGCGGTATATTTCCATGTTTTTTCTTCGGCGCATCCGCCTGTTTATTCTTAAGCCCGCGCAGCGCTTTGATCAGCGCTTCTCTTGTCTCCTCCGGTTTGATCACCTCATTGACATAGCCCCTGGCCGCCGCTACATAAGGATTTAAGAATCTGTCCTCATACTCTTTCTTACACTGCGCCCGCATGGCTTCCGGATCCGCCGCCCCTTTAATCTTACGTTTAAAAGCGATGTTCACCGCGCCGTCTGCTCCCATCACCGCGATCTCCGCGATAGGCCATGCATAG
>CAJUFU010000030.1:14627-37948 GCA_910585555.1 uncultured Lachnospiraceae bacterium
ATGAGCGGTGACTGGAGTTCAGACGTGTGCTCTTCCGATCTACGATATCCGCGCCCATTTCTTTCGAGTTCATGGCAATGTAGGCGCCGCCGTAAGCCTTACGCATAATCAGGGAAATCTTGGGCACGGTAGCCTCCGAGTAGGCATACAAAATCTTAGCCCCATGGCGGATGATGCCGTTATGCTCCTGGGCTGTACCCGGCAGAAAAGCCGGCACATCAATCAACGTGATTAAGGGTATGTTAAAACAATCGCAGAATCTGATGAATCTGGCTATCTTATCGGAAGCGTGGTAATCCAGGGACCCTCCCATGGCATTGGGCTGGTTCGCCACGATACCCACTACCTTGCCTTCCATCCTGCACCATCCCACCACAGCATTGGCAGCAAAGTCCTTCTGTACCTCGAAGAAGCTTCCTTCGTCCACGATACAGTCAATGACTTCCTTCACATCGTAGGCATGACGAGAATTATCCGGTACGATATCCATAATCTTGGCCGCTTTAGCCTTCATTATACCTGCCGCCTTACCGCCCTCGCCTCTGCCAAACACCCTGCCTACACGGGGCAGTATGCTCTGTCTCTCCTTGGTATTGATCACCGGCGGTTTCTCCATCCAATTGCTTGGCAGATAGGACAAAAGCTTACGCACACCCATCAAACATTCATTCTCTGTATCATATGTAAAATGAGACACACCGCTCCTTTTTGCGTGCACTTCCGCACCGCCCAGTTCCTCCACGGACACTTCCTCATTGATCACAGTCTTTACCACATTGGGCCCTGTGATAAACATTTTGGAAATATCTTTTACCATAAAGATAAAGTCGCAGATAGCAGGCGCATAGCAGGCGCCGCCGGAACAAGGACCTAATATCACAGCAATCTGCGGAATCACGCCGGAAGCTTTTGTATGACGTAAAAACATGCCGCTATAGCCGCTTAAGGAAGAGATACCCTCCTCAATCCTGGCGCCGCCGCTGTCATTGATACAGATCAAAGGCGCCTTCATCTCCATAGCCATGTCCTGAATACGGCAGATTTTAAAAGAGTGATACTCTCCCAGCGTACCGCCGATCACAGTAAAATCTTCGCTGGCCACAAAAACCTGTCTTCCGTCAATCTCACCATATCCTGTCACCACACCGTCACCGGGCACCCGTCTCTTATCCAGATCAAAGTCATCGATGCGGGATTCCAGGAATCCGTCCACTTCCACAAAAGTGCCGGGATCGAGCAGAATCTCAATCCTCTCTCTGGCCGTCAGCTTGCCCACAGCGTGCTGTTTGTCAATCTTACTCTGTCCGCCGCCAAGCAGTGCCTTCTCTCTTCTTCCATCCAGTTCCTTAAGCGCTTCGTTCCAGTTCATAATGCCTCCATCTGATATCCTGATCATCATTTCATCATTTTATTTTAAATGTTTGAAACTCCAATACTTTGATATTCAAACTATCAAGTTGTATTATAGGCAGAGTACTGTCATTTGTCAATACTCTGCCTTGATTTGGTCAAAAATTTTCAATAAGGTTTTAATACGCCTTACAGTTCCTTCCGCACTTCCTCCAGCGCTGTCCCGATCACTTTATCCATATCATAATATTTATACTGTCCCAGACGCCCGCCTAAGATAAGATGCGGTCTCGTCTTCGCCAGCTCCTGATATCTGCCAAGCAGCGCATCATTGGTCTCATTGTTGACTGGATAATAGGGTTCCTCGCCCTCCTGCCAGAGCGCCGGATACTCCCTGGTGATCACGGTATCTGGCTGGGTGCCGAATTCGAAATGTTTGTGTTCGATAATCCTTGTATAGGGAATCTCCCTCTGGGTATAATTCACCACTGCATTGCCCTGGTAATTGTCACAACCTTCAAGCACCTGCGTCTCAAACCGAAGCGACCGATATTCCAGACGGCCCAGACAGAAATCAAAATACTCGTCCAGCATACCCGTATAGACCACCTTATCATAAGTATTTCCGGCGTGGTCTGTCACCACAATCCGGCCGTCTATTGACTGTTCTGTGGCAAAGGCTTTGTAGGAAACGCCTGTTTTCACCTCGATTCCCTTCAGCATATTCTCTACCATTATGGTATAGCCTCCAATAGGAATCCCCTGATATCGGTCATTAAAATAATTATTATCATAGGTAAAGCGAAGCGGCAGACGCTTGATGATAAAAGCCGGAAGCTCTTTACAAGACCTGCCCCACTGCTTCTCGGTATATCCTTTTACCAGCTTTTCATATACGTCTGTGCCTACTAAGGACAGCGCCTGCTCTTCCAAATTCCTGGGTTCTGTAATCCCAAGTCCCGCAATCTGTCCCGCAATCTTTTCTTTCGCCTCGGCAGGTGTGATCACGCCCCACATCCTGTTAAAAGTATTCATATTAAAGGGAAGATTATACAACTCTTCCTGATAACGAGCAATGGGCGAATTCACATAATGGTTAAAGGCCGCAAACTGGTTGACATAATTCCATATCTTTTCATCAGAAGTATGAAAAATATGCGCCCCATACCGATGTACCTGAATGCCCTGCACAGATTCCGTATAGACGTTGCCGGCGATGTGTTCCCTTTTGTCAATCACAAGCACGCGCCGGCCGCACCGATTCATTTCACAGGCAAACACGGAGCCAAAAAGCCCCGCGCCAACCACCAGATAATCATATTTCATTACTCTTCCTCAACCGCCTTATACTTATCAAGCTGTGCATAATCCTCCATCAGCTCAAGTGCTTTCTTGCGTCCCGTCTTGTTGAGTTTCACATAGTACTGCATTACACGGTTCTCCATGATCTTACCGCCCAGAAGGCTCTTCTGGTTAAGTGGCGTAAAGTCCACCGGATTCAAATTCAGTCTGTCACACATTCTGATCACCGTGCCGTAGGCCATACCCTCAATGCCTCTATCCAATGCCGTGACTAACGTGGAGTACGGGATCTCCATTTCGATCGCAAACTGTCTTACACTCTTGTACTGCTTTAGAATTTCTGCTTTTAAGATTTCTGCCTTTGTCATGATATAAGACCTCCTCGTGCTATGCTGTTTGTCTGTTCAGGAGAAACTGTCTCCTCCCCTTGTCTTTAATAGTGTATCATAGTTTTTTGGGAAAAGGAACCACCAAAACGTCATTTTTAACGAAATACCGTCACCATTGTCAATTTTTACTATTTTTTTCAAATGTTTTTGTATAAAAAGTCTAGTACTTCTACCACATAATACACAAAATATGCTGTTGTCGAGCCTCGGGGAAAATGCTAGAATATAAGCAGAAGGCTTTATACGCCAAAATTTTTAGATTATAAATGATAAAGAGGTGTTTCTTATGTTACCCGTTTCCGTATGTATGATCGCCAAGAACGAAGATAATCACATCGAAGAATGTCTGAAAAGACTGCGGCCCTGCCGGTTCGAGATTATCGTGGTGGATACCGGCTCGGTAGACAGGACTGTGGAAGTGGCGCACAAATATGCCGATAAGGTATTCCATTTTGCCTGGTGCGATAATTTCAGTTCCGCCAGAAACTTTTCCATTCAACAGGCATCCAACGACTGGGTGTTGATCATAGACTGCGATGAATATCTGGAAAATGTCAATCTGGCTAATCTGGAAGATTCACTCTCCCACAACAAGAATTCCGTTGGTATGATCATGCGCAATAACCCCTACACGGTTCAGGGTTCCCGCTCCATCATGTCAGAACGCATCGGCAGACTCTTCAACCGCAAATATTGTCATTTCGAGGGCAGTGTGCACGAACAGGTCCGCACCTTAGATGGCAAAGAACCGGATACCTTCCAGATCCCGCTGACATTTTACCATGAAGGATATGTATCGGAGTCCGATAAGCGCACAAGAGCCACCCGTAATCTGGAGATGCTTTTACATGATTTGGAACAAAAAGGCCCCAGTTCTTACATCTATTTCCAACTGGGACAAAACTATATTTCTTTAAACGACATGAAAAAGGCCGCCCATTACTATAAATTGGGGCTTGACCTCAACGCGGATCCCAACTCCGCCTTTGTTCAGAGTATGGCGGAAACTTACGGCTATTGCCTGATGGATTTGGCCAAATACGATCTCGCCATGTCCTTAAAGGATAAGTACGAACAGTTCTCCCACCGGGCGGATTTTGTCTACCTGATGGGTACGATTTATATGAAGAAAGGCATTTATGACAAAGCCATTGAAGAGTTCCAGAAAGCAACTACCCTCTCTGCCTATTCCCGTACAGGCGTGAACAGTTATCGGGCAAATTATCATATTGCCAACATTTACGAGACCATGGGCCAGCCGGACGAGGCCAAGATTTACTATAAGAAATGCGGGGACTATGAACCGGCTAAGAGAAGGTTAAAGGAATTATCGGCAGCAGCTTCGGCTTCCTGACCCCTGTCCTGCCGCCGAAAACCCACATCTGACCGGCACGGTATGCCAATCCATTATAGCATGAAGGAGGAGCGCCTTTGCTTCCGATATCTGTATGCATCATAGCAAAGAATGAAGAAAACCACGTGGAAGAGTGCTGTAAGCGGCTTTCCTCCTTAGGCTGGGAAATCGTACTGACGGACACCGGCTCTACGGACCGAACGGTAGAGACCGCCCGAAAGTACACCGATCGGATTTATCACTTTGATTGGTGTGATGATTTCAGTGCCGCCAAGAATTTCTGTATGGAAAAAGCCTCCCATGACTGGATACTTTCCATCGATTGTGACGAATATCTGGAGGAAGTTAATGAAAAAGAGCTCCTTCGCTGTATGGAACATCACCCGGATACTGCCGGACGTATTCTGATACGCAGCCGTTTTACCCTGGATGGAGACACCTCCTATGAGCAGGTGCGGGTAAGCCGTTTTATCAACCGAAAATACTTCCAATTCGCAGGCGCCGTACATGAGCAGCTTGTATACCGTCCTCATACCAGGGCCTCTGTCGTCCCGGCAGACCTTTCCCCAAAAGGGGAAACCCTTATTCCTGCCAGGGTTTATGATGCCCCCATTACCATCCTTCATGTGGGTTATGATATCTCCGAGGAAGAGATGCATAAGAAATGCCTGCGCAACATTACCCTTCTGGAACGTGAGTTGAAAGAACAAGGGCCGGACCCTTATCTCTATTATCAGCTGGGCCAAAGTTACCGCCGGTGCAGGGACTATGAAAAGGCTCTGCAGTATTTTGATGCCGGCCTTGCCATGGACGTTGACCCCGCCCTGGATTATGTGCAGATTATGGTAGAATCCTACGGCTATACGCTCTTAGACCTGAAACAGAATCAGCAGGCCCTGCAGTTGCTCGGCATTTATGATACCTTTGCAAAACGGGCGGATTTTGTGTTCCTGATGGGTTTAATCTATATGAATAACGGCCTGTTTGATGCCGCCATAGGCGAATTTCAGAAGTCTACCACAATGAAAGAGTTTGCTATAGAAGGCGTGAATAGTTACAAGGCCTATTATAATATCGGCGTCATCTATGAATGCAGCGGACACCCTGTGGAAGCAAAGGAGGCTTACCGCAGGTGCGGAGACTATGCGCCTGCCTTGGCAAGACTTCAGGAACTAAAACATCTCTAAGACATCACTTTCGCCCCGGGTAAAGACTTTTGAAAAGATAACAAAGCCAATATTACCGCATTTATCCTGGTAATATTGGCTTTTATACGCAGCTTATTTCTATTTATACTTCACAGCAGTTCTATTTTAACTTCCAGATATCCCTGTTATACTCTGCAATGGTCCTGTCGGATGAGAAGAAGCCGGCCTTTGCGATGTTCACTAACATCATCTTTCTCCACTTCCTCTGGTCCTCATAATCTTCCATCATCTTATCCTTCACAGCAATATAATCTTCTAAATCCAGAAGCGTCATGAACCAGTCCTTATTCAAAAGCTCCTTATACAATCTCTCAAGATTTTCCTTGTGACCCACTTTCAGAGCCTCTTTGCTGACGATAAAGTCAACCGCTTTCTTGATCACAGGACTCTTCTTATAGTAGTCTTTGGACACATAATCCGCCTTCTCATAGTGTTTGATGACAGCCTCAGACTTTTCACCGAAGATATAGATATTGTCGTCTCCCACCAGCTCATGAATCTCCACATTGGCGCCGTCAGATGTACCCAGGGTCACCGCACCGTTTAACATGAATTTCATGTTACCTGTACCGGAAGCTTCCTTGGAAGCCAAGGAAATCTGCTCGGAAATATCGCAGGCAGGAATCATCTTCTCCGCATAAGCCACATTATAGTTCTCTACCATAAGCACTGTCATATAAGGGCTCACATCGGGATCCTTATTGACAATCTCCTGCAGCACCAACAGCAGATGGATAATATCCTGGGCAATCACATAAGCGGGCGCTGCCTTGGCGCCAAAGATAAAGGTCATGGGCCTTGCAGGCTTCTTGCCGGCTTTGATCTCCAGATATTTATGAATGATATAAAGGGCATTCATCTGCTGGCGCTTATACTCATGCAGCCTCTTACTCTGGATATCAAAGATGGAATCAGGATTCAAGGTGACACCTTCCATCTCTTTCACGTAAGCCGCCAAATCCCGCTTCCGGTTCATCTTGATCTGGGCGATACGGTCAAGCACTTCATCGTCATCCACATAGGCAAGCAGTTTTTCCAGCTTATCGGCGTCTTTCTTATAACCGTCCCCGATGGTCTCAGAAAGGAACCCTGCCAGCTCCCTGTTGCAGGATAAGAGCCATCTTCTGAAAGTGATACCATTGGTCTTATTGTTGAATTTCTCCGGATAAATCTTATAGAAGGCATTTAACTCCGTATTCTTTAAGATCTCCGTATGGATTGCAGCCACACCGTTTACCGAGAATCCGTAATGGATATCAATATGAGCCATGTGTACTTTCTTATCCTTATCGATGATCTGTACCTTAGGATCTTTGTACTTCGCCGCCACTCTCTTGTCAAGTTCCTTGATGATCGGCACAAGCTGCGGCACCACTTCCTCCAAGTATGCCAAAGGCCACTTTTCAAGCGCCTCCGCAAGAATGGTATGGTTGGTGTAAGCACAGGTCTTGCTGACCACCTCGATGGCCTCATCCATGGTAAATGCTTTCTCGTCCACCAGGATTCTAATCAGTTCCGGGATGACCATGGTAGGATGGGTGTCATTGATCTGAATCACCGCATGTTCATACATCCTACGCAGGTCGTACTTCTTTTCCTTCATCTCTTTTAAAATCAGCTGCGCCGCATTGCTCACCATGAAATACTGCTGGTAGATACGAAGCAGATTGCCCGCCTCGTCAGAATCATCCGGATACAAGAACAGGGTCAGGTTCTTCTCGATATCTTCCTTATCAAAATCAATGCCCTTTTTCACCAGACCCTCATCCAGCGTCTCGATATCAAACAGGCGCAATTTATTGACACCATTGTCATATCCTATCACATCTATATCATAGAGCCTGGATGTAACCTTCTTTTCCCCGAAAGACACTTCAAACGTGGTGTCAGTTTTATTAAGCCAAGACTGCTCCTCTATCCAGTCGTTCTTCTCTGCGGTCTGCAGTCTATCCTTGAATACCTGCTTGAACAGACCAAAATGATAGTTTAAGCCGATTCCTTCTCCCGGCAGTCCCAGCGATGCGATAGAATCTAAGAAACATGCCGCAAGACGGCCCAGTCCGCCGTTGCCCAGGGAGGGTTCCGGTTCCACTTCTTCAATCGCAGACAGACTCTTACCATTCTTTGCAAGAATCTTATCCAGGTTGTCATAGACGCCCAAATTGATCAGATTGTTGGACAGAAGTTTACCAATCAGGAATTCCGCAGAGATATAATAAATCTTCTTCTCTCCCTCAATGGGCTCGGACACCTGCATCAGTCTCTTGGAAAGCTGCAAGATACTGTAATACAGTTCCTCGTTCGTGCAGTCAGCAATCGTCTTGCCATAACCGCTCTGTGTCTGGTTCTCCAATTCCTTTTCCAGATTCATCACCAGTACGTCTCTTTTCAGGTTGCTTGCCTGTGCCATATTCATTCCCTCATTTCTGCGCTGCGTTCTTCCTTTACGGGTTTGTGTCAGGCAGCGCGCAGACACCCTCCCGTATGTTATGCCAAAATATCCATATATTTGATTCTCACCAGTTCATAATCCAGCACGATCTGCTGTCCTTCACCGCCCTCAAGCAGACGTTTCAATTCTTTCACTGCCTCCGATGCAATCCGTTTAAAATTCTGACGCACCGTATTCATCTGCTTGCCCGCATATCCCATCAGGGTAATGCCGTCAAATCCGCATACCGGCCGGAAAATATCCATTTCCATCAGCGCCTTCATGGCCCCGATTGCCATTAAGTCGGACGCACACACTACAATATCTTTCCGCTTCGCATACTTAAACGCCAGATTTCTGGCCTGCAGCTCGGAGAACTCCCCGTTCCTGATCAGCAAAGGAAGATTCTTCTCCTGGGCAAGTTTTCGGATTCCCTTAAGCCGTTCTTCGGAGACATAACCGTTCTTCTTGCCAGCCAGATAGAGGATACTCTTACCTTTGTTTTCTAAGAGTGTCTTCTTAGCCACATCATACTGTGCCCTGGCCTGGTCAATCCACACGGAGGATGTATTCTCGTTCACAAGGGGCGCATCCACTGCCACAATCTTAAAAGTCATGGTATCAATCAGCTTATGCAGCACCTTGTCATCCTTCGACATGCCAAAGATAATAAGCCCCGTAATACTCTGTGATTGTAAATAGCGTGTCACCTCTTCTAAACTTTTATTCTTTAGCATGGAATAAAATACCGTGATCACATCAAGGTTCATCTCCACTGCCTGGCCTATGGTTCCGGCCATGTACTGCATATTAATTTCATCTACCGCCTGAGATACATTATCCAAATTCATTAAAAGTGCTACTCTGCCGGATTGTTTTGAGGACAGCGCCGCCGCCACCGAATTGGGTACAAAATTTAACTCTGCCACCGCTTCCTGCACTTTTTTCTTCGTGGCCTCGCTGACATTCGGATAATTGTTCAATACCTTGGAAACGGTAGAGATTGCCACCCCTGCATGTTTCGCCACATCTCTTCCGATCTATCGATACCATGACGCCTTCCATTCTGAAAAACACATTTCTTTTCGGAAAATGGGACGTTTCTCCCTCCTTTCTCAAAGAACCGCAATTGAGAAAAGGTTTTCCGGAAATCGTTTTCCTAAATCATCATATAACAAAAGAGTGGTTTTGTAAACCACTCTTTTGAAAAAAATTGAAATTATTTTATTTTCTTACCAAATGTCTAGGCGTACCATTCACGAACAGAGGCTGAAGCTCGCCCATAATAAGCGGTCTTGCATATTTCTCATAGCCTTCTGTCAAGCCCTTGCCATCTGCTGTAATCCACTCATCGGGAACCTTTCTCTCCACATTGGCGATAGCGTGGATATCGTATGCGCTGGTGCCGCACTGATAAGGGTCATCCCCGTTTCTGTCAAGGGTGATCATCATACCGGTCTTACCCTCTTCCGCCGCCATCACTGCATCATGACCAACCTGGAATGCCTCGTTGATATCTGTCAGAGATGCCAGATGTGTGGCTGCTCTCTGTAAGGTAGAGAACTCGATTGCACGAGTCTTTAATCCTGTCTCAGCCGCGATCTTGTCCGCCAGCATAACCGCCGTACCGGACATCTGCTTATGACCAAACGCATCCACTGCCACTTCCTTTCCAAGCTCGCAGACATATCTGCCGTCCGCCACATGAACACCCTCGGACACTGCAATGACAACGGAAGATTTCGTAGCGGCAAGCTCTTTCACATCCTCCATGAATTTATCAATATCGAATACTTTCTCAGGAAGGTAGATCGCATCACAGCCTTCACAGTCATCGCCCTTAGCGAGCGCTGCTGCCGCTGTAAGCCATCCCGCATTACGTCCCATAATCTCCACGATACAGATGGTAGGCTTCTTCGCACCGAAGGAAGAGTTATCTCTGATAATCTCCTTTAAGGAAGTAGCAATATATTTTGCTGCAGAGCCATATCCAGGACAGTGATCTGTCACAGGAAGATCGTTGTCGATGGTCTTAGGCACGCCCATGAATCTCTGCGGTTTATTGTGTGCAGCCGCATAATCGGACAACATCTTGACCGTATCCATGGAATCATTGCCGCCTGCATAGAACAGACACTCGATATCATGTTTCTCCATGATCTCAAATACTTTCTCATAAACATCTTCATGGCCTTCAATCTGAGGCATTTTAAAACGGCAGGAGCCGAGGAATGCAGAGGGCGTTCTCTTTAAAAGCTCGATGCCCGTCTCGTCATCCAGATATTCTCCAAGATCAATCATCTTGTCATCCAAAAATCCCTCGATACCATGCACCATACCATAAATCTTCTTCACACCAAGTTTCTTTGCAGCAGCATACACACCTGCTACGGAAGAATTGATAACGGCTGTAGGGCCGCCAGACTGACCAACAACAATATTTCCTTTCATTTAGCTGTCTCTCCTTTGATTATTTTTCTGGTTTACTGTAGTTAACGCCGATGTCCAATGACACTATCACGATTATACCAAATATTCTCAGGCAAGACAAGTACCTACATTGCGCGAAAAAAACCACATTGTATTTAATGCGTAAACATGTTAGACTCGTAAATGTAAAATGAGAATAGAAATTAAAACAAGGAGTCCTGTAGTTGCGTAAGTGCTCCGGAATGGAGAATATTATGAACGAATATATCATCAGCTGCTGTTCCACCGCAGATCTGTCGGCAGAACATTTCAACAAAAGAGGCATTTCTTACATCTGTTTTCACTATGAATTAGACGGTGTACAGTACAGTGACGATTTGGGAAAGTCCATGCCTTTCGAGAAATTTTACCAGGCCATGTCGGATGGAGCGGACACCAAGACTTCACAGATTAACGTGGCAGAATTTACGGAATATTTTGAGCCCTTTCTCAAGGAAGGAAAGGATATCCTGCACTTAAGTCTCTCGTCCGGTATCTCCGGCGTTGTCAACTCGGCCATGACCGCCAAGAACAGCTTGGAGGAACAGTATCCGGACCGAAAGATTTATATTGTGGATTCTCTTGCGGCATCTTCCGGCTACGGTCTTTTGATGGATAAGCTTGCCGACCTGCGGGATGAGGGCATGTCCGTGGATGCACTGTATCACTGGGCAATGGACAACCGCTTAAGACTCAACCACTGGTTCTTCTCCACAGACCTGACTTTCTACATTCGGGGCGGGCGCATCTCCAAGACTTCCGGTTTCATCGGCGGTATGCTAAATATCTGCCCGCTCCTCAATGTAGACCATCTGGGGAAATTGATTCCCCGCTATAAGATTCGTACCAAGCGCAAGGTCATTCATACCATTGTTGATAAAATGGAGGAATGTCTGGAAGAAGGATGTGCCTACCACGGCAAATGTTATATCTCCCACTCGGCCTGCTATGAAGACGCCAGGGCAGTTGCCGATCTGATTGAAGAACGTTTCCCCCATCTTGACGGTAAAGTTTTGATCAACAATATCGGCACCACCATCGGCGCCCACACAGGCCCCGGCACCGTGGCCGTATTTTTCTGGGGAAAAGAGAGGGTTGACTAAATTAGTCAACCCTCTCTTGCTCCTGATTCACTCACCGCAATAATATGCAAAATATCTTTCCCGCACCGCCTGGTAAGAGCCTCTGGGCGGATATATTTTCTTACCGGTATCCATCCGTATTTCCTGCTTGCTGATACACTCAATGTGTTCCATATTGACAAGATAAGCGACTCCCACCCGCATAAACTCGGCATAAGGGGAAAGCATCTCCACAATCTTGGCCATGGTGATGCGAAGCATACACGACGTGCCGTCCGCAAAGTACATACATTGGATTTTGCCCTGCGCCTCGCAGCATACGATGTCATCCACCGCTACGCGCTGTAACATTCCCTCAACACGCAAAAGGATATATTTCCTGCGCTCTTCCTCCATTTCTTTTAAAAGTCTGTCCAATAGGGGAAACAGCCTCTCGGCGGACAGCGGCTTAACCAGATACTGTACCGCCTCCACCTCAAAAGCATCCAGAGCATGTTCCCTTGACGTCGTCAGAAATACAATCCTGCACTGCTTTCCCATATGCCGCAGTTCTCTTGCCGCCTGGATGCCTGGTTTATCCGGCATATAAATGTCCATCAGAATCAAATCCGGAAGATATTCCTCTTCTTCTATCAGATCAAGCAGCGTCCCGGCACTTTTAAAACTTTCCACCTTAAAATCGACGCCAGAATGCCTGTCCCGGTATTCTGTAAGCATCTGCTCCGTCTTATACAGTTGTTCTTCCTCGTCATCACAGAGCGCAATCAAATACATGCTTTCTCTCCTGTCATCCTGTTGCCGAAATCTCTGCGTCCGGTGGAATATTCATGACCAGACGGCAGATAAACACACCGTTTTCATTTTTAAAATCGTATTCCCCGTCAAATTTCTCCACTGTCCTGACAATGCTCATCACACCCACACCGCCAGTATCCTCTGGCCTTGGCAATCCTTTTTCTAACGACGCTTCAAGCCTGCAGGTATTGCTGCAATAAATGGCCAGTTTATTTTTCTTTTTCCTGATGGACAGACGAACGGCACACTCCCTGTCCTGCTCTTCTTTTCTCGCCTCCATACAGCCGTACAAGGCGTTTTCCCAGGCATTGGCCAGTATGGTAATCAGATCGATATTGGGAATCCCCGTCTCCTTGTTCAACTCCACATCCAGCATAACCTTAATCTTTTCTTTTGTGGCCTGCTCTTTATAAGCTGACAGGATTGTGTTTATGGCAGCGTTCCCGCAGATTTTTCCACTTTCTTCTTCCCCCGCTGATGACAGCAGTTCCATATTCCATTCTAACAGCCTGTGATTCATTTCCATAAGCTGATTTTCCAGCATATACTGTTTTTCCCTGCCGATATGCAGATAAAGCCGAAAGACCAGAACCTGCATGATACCTGTCAGGAAGAAATTCATCGCAATCTGCATCAGGCGGTAGGGCGTCTGATCGTGAATCTTCGGATTGAGAATAAAACCGATACCGAAGAAAAGGCTCAACATCATGACCGCCACACTGAACCGGTCCAGTTCATTTTCCACATACTCAGAAAAACCCCGAATAGAGTTTTTCATCTTTCTATCTATGAAAAGGGCAATCACAGCAATCAGCACAATGCGTACCGCTATGTCCGCCCACACATTCTTATGGAAGAATATAATTGAAATTTCAAGTCCGCCAATCAAAAATACGGATAAAAGATAGAAGATCAAAGCCAGCTTATACAGCGAAACATAGACCGAATCACGGCTTATCCAGACAGCAAATATTCCGAAGAATAAATAGGTCACAAACGCTCCCATCCGTGCAAAAACTTCCTGCGAAAAGGCGTACCAAAGACAAGTCATCGCAATCGAGGCCGCATAGAAACAGGCGCAGTAAATCCTTGTCTTATGCTTCTCAAACCTGGACTCACTCATCAGGAAAAAGAGCAGAATCACTCCCCCGATACTGACTATCATCCGAATCAAGGCTATCATTACAGAGCCGCCTAACATGCCATTCTACCCCCCCCCTTTATTTTTCCGCTTCCCGCGTTATATAGAATCACCTGACATGTAAACACACCGCCGGCCACCTCAAAATTGACAGAACCGTCATATTTCTTGACAGAACACATAATACTGTTTATACCTACGCTGGTGCGTTCCTGGTTCCATGGAATCCCGTCCTTGATCATAACCTTGGCAGTACAGGTATTTTTACAGATACAAACCAACTTGCTCCCTTTTTGACATAAAGAAAGCTCTAGCTGTCTCTCTCCCGTTTCCTTCATGCAGGCGTTAATCGCATTTTCTAAAATATTAGCAAGAATGGACACCAGATCATAATCTGAGATTTCTTCTGTCTCACCCAGCCGGATATCAGTGCTCACCTTTATTCTCTCCTGTATGGACTTATTCATGTAGGCACTCAATAAATTATTAACCACATGATTTCTGCAATAAGTGTGGCAATACTTCTCTTCTTCCCGTTCCTCATACTCCTGCAGGTAGTCTAAAATCCCCTGATAGTCCTTCTTTCTGGCATATTCCGCAACGACTATATTATGATGCCTAAAGTCATGCCTTGTCTGTCTGGCACTTTGTTCCATCTGTTCATAGGACTGAATCTGTACCCGCAGATATTTCTCATGCAGCTGCATCTGCTTTAATTGATTGGCATAGTCGGACTGGGCAATAAAACGAAACAGCAGCACATGTATGATCACCATCATACTTCCTGTGGAAAGAATGGTGACTATGTAGAGCAGGTCGTGGCGTCTCACCCTCTCGTTATAAAAAATCACGACCGTCATCACAATAAAGGTAAAAACCGAAGTTGCCGCCACCGTCCCATAGCCAATCTGTATTTCCCTGCAGACACGCATAATCTTCGTCTTAAACCATCTTTGATACAAAAAGAGGACCGGCAGGTTAACCCCCACACGAAGTCCCCAAATCACACAGTTTCCCGCTCCGGCATAGGTGTCGGTAATCACCGAGATCAATAGGTACACAAATGTCCAGAGGCTGTAATAAGCCGAAACCAAAAGCAAAGATTTGACCGGCTCGGAGGCCGACATAAAGCAGACAAAGGCTATGCCAAAAATAAGACTTGTCAGACAATAACCGCACAGATAAAACTGTGCCACTGATACAGAAGTCTCTTCCATACTCCGCTGCCGCTGCATCAAAAAAGATAGAAACAGCATACTTACCTGAGATAGGGCCACCGCCGCCGCTATAATAAGCATTGTTTTCTTTCTGTTGTATTTGGGTTCCAAAACAAGGTTATAAAACCACAGGCCATGAATCAGATTATTGATAATGTTTGTAATCAACGCACTTTTGTTCATGGCCCTTATTTTACTATATTAAAACACTTATGATATCCTATCCGGCACAGATTGCACTTTTTAAGGTATAATTTGTCACATTTACCGCATCAGGTAAAGAAAATATCCCCCATACCCGGCCAGCATGACCACGCCGCTCAAACGTCCCAGCTTCTTATTTCTAAACACACACAGCCACAGAAGAACAGCCGCCCCGATACATACCACACTGTCCACCAAAAAGTCAGACGCATAAGCAACCGGTGTAATCAATGCCGAAGTCCCTACCACAAAGAGAATATTGAAGATATTGCTGCCTACAATATTACCAACCGCAATATCGGCTTTGCCTTTGATGGCCGCCGTCACGCTGGTCACAAGTTCCGGCAAAGAAGTGCCGAAAGCTACGATTGTCAGCCCGATCAGCCGCTCGCTCATGCCAAAGATTCTGGCCAGCGCTGTGGCTGCATCCACCGCCACATCAGAACCGATCACAATCATCGCACCGCCCAGAAGAATCTGTACCAGCATCATCCAGACAGGCATGGGCTTGTCCTCCACTTCCTCTTCTTCCGGTAAGGCTTCCCCTTTCTTCGACATGATGAGCAGATACACCAGGTAACAGATCATCAGTGCCCAGAGAATAATACCATCCCCCCGGCCCACTACGTTATCTGTATAGCCGACACCCAATAACAGTGCAGAAACCAAGATAACGAAGGGGATTTCATATCTCACCGTGGATTTCTGTACTGCTACGGGTTTGATGGCTGCGGTAATACCCAGAATCAGAAGCACATTCATGATATTGCTCCCCACAATATTACCGATGGTAATCTCCGCACTGCCCTTTAAAGCCGCGGACACACTGACCGCCGCCTCCGGCAAAGATGTACCCATAGCCACAATTGTAAGACCGATAACCAATTGCGGAATTCCAAATTTCTCCGCCACCTTGCTGGCGCCTTCCACGAACCTGTCCGCACCTTTCACCAACAACACAAATCCCACTGCCAATAATACCAACTGCATTACCACTTCCATAACGTCCTCCGTTCCTTGAAGATCTCTTTTTTCTGTGTACATCTTTTTTTAGATGACAAAAAGAGACCCTCAGCATTTTTATTATGCTAAAAGTCTCGTCCTTTCTAGTATCCCCTATTTAGAAAGCGTGTAAACATGGCGAACGCCAGGGTATGTTGCTTACACAGGATAACTACTCCCTCTTAACTTGGCAATAATGTATCACAGAAAGCATCGCGCTGTCAAGACATTTCTTACACTCTCTGTAACAGTTCAGCCATGAATTAATTTGCTGTCTGCTCAGGCGTCACTCACTTAATCTTCGAAAGAGCTTCCATGGACAAAATCTTCCGGATATTCAGAAGAAAGAGCACACTGGCCGTTGTCGCTGACAATACATCGGAAATAGGTTCTGCATAATAAACTCCCATGACTCCCATAAAGTGTGGCAGAATAATCGCCAGCGGAATCAACAGGATAATCTTTCTAAGCACCGCGATAAAAAGCGAAATCATTGCCTGTCCCAAAGACAGGAATGTAGGCTGGATACCGTTTTGCAATCCAAACACCAGCATACCTGCCATAAAGATGGGCATCACCCGGCACACCAGATCAATCAGTTCCGTCTCATTGGTAAACAGGCCCGCATAAAATCCCGGGAAAATCATGGTTGTAGCGGTAGTCACCACCATAAATCCAAAACACAGACCGATCATCCACCGGTACAACTGCTTGACTCTCTCGAAATTACCCGCGCCATAATTGTAACTGATAATGGGTGTCATCCCCTGGGTAAAGCCCCCGATTGGCGCAGAAAAAAGCTGCATCACACTCTGCATGATGGTGAGCGCACCCACGTGCAGATCTCCGCCGTATGCCTGCAGTCCATGATTTAAGACGATACTGATAAAACTCTCCGTGGCTCTCATGATAAAAGGAGATATGCCCAGAGAAAAGATACTGATCAAAATCTTTGCATCCGGCTTTAAAAACTTCGCCCGAATCTTTAAGGAAGATTTCTTCCCCATCAAAAAGACCATGACCCAGGCCGCACTGAGGGCCTGGGAAATCACGGTAGCAACGGCCGCACCTTTGACACCCATACCCAATACAAAAATAAAGACCGGATCCAGGATAATATTGGCCACTGCCCCGATCAACACCGAAAACATTGCCGTCCGCGGCTGGCTCTGGCAGATGATAAAGGCATTTAATCCCAGTGCGATCTCTACAAACAGCGTGCCCGCCAGATAAATCGTCAAATAATCCATGGCGTATCCTATGGTGGCATCGCTGGCTCCAAACTGATATAAAAGAGGCCTCTGAAATGCATAAAATATGGCCATCAACACCACCGTACATGCAATTAGAAAGCTGACACTGTTGCCCAATATCTTCTCTGCATGATCTCTGTCCTGTTTACCAAGCCAGATGGCCGCAAGCGGCGCCGCGCCGCTGTTGACAAACCCGGAAAAGGCCGAGATAAATACCGTAATACAGAACGTGACACCCACGCCCGTCAAAGCATTGGCTCCCACCCCTTCCATATGTCCGATATAGATCCTGTCAATGATGCTGTATAAAATATTGATAATCTGCGCAAAGATAGAAGGCAGCGTCATTCCCACCATCAGTCTGCCAATGGATTCCGTCGCCATACGTTCTTCACGTGTCATTGTCTTTATGGTGCTCATATGCAGTCATTCCTTTTCTATTGCCAAGAGTCACCTGTAATCTTACTCGCATAGACACAAAAATGCAACTGACAACTGCAATATCTTTACGAAGTCCCTTTTTCTTCTTTGTCGATTTACCGGTTTCTGTTTTCAACTCTCCTGCATTGTGCTACCATAGAGGCAGAAAAGCCGCCTTTAGGCTTCCTAACACGCAGGGGAGAATATTACCATGAAACACTTACGCAAAATGCTGTCCGCACTGATCATCCTGATAGATTTCAATCTGCTGATACCTTATATCACGGGTGTCAGTACGCACAGTTCTTTCTTTATCCCCAAACGAATACTGGGGCTTATTGCCGCCTGCCTGGCGGTTTTACTGCCTTTTGTCTATATCAACATCTTTCCCGGCCTGACTGCCCGTAAAACCTCCACCAGACGAAACCAATTCTTAGAAGACGGCGTCACCCTGCTGCAGCTGTTCCTTGCAACCACAATAACGCAGTCCTTGTTTCTCCTGTTGTATTTCTTATTTCTAAGGCACGATACTTCCGGCGGCTTTGCGCAGGTTGTCAGATACCTCTGTACTTTATTTCTTTTCATCCTGATGGAATCCGTTCTGTTCTGGAACGGCATCATCCGCGTATATACTACTTCCGTCCAGTTAGGAATCAAATGGCGTATCATCGGTATTGTATGCGGCTGGATTCCCCTCGTCCATATCTGGGCACTGTGCCGTATTATCGCCATCTGCTCAAGGGAAGTCCTATTTGAAAACGAGAAATATCTTTTGGACCAAGTCCGTGCTACGAGCCAGATCTGTGCAACCAAATATCCCCTGCTTCTGGTACACGGTGTGTTTTTCCGGGATTTCAGATTTTTTAATTACTGGGGAAGAATTCCCTTCGCCCTGAAACAAAACGGCGCCCTGATCTATTACGGCAGCCAGCAGTCGGCCGCTTCCATAGCCTCCTGCGGCCAGGAACTGGCAAAACGCATCAAGGATATTGTGGAGCAGACCGGCTGTGGAAAGGTGAACATCATTGCACACTCCAAGGGCGGCCTTGACAGCCGTTACGCCATCAGCGCCTGTGGGATGGCCCCTTACACAGCCTCCCTCACCACCATCAACACGCCTCACAGGGGCTGTATTTTCGCCGATTATCTTCTGGATAAAATACCGGAAAAAGTGCAAAGAAGTGTTGCCCGCAAGTACAACGCGGCCCTGAAGAAATGCGGGGATTCCAATCCAGACTTTCTGTCTGCGGTGCATGACCTTACCGCTTCTTCCTGCGAACATCTCAACGAAAAACTGCCCAACCACCCTGACGTTTATTATCAGAGTGTGGGCAGTCAGATGAACTGTGCATCCAGCGGAAGATTCCCCTTAAATATGGCCTATCCCTTAGTCAGACATTTCGACGGGGCCAATGATGGCCTGGTCTGTACGGAGAGCGCCCGTTTCGGAGAGCGTTTCACTCTGCTGACTACCCAGAAGGGACGCGGCATTTCTCACGGTGATGTGATTGATCTAAACAGAGAAAATATCCCCGGCTTTGATGTGAGAGAATTCTATGTGCATCTGGTTTGTGAGCTGAAAGAAAAGGGGTTCTAAATCCCCGTTTTCTCTTTGGCCCATAGAGAGTTTCGCTGCCTTGCCGACTGCGTTCTTCGATATGCAGCCTGGGCCCTTGCCCGTCTTTGATCTACCAGAATTCCCTTTTCCTCTATCTTTTCCCCTCCTGACACATCTGTCATTTTTGTCCTTGCCGTACCTGCCTGCTCTGTGTTTCTTCTTCCGCCCGCAGACACTGCATTTTCCGCTGTCTTGCCGTTGCCGGATGTCTGCACAATCATTATCTTTTGTTCCTCCGGCAGATATACCAAGGCCTTATCAAGTCCCATCTGGAGCACATTTCCCTTATGTACAGATACCTCCATGCCAGTATCTGTCTCTGTACCATTCCCCTCCTTAAGACCCTCCGTATACTTTGTCAGAGCCTGATTCAGCGTATTCATAAAACCGCTGTTTTGCCACGTAGATAACATATCCGTGCCATATAACGCACCAGTCTGCAGGCCGTATTGCCAGGGACTTGCCTGCCAGACATCCCCATATCCGCCGTAGCTGCTAAACGGGTCGGATTGCAGACCATACATCTGTGTACCGATCAACTGACTCGTATACAAGCTGTTCCAAAGATTACCGATGTCCATAGACGTCCTCCCCTCTTATGACTCCCTATTACTTATACGAATCATTATAGCAAAAAGTTTCACGATTCCCAGCTAATTGTCATAAAATGTACAAATCTTGTCATTAAAAAAGAAGTGCCCCTCTTAACGCCTCTTAAGCACTTCTTTTCCGGTCTGCATAAACTCTGAATACTTTTGCCACTGTCTCTTCTCCTCTCTAAACCTCAATGATTTCAGTTACATCTACGCCGAGAGCATCGGCATACTCCCTCTTCTTTCTAGCAGATTTTCTACTATAATTTATAATAGAATACTATAGTTGAATCATCGATATCCATTTCTACTTCTATTTACTTATAATACATTTTAGTACTATGTTTACTTTTAGGTGGAACATGTTATATGATGTTAATTATAACTACATGTATTGAAAGTGCGGTTATGATCTGGGAAATAGACATCCCGCTCAAAAATAACTCTACTTAACAAAAGCAGCCTAAAATGCAGGAGATTGAATTATGGAAACCCAAATTGTTTATTGTGATGAAACTGGAGATGATGGTTTAAATACTTCTTCAAGTGAAGCTTTTATTTTAACCAGCATATATATGCCCAGTAGTTCATGGCAAGAAAATTATAATATTGTAAAAGCATTACGCTCTGCTTTGAAAAAAGAATATGGTTTTCACACAAGTCAAGAAATGCACACAAAACATTTTTTGACTGACAAGAATCCATATAGGGCATATAATTGGTCTCATTCTCAAAAGATAGATATTTTAAAGAAATACACTTTAATGATTGCATCCCTTAATATTTCTGCTATCAATGTCATAATTGATAAAACATCAATCACGACCTCTGATTACCATATTTTAGAAAATGCACTTACATATAATATCCAAAGAATCGAAAACGACAGCCAGGGAAGTTGGAATTTCCTACTGATAACGGATAAAGGGCGTATTTCTCCCATGAGAAAAACCGCTCGAAGTATAAGGGCGTATAATCCAATTCAATCACAATTTGGAGGTTATATTAATAAACCTATCAAAAATATGATTGAAGATGTACTGGAAAAGGATTCCAAAGAATCACACTTTATTCAAATTTGCGATTTTATTTCTTATTTTGTTCATTTATATTATTTGACTCGCGTTAAAAACAAAGAGCTTCCCAACAGGGTTGGAAATTTGATTAATAAAGAATTTGTTGGAAGTGTAATGGCAACTTTCTCTGCTAATGGAATTTTTAACGAAAAAGCCAGCCATGAAAAATATGGACTTGTAATTTACCCAAAGAAATAGAAACACCACCTACGACGCATTCACGCTTTCAGTGGTTCAATAATATTATCACATGCATATTTTCATTTGTCAATATTTTGTTGTAATACAGTTTATTTTTTCGCTAAATTGTGTTGCAATCTATCATCGAGTTACTAAACGAGTGTTATTTTGAATGAAATTTAAGGGGTGTCGCAAAATCCTCAAATTAGATAATTGAGCGACACCCCTTTAAATGCGGATGACAGGGCTCGAACCTGCACGGTCACCCAATGGCACCTAAAACCATCGCGTCTGCCAATTCCGCCACATCCGCCCATGCGGTCTAAACTACCCGCCCATGTATCATATCATTTTCATCTGTCAGTGTCAATATAGCGAATCACTCTGCGGTTAATACGAATCAGAAAAATAATCGTCACCGTCAGCGACATCACCTCTGCAATGGGAAACGCCCACCACACATAGTTCACATTTCCCAGAAGGGATAACAGGTATGCGGCCGGCAGAAGCACTACCAGCTGCCTGGCAATGGAAACGATCATGCTGTAGACTGCATTTCCGAGCGCCTGAAAGGCTGTGCCGCAGACGATGCCAAATCCCGCCGGCAGAAAACTTAAACAGATAATACGCAGGGCCGGCACCCCAATTCTTAACATCTCATCCGATGCCTCAAAGAATCCCAACAACACCTGCGGAATCGTCTGGAAAATCACCAATCCCACAAACATGATACTGACCGCATATAAAATACCGCATTTCAAGGCTTTGATAAAACGATCTCTTCTGCCCGCTCCAAAATTATATGCAAGAATCGGCACCAAACCATTATTCAAACCAAAAACCGGCATGAACACAAAACTCTGCAGCTTAAAATATACGCCGAATACAGCCGTCGCTGTGGAGGTAAAGGAAATCAGTATCAGATTCATGCCATAAGTCATCACAGAGCCGATCGCCTGCATGATCATGGACGGCACTCCAATCTTATAAATCTGTCCCACAATCTCTCTTTCCAGATGCAGCCCTTTAAACTTTATCTGAATATCATCATTTTTCTTATAATTGATCAGCAGCGCAAAAGTACCTGCAATGATCTGCCCCGTTACGGTAGCCACCGCCGCACCTGCCACACCCATTCTGGGCATACCAAACAGGCCGAAGATGAAGACAGGGTCCAATATGATATTGATAATAGCACCGGTTCCCTGGGTAATCATAATATAAAACGTTCTGCCCGTAGATTGCAAAAGGCGCTCAAAAGTAAACTGTGCAAACAACCCGATAGAACAGCTGCACACAATGCTCAGATACTCCACCCCATACTGCACAATCTGCGCATCCTTTGTCTGACTTAAGTAAAAAGCCCGTGTTCCGAACAGCCCCACCAATAAAAAGAGAATATAACTTATCCCCATCAAGACTATGCCGTTTACAGCCGTTTCATTGGCCTTTTGCTGCTGTTTCTCCCCCAGCGCCTTGGACAGCACCGCATTGATACCCACACAAGTACCGCCTGCCACGGCAATCATCAGCGTCTGGATAGGGAACGCCAAAGACACCGCCGTCAATGCGTTTTCATTGATGCGGGATACGAAAATAGAGTCCACCACATTGTAAAGAGCCTGTACCAGCATAGACACCATCATGGGCAAGGACATGCTAATCAACAACTTATTGACGGGCATAGTGCCCATTTTGTTTTCTTTTGTCTGTTCCATAATTACCTCCATTCCGGAACGTTTACGCTGAATCCCTGAGAAAATCAAAGCAGTCCGGAAACGGGCTGCTTTGTGTTGAATACATTATAAGAATGAAGCACGGGGGATGTCAAACTGGGGTTCGAATCCCCATCCACATTCTTTCCATTTTTAATGAAGCACGGGGGATTCGAACCCCCGACAACCTGATTAAAAGTCAGGTGCTCTACCGACTGAGCTAGTGCTCCGTAACTGGGCTAGCTGGATTTGAACCAGCGAATACAGGAGTCAAAGTCCTGTGCCTTACCCCTTGGCGATAGCCCATTATTGGTAATACCAGACCGTGCTCCGCACACTCCCATGTTAAAGGTGGATAGAGGGACTCGAACCCTCGGCCTCCAGAGCCACAATCTGGCGCGCTAGCCGACTGCGCCATACCCACCATAAAAGGACAAACCGGACTCTGTCGTCCGCACTTTGTCCCAAAACGTGCTCGAAGGGATTCGAACCCCCGACCCACGGCTTAGAAGGCCGTTGCTC
>CAJUFU010000031.1:0-4686 GCA_910585555.1 uncultured Lachnospiraceae bacterium
TTACCAAAAAAGAGGTATTTTTTTCCAAAGACACAAACTATTTTACACTACCTCACTGGAAATAACCGCAATATCTATTCCGTTGTCTTTCAAGTGTTCCATATTCATAATGTCCTCCTAAACCTTATTTGCAGTACAAATTCCAGTTGAAAATCAATTTTACCCAAATAATGATAAATTGTCAAGCCTCCTATACTACATCGCGCAATAACTAAGGGATATCTCAAGAACTCGCCTGAAATATCCCTTTTCCACACTTATTATACAGATTTTTTCGTCACATCTGCGGCTTATCCTCTTTACATTTCACCCGATATATTCTCCGCAGCGAATCGTTGATTCTTTCTTCCGATATCGTTCCATCCTTAACTGCCGCCAAAAGCGCTTCATAAGCTTTCGTGAAATCATCGGGCATCAGGAGCATATCTGCCCCTGCCTCTATCGCCATCACTGCCGCCTCTTCCGGTGTATAGTAATCAGTTATGGCTGTCATATTAAGCGCATCCGTAATGATCACGCCCTCAAATCCCAGTTCATTTCTCAAAATGTCCGTAATGACTTTCTCTGACAGGGAGCTTGGCAGAGAATTGGAATCCACTGCCGATGCCGTCACATGGCTTACCATCACAAAATCTGCTCCGGCTTCGATTCCCGCCTGAAAGGGAACAAAATCGGAAGCTCTCATCTCATCAAGGGTCTTCGTAATCTCTGCCCAGGTCTCATGGGTATCCTCTGTTGCCTCGCCCAATCCTGGAAAATGCTTCAGGCAGGCACTCATCTTGGGATCTTGCAGTCCCGTCACGAAACCTCTGACCATCTCCCCTGCCACCGCAGGATCGGAACCAAAAGAGCGGTCACCAAGTACATCATTTCCCCCTTCCGGAACCACATCCGCCACTGGTGCAAAATCCAGGTTAAATCCCAGGTCTTTCAGGTATGCAGAAATCGTTTCTCCGCTCTCCTGCGCCTTCGCAGGATCACCAGATTCTCCAATCACCGCCATGTCTTCCACTTTTGTTACTTCCACGCTGCTGTTTGCAACCCGGCTGACTGAACCGCCTTCCTCATCTACCGCTAAGAAAATACGATATCGGCTCATTGATTTCGTATTGGACAGCATCTCCTTAATCTGCTCCTCATCCAGGATGTTTTGCCCAAAATAAATCAATCCTCCCACCGGATACTGGTTCAACGCCTCCTGTGTACCGTTGCCAGCCTGCGTAGCTGTTGTCACACCTGTAATGGACTCCGGCGTCACAATAAAAAGTCCGGCAACCTTATCTTCTAAGGGCATGTCCGCAATGGATGTCTCTACCAGTTCCTCATAAATATCTTCTCCGCTCTCTTCCATGACCGGTTCCGGTGTATCAATCACTATCTCCTCGGCCTCCTGCGCTGCCTCTTCCTCCTGTTGCTTCATCGCCTCTTTCGCCTGCCTTTTCTCTTTCACGGAAGAAACTACCTTACTGCCAAGGACTACGCCTCCTGACAAAAGGGCCAACAATATAACAAAAACCACCGAATATGCTATGAGTTGGTTACGTACGCGTCTCTTATGCCGATATTCGCGCCGCTCTTCTTCGTCATATTCCTCATCGTCTTCATCATCTTCGTCTATTGCTTCGTCGTCCTCGTCATCATCTTCCTCGTCTAACTCTTCGTCGTCCTCGTCATCATCTTCCTCGTCTAATTCTTCTTCCTCCTCGTCTTCGTCGTCTTCATACTCATCATCATCCAGTTCTTCCTCTTCATCCTCCAATTCCTCTTCATCATACCCTTTACCCAAAAGTTTTTTTCTTCTGTTTTGTAACTTTCCCATATAAAAACCGTATCCTTTCCATAGCCCGCTTGCTACAGGCTGCCTGTTGCGGCATTAATTATTCATTTTGCTCTATTATATGTATTTAAAATTTTTGAGTATACAACATATAGTATACCGCAATTATACTATAACTTATTTTTATGAAAAAAGCCACCATATTTTTTCCTTTTCCCTAATTTACCATATCCGCCCCATAGCATAAAGATTCCAGACAGCAGCAAGGCGCCTCTGGTATATAACCAAAGACGCCTCCTACTCATTTTCTTCCTAAATTATTGTAACAAACCCAATACGCTTTCTCTGTTCTGATTACTCTGCGCTATCATAGCCTGCCCCGTCTGTGACAAAACCTGATTGATCACATTCTCCACCATCAATTTCGCTAAATCCGCATCCCGTATCCTGGATTCAGATGCCTGCGTATTTTCAACCACATTGTCCAGATTATTTATCGTGTGCTCCAGGCGATTCTGATATGCACCCATACGGCTTCTTTCGTTGCCCACATATTCTATCGCCTTTTTTAAAGCAATGATCCCTTCTCCGGCCCCTTCCTGTGTGCTTGCATCCACATTGCTGATTCCCATCACAAGCGTGGAGATAAAAGGAAGGGCTATCTCAATATGCTGTCCAGGTTCACAGCCCGCCTGTATATGCACCTTCTGACTTCTGGCAAAATTCTGTATCTCATCTATCGAATAGGCAACTCCAGGACCAAATCGTCCAAATACGCCATTTGCCTCAATCCAAAACTGATGATTACGCCACCCATCCCAAGTTCCAAATGTGCTCCCGTTACCAACAGGCAATACCGGCATTGACGCATTACACCTGTCGTCATACACAATCAGCCTGCCGTTTTCCTCTACCATCTTGGTAAAATGTCCGCGGGGATTTCCATTATCCGTTCCCTTCAAAATACGCTGAATCAATTCGCTGGCATCTTTTGCGCCCTCAATCCCGATATTGTAAATATAATGGTTTCCGCTGACTTCCATTTTGCTGGAAGTCCCTCCTGTAAATTTGATACTATAATGATTGGTACAAGTACAGCATGTACTATAGAAACCATTACCAATCAATTCTTTTATCTGGCTTTCTGAACCATGAAACTGTCTGAAATCTATTGTCGCCGCTTCATGGGTGATATCAAAAACCGCCGTGGCCGGGTTACCGTTTATATCCGTATACTTATAAGTTTCTTTGGTAGTATACGATTCATTCAGATTATTCTTCGAGCCTACCGGCACCCAGGCCGGCAGACCGCCCACTGCAATAATCGATGGGTCGTCATCAAAAAATTGGAAACCGGTTCCCTGTAATATGGGTATCTCATTATAGGTAGTCCGCTCCCCAATATTGTTAATCTCTTGCAGTAACTGCTTGATTTCCATCTGAATATAACTGCGGTCCACGTCAGTCAGTGTCCCGGTTGCAGCCTTCACACACAACTCCGCACCCCGCTGCAGCATGTCATGCACTTCATTCATCGCTCCGTCCGCAATCTGCACCAGCGAAACACCCTCCTGACAATTGTCGGAAGCCTGCGTAAGTCCTCTGACCTGCCGCCGCATCTTTTCAGAAATAAAAAGCCCCGCCGCATCATCTGCCGCGCGATTGATTCTATATCCTGACGCAAGCTTCTCCATATTTTTGGATTTCGCTTTCGTCGTCAGTCCAAACATTCTATTGGCATTCTCAGCCATCATATTATGCTTTATAACCATATACTCCCTCCATGGGGTCTAAAATCCGGGCATCCTTGCCTCTCTAAACAACCGTATAATATATATATATTATATATGATTTCAACAAAAAGTAAAAGGAATTTTACAAATCTTTTACAAATCCTCAGGGAAGTCTTCTGAAAGTTTGACAAATCCGAAGATAGAATCTAGAAATTTCTGAATATTTCCTGAACGCAAAGCGAAGCGGGTATTCATTCTCTTAAGAATCAATACCCGCTTCTATACTACACTATCCAATGGCCTTTACCTCCACTTTTCCTCCACGTCCTCTTTCCATCCTCTTCTCTCGTATGCATATACTGTAGCGTCTTTTTCTTCTCATCTTCTTTTTCGATTCGCTACCCTCTACCATGTACTCGATTCCGCTTCTTGTTTTGTTTGATCATTGGTCTCTTATTCACTTTTTCTAAATTACTTTACTACTTTAAGTTTTTGGTGGACTGTACCTCTCTTTCTTTTAGATTATCTATATGAAGTGTTTCTTTATGATTTTATTATATCACTAGATCTGTATTTGTCAATACATTTTTCGAAATTTCTTAAAGAAATTTTTCTATATTCTATTTTTATTATTATTTTCTAATTTTATATCTATTTTTGCATTATTAACTGTTAATTTAACTCTCAGCAGTACTTTTGCTAGAAGCAAATATTGCACTCCCTTAAGATTTAATGTTATACTTTTATCAAAATATTCATAAGAATCGAGGGAACGCTATGTCACACAAACAGACTGCTTTTGCCAGACAGGCAGAAACCATCATCAA
This sequence comes from uncultured Lachnospiraceae bacterium, assembly GCA_910585555.1. Classification (GTDB taxonomy): domain Bacteria; phylum Bacillota; class Clostridia; order Lachnospirales; family Lachnospiraceae; genus UBA3282. Next base: position 4,338 of record CAJUFU010000031.1, read on the forward strand.
AAATCTAAAAAAGCGCAATATGGAGGGATTCTATTTTGAATCATCCGCCGCTTGCACCCAGGCTATCCTGGCAGAACTTCCAGAAGGCTCCATCATTGGCTGGGGCGGCAGCGAGAGTATCAAGGAATGCGGGCTCATGGAAGCTTTACAAAAAGGAACGTATGAACTGTTAGACCGTTCTGCCGCCAAAACCCCGGAAGAGGCCAGACAAATTTATGCCAAGACAGTCCTGGCAGATTATTATCTGATGAGTACCAATGCCATTACCACAGACGGAGAGCTCATCAATATTGACGGTAACGGAAACCGTGTTGCTTGTTTGATTCAGGGCCCCAGCCATGTCATCATA
>CAJUFU010000031.1:4696-29368 GCA_910585555.1 uncultured Lachnospiraceae bacterium
GGCATGAATAAAGTGGTGACTGATGTACCGGCCGGCGTTGCAAGAGTGCACAGTATGGCCTCTCCCGCCAATGCCATCCGCCTGAACCGGAATCTTCCCTGCGCCGTTACCGGTGTCTGCCAAAATTGTCTCTCGCCAGAATGTTTCTGCAATCAGATCGTGGTGACAAGAAGAAGTATGCACACCGGTAGAATTAAAGTATATCTGGTAGGCGAAGAATTGGGCTATTAACAATCTAGCTTACATAATTTTAGCTTTTGTCAAGAAAAAGGACTCTGCATCCCCCAGCAAAGTCCTTTTTCTCTTACACCTTCTCTAAAAAATTATGAATTTAACTGCGCAAGTTTTTCTTTCAGATCTGTCGAAATAGTACTTACCATATCGGCAGATGCTGCAATTTCTTCTGTGGAAGCCGCCAGATTAGTCACCCTCAGGTTGACACTGTCAATAATCTCAATCAGCTTACCGGCTTTGCCAAGGAGTTCTGTGATTGCCACCTGAATCTGTTCTTTATTAGAATCACTGTCACTCGCCGTATCCTTAGAAGAATCAGCCAGTTTCTTGATATTTTCTGCAATGATAGCAAACCCTCTTCCAGATTCTCCTGCTCTCGCCGCCTCGATGCTGGCATTGAGCGCGAGCAGATTCGTCTCCTCGGCCACATTCGTAATCTCTTCGTTGTTATCTTCCAGCTTCACCAGAAGCCCTTGAATCTTCTCCAGTGCTTCCTGCAGCTGATCACAGAAGGACACTACTTCACCCATGGAAACGGAAATACCCGTGCTCTCTTCCGCGTTGCTGTTGTTGCCAATAGACATCTCGCCAATCGATGTATCCAAGCTGTCAAAATCCACCTGAACCTCGGCAATCAGTCCTGCAATCAGCTCATTCTTAGTCCGAAGTTCCTCGTTCTTGCCTTCCACTTCAAGGGCCATCTGTTTTGCCGCTTCGCTCTCCTGCTCCACCTTGCCTTTTATGTACTGAATACAATTATTCTTATTATTACAGTCGTTATAGATAGCCGCCGCCATTTCCCCGCAGGTAGCATATCCACAGGCGGAACAGTCAATGGACTTCTCTAGTGTTGTACGCTTATCCATAGAAGCAAAGATTTCATCTACTTCTGCCGCACTGGGGTGCTTGATTTCCAGCCCCTTAGACCGATCTGTATAATGTCTGATAAAATCGTTGATATCCAATTTCTTAAACTGCCTGTTCAGTCTGTCAAGCCTTTGCTTAGGCGTAAGCTTTCTGCTAAAAGCATGTCGCCGATCGTTTTTCTTGCTTGCCTCCCTGATCTTTTGCAGCTCATAAAGCGTATCGTCCGATTCGCTCCTTTCCGCTTCCACACCTGGGCCATAAATACAGCCTTTGGCACAGTTAAGGGCATCCACCATAAAGGGCAGATCTTTTTTGTCAAGCACTCTTTTCTTATAATCCTCTAAAAATTCATAGGCATGTTTTTCGCCTTCAATCTGTCTGATAAATACATCTTCTCCACAGAACCAATAGACGTTTTCTTTCAAGCCGCCAGGCATGGGATAAATAGACCCGAGACCATATTCAATCTCGTCCGTTACCACCGGTCCTGAAATACTATGTTTCCTCACATAGTCCATCAGATGGTCAAATGTCACATTGTAAGATACATAACCGCCGCAGTTCGGGTCGTCTATCTCATTCTTTTTCGCCACACAGGGACTGATAAATGCCAGCTTATCCGACACCTTCATATATTTTTTAACATAAATCGCACCGCACATCATGGGAGAATGTACCGGAATAAGCTTAGGAAGCAGCTCTGGTATGTATTTCTCGATATATCCCACAATTGCAGGACAAGGCTGGGAGATACCTCCCGTAAAATTATGTTCTGTAATATACTTAATATATCCCCATGTTGTGATATCTGCACCGAAACTGATGCTGATGATGCGATTTACACCGAGTTTCTTAAGTCCTCCAAGAACATTGGCATACTCTCTTGGATAATTTGCCAAAAAAGCCGGTGCAAGCAAAAGAGATATCTTTTCTCCCTTTCTCAAATCCTCAAAAAAACGCTCTGTGTCATCGTTGTAACTTCTTGCCCCATGCGCACAGGCATCAAAACAGGCGCCGCAGGCAACACACTGTTTTCCATCCACTATGATTTTGTTCTGTCCGTTCTCCTCTACCGCTTTGTTGGCAGTCAGGACGGGACAAACTGAGATACATTTGTGACATCCCACACATTGGTCGTTCGTATACACCAATGCTTCTGCTTGTTGATTCGCCATACTACCCTCCAAGAATAAAAATTTTGATTTGTAATATTGCCCATCAATAATCCTATAGACAGCTCGACATTAGCATAATTATACCATAATCATTTCAAAAAACCAATATTTTTTAACAAAAACTCACAAAATTCATAACAGTTTGGCCCGCATCCTTCATGAAAACGACTACTTCGTATCCAATGTCATTTTGGGTCCGCCTTTTATTTCATTATGAGGGCGCTCCTAAATAATTGCAAAATTTTATATCTGCGCCAGTACAAAGATGTCATAAATCGCCTTGATGGCCGTCTCAAAATCCGCATTGGCAACGCCAATAATAATGTTTAACTCGCTGGAACCCTGATCGATCATCTTGACATTGACATTGGCATGGGCCAGAGCGGAAAAGATTCTGCCTGCCGTACCACGGGTGGATTTCATACCACGTCCAACCACTGCAATCAGCGCTAAATCCGCCTCTATGTCAATGGCATCGGGATCCGCCAGCCTGTGGATACCGGATACTACCTTCTGTTCTTTATGCATGAACTCATCTTGATGTACAAACACCGTCATGGTATCAATCCCGGAGGGTACATGCTCAAAAGAAATGCCGTTCTCCTCAAAAGCCTGCAGTACTTTACGGCCAAAACCAATCTCTGAATTCATCATTTCTTTCTCTATATTCACCGCACAGAAACCTCTTTTACCGGCAATACCCGTAATGACGTACTTGGACTTCTGACAGGTACTCTCCACAATCCATGTGCCGTTATCGTCCGGTGCATTGGTATTGCGGATATTGATGGGAATGCCCTCACTTCTCACCGGAAAAATGGCATCCTCATGCAGGACGGAGGCTCCCATATAAGCAAGCTCCCGCAGCTCTCTGTAAGTAATCGTCTCAATCCCCTCGGGTTTATAGATAATCCTGGGGTCTGCAATCAAGAACCCTGAAACGTCCGTCCAGTTCTCGTATACATTGGCCTTGATAGCCCTGGCCACAATAGAGCCTGTAATATCGGAGCCGCCCCTGGAAAAGGTCTTGACCGTTCCATCCTCGTAAGCCCCGTAGAAACCGGGAACCACAGCCGATTCCACTGTGGAAAGACGTTCCCGCATTAATTTATTGGTCAGTTCCGGGTCATATTCCCCATCTTCTTTAAAGCGAATCACTTCCGCCGCATCCACAAAGGTAAAGCCCAGGTACTGCGCCATGATAATACCGTTTAAATATTCGCCTCTCGAAGCCGCGTAATCAGCCCCGGCTTTCTTACGGAAATTATCTTCGATCACCCGAAACTCTTCTTCCAGAGAAAGCTCCAGGGAAAGCCCTGAAATGATTTCCTGATATCTATTCTTAATGTCCTGCAGCTGCTTTGTAAAATCCTGGTCATTCTCTGCCAAATCATAGCAGGCATACAGCATATCCGTCACTTTCGTATCGTCAGAAGAGCGTTTGCCAGGCGCAGAAGGCACCACGAAACGGCGCTCTACGTCCCCACGAATGATCGTCTCCACCTTCTTAAACTGCTCTGCGCTTGCAAGGGAACTCCCTCCAAATTTCACAACTTTGTTCATCTTAATCCTCCACATCAGAACATCTTGCCGCAATGACAGGGAGATTTCCTATCATCTGGCAAGATATTTTCTGACTCTGATACAATTTCAAAATTACTTCCTAACGAAAAGCCGCCGCCATCCGTTACGACATGATGCGGATCCTGTTCAGACAGCCGCCAGTCTTCTCCAGCTTTTCATTGAATTCGCTTTCACACATCACCTGCGTCATAAAAGCAAACTCTTCTGCTATGCCCACATTCACTTCCGCCAGAGAACCAAAAGCCGCCATAGCTGCCTCTCTCTGTTGTGCCTTAACTCTCACAAAGAACTTCCGTTCCCCGCTGGAAATGTCCGCCACATCCACCTTTTCCTCATCCCAGAAGCACATAATGGTTTTGCCCGGATGCCTTGCGCAGTCCACCACGTCGGATACGACTGCACTGGCTGTGGGAAGTTTGCCTGCGCCTCTCCCGTAATACATGGAGTCCCCCAGCATATTGCCGTGGACATAAACCGCATTAAATACACCGTTCACGCTAAAGAGCGGATGCTCTCTGGAAATCATAAAGGGCGCTACCATCGCAAAGAATCCTTTCTCTGTATCTCTGCTCATGGCAAGCAGCTTGATCGATTTATCCATCTGCTTTGCATATTTAAAATCCGCCGCGGTTATCTTCGTGATACCTTCTGTATAAATATCTTCATATCTTACGTTTCTGCCGGACATAAGTGAGGAAAGAATGGCTATTTTACGGCAGGCATCGTATCCCTCCACGTCAGCTTCCGGATTTCTCTCCGCATAGCCCTTCTCCTGTGCTTCTTTTAATACATCCTCAAAATCAGCACCCTCTTTGTCCATCTTCGTCAGAATATAGTTCGTGGTGCCGTTCAAAATACCAGTGATACCGTCAATCTTCTCCGCCGTCAAGGAATAATTGAGGGGACGGATGATGGGAATGCCGCCTCCCACACTGGCCTCAAACAGGTAATTGCAATGATTCTCCTTAGCAATCCTGATCAGTTCCGGACCATGCGCCGCCACCAGTTCCTTGTTGGAAGTGCACACGCTCTTCCCCAAAAGAAGCGCCTGTTTTGTGAAATCATAAGCGGGCTTTGTGCCGCCCATGGTCTCACAGATTACCGTCACCTCAGGATCATTTAAAATGATGTTATAGTCATGCACCACTTTGTGCGCATAGGGGTCACCTGGAAAATCTCTCAAATCCAGAATATACTTTACCGCAAGATCTTCCCCCGCCTTCTTATTGATATCAGCTTTATTGGTCTCAATCACTTCCACCACACCGCCGCCCACAGTGCCATATCCTAATACCGCAATTTGAATCATGCCTTTTCTCCCTTAATACGTACTTATTTTAAATTAACGGATATTTGTCCGTCAGTGTCTTGATGATGGCCTGGGCCTTATCTATGCCTGCCTCGCCTTCCTTAATTACAATGGCAATCGCCTCAGCCACCTGGTCCATGTCCTCTGTGTTTAATCCTCTGGATGTAGCCGCAGGCGTACCCAAACGGATACCGCTGGTTACAAACGGAGACTTCGGGTCATTGGGAATTGTATTCTTATTGGCTGTGATATGCGCCTGGTCTAACAATTTCTCCACTGCCTTACCCGTCAGATCATAATTTGTCAAATCAACTAACATCAGATGATTGTCCGTACCGCCGGAAACAATCTTGATATCTCTCTTTTGCAGGCTCTTGCACAGTGCCTGCGCGTTATCCGCTACATTCTTCATATAAACTTTAAAGTCATCAGACAACGCTTCCTTAAGGCATACGGCTTTGGCCGCAATCACATGCATGAGGGGGCCGCCCTGAATACCCGGGAAAATAGCCTTATTAAAATTATATTTATCCGCTGTTTCCTGGCTGGACATAATCATACCGCCGCGGGGCCCGCGTAGAGTCTTATGTGTCGTTGTAGTCGTCACATGCGCATAAGGAATCGGACTTGGATGCAGTCCCGCCGCCACAAGACCTGCAATGTGAGCAATATCCACCATCAATACAGCGCCCACTTCATCCGCAATCTCTCTGAATTTCTTAAAGTCTATGGTTCTCGCATAGGCAGAAGCACCCGCCACGATCATTTTGGGTTTACATTCCAGCGCAATTTTACGTACATTATCATAATCAAGGAATCCCTCATCATTGACGCCGTAAGGCACGCAGTGGAAATACTTACCTGACATATTGACCGGTGAACCATGAGACAAGTGTCCGCCGTGGTCCAGATTCATACCCATAAAGGTATCTCCCGGCTCCAACACTGCAAAAAACACTGCCATATTAGCCTGCGCACCGGAATGAGGCTGTACATTGACATACTCACAGCCAAATAATTCTTTGGCGCGCTCCTTAGCCAGTTCCTCCACCACATCAACACACTCGCAGCCGCCGTAATATCTCTTACCCGGATATCCTTCCGCATACTTGTTCGTAAGCGGGCTTCCCATTGCCGCCATAACTGCCTTGCTCACCCAGTTCTCGGATGCGATAAGCTCTATATGGGAATTCTGACGATTCTGCTCATCTACTATTGCCTGCGCAATTTCAGGGTCCACATTTCTCACTTCATCTAATGAATACATTCCTTGTTCCTGCCTTTCTCTTGCTATCATTGCCCAACTGTCTGTTAGTATATCATAAAGAAGGAATTCTACGCAATATAAATCCTTTGTCATAATGGCCAGAATTTCATGAAAAATTAAGAAATCTTTATGGAATTCTTATTTTGACTTTTAACCCTAATCTGCTATGATATATCTCATAAAAAGTGGAATTCATACTGGCACCGCATAAGGGAACAGCGATACAAGCCATCGCGGTACAAGAATAAGATTCTGCCACAGTACATATAATTTGTAACAGTAAAATACAGCGCCGAAGCATATTTACAAATGAAGACAATGGACATGTAATCCTATGCAGCGGCCAACAACTCAATATTCAGACAAGGATGTATATCATTATATGGAAAACATTATAAAAAGAAAGTACGCAGTTAAGGCCGGTCTTATCAAATTCTGGCAGACATACCGACATGGTCTTCCTCTGATCATTTATGGGATGATCTATCTCATGTGGTTTAGGCATCTGGAAAAAACTGTCACAAGTCATTACAGAATTATCCATGTGGCGCTGGATGATCATATTCCCTTCTGCGAAGTATTCGTGGTCCCTTATCTGCTGTGGTTTGTTTATGTGGCATCTGTGGTGCTATATTGCTTCTTTAAAGATAAGGATGACTATTTCAGGACCTGCACCTTCCTGTTTACAGGCATGACAGTCTTTTTGTTAGTATCCACCTTCTGGCCAAACGGACACCACCTAAGACCCTATACCATGCCGCGGGACAATATATTTACCCAGCTTGTGGCCATGTTGTACAAAGCTGATACGCCCACAAACCTCTGGCCCAGCATCCATGTGTATAACTCCATCGGCACTCACATCGCAGTCATGAGAAGCAGACATTTGGCGGATAAGAAGGGCATCCGAATCGGTTCGTTGATTTTATGTATCTCCATAATTATGTCAACCACATTAATCAAACAGCATTCCGTTTTTGATGTGCTTACCGCCTTTATCATGGCCGCCTTCATGTACGGTATCGTATACCGCTCCGATGTGTTGATTCATTTCTATCATGGATTGCAGGGACGACATAAAAGAAAACCCGAAATATTGTAAACATGCGTTCAAAAATATTTTATGAAAAAGCCGAATGACCTGAACAAAAGGGCATCCGGCTTTTATGATTCTCTCATATATGATAAAAGTCTTAATTAAATTTGAAAAATCTTCTGCATATCTTATATCCTTCCACAGATATCTTCCTGCCGCCTTTTCCCGGCAGATTCATGGAATTACCAAGCACTCCGTAACGTAGCCTCATATACAGCCCCATATCTTTCTGCTTGATATATTTCCAGAGTTCTACCTTCTTTTTAAAGTTCTCTTCCGTACCAGAACGAATCAGCATAATAGAAGAAATAACTGTAATAATTTCCAGATAGTTTAACATATAGTTCTTCAATTTGCGTCCACTGCAGATTTTAGCCTTATTTTCCACAAAATAATCTACCATTATCTTATTGACCTTAATCTGCTGATCGATTCTGCCTATCATGACGTTCTCATTGACAGACTGGTCTTCTCTTCCTATATAATAGCGGTAAAAGTTAACATCCAGATAATACATATTCTTCACAAAAGGAAGCGGTTCAAATACAAAAATATTATCCACATAGAAAGTATGCTCCGGCAGTTTCAAACCACACTCTTTCAAGAGCTTTGTGCGGAAGATTACAGAATGCATAAGAATATACTGCCCTTTACGGAAATGCTTTACTTCATTCCACCCAAAAATCTTATCCTGTGGAAGCGCATGACGGTATTTCATGACCTTATGCTTCTTCTCTCCCTCTTTCTCGTAGACAAAATTACTGATGAGCATATCAAGCACAGAGCCGTCTGCTATAATCTCGCGCAGCGTGTCCAGAATCTTGAGATAAGCACTGTCCTTTACCCAATCATCACTGTCCACCACCTTAAAGTACAGACCCGTTGCATGTGCAAGCCCTTCATTAACTGCAGAACCATGGCCGCCGTTTACCTTGTGAATTGCCTTTACAACAGTCGGGTAGCGCGCTTCATATTCGTCAGCTATCTCTGCCGTCTTATCACTAGAGCCGTCATCCACAACCAGAATCTCTACATCCTCGCCGCCAATAAGCAGTGAGTCGATACACTTTCTCATATATTCTTGTGAATTATAACAGGGGATTGCCACAGATAATAATTTCATGGTTTTATAACCGTACCTTTCCTGAAATTCCCTCCTGGCTACACAACGTACCATAACAACAGTCTGTCAGAACTTCATTTATTACTTTGACATTCTAACACAAAATTATCCATAATTGTTTATCTGTTTCTTAGGAATTTCTTATTTTTCCCCTGTTCCGCTTCATCTCCACATGTTCTGCATAGGCAGCAAACGCTGAAGGAATCGGATAGGCCGTCTTCGTTTCCTCCGGGTCAATAAAGATAAAACCGTGCTCTTCCAGCCCGCCTTCTCTATGGGAAAGTTCATCCACCCGAATCCTGTATCCTGTCATATGCCATTCCTTATGTGTAAAAATATGTTTGGCTGGCGCAAGCTTCTGAATCCTGATCGGCGATAACCCAAGTCCTCTCAGATATGCAATCACCTGTTCCTCCTCCTGGTATCCCTCCATGGATGGGAACTCATACATACCTGCAAGAAGTCCCTTGTCCGGTCTTTTGTGGAGCGCTACCAGATTTGCATCCTGTATGACCAATATTGTTTTCTTCTCAATGTGTCTGGGCTTCTTTGAGGCTTTCTTCGGGAATTCCCCCACCCTTTCCTGTTCTCTGGCCTGACACAATTCCCTCCATGGACATTCCGTACATTTCGCCGCACCGTTGGGAATACAAACCATTGCTCCAAGTTCCATCATCGCCTGATTGAAATCGCCTGGGCGGTCTGCAGGCATTATCCCTGCCAGATCTTCCTCCACAGCCCTTTTTACCTTAGCATCCAGAATATCCCTCTCATCCATCCTGAGCCTTGAGAGAATCCGCAGCACGTTGCCATCCACCGCAGGCTGAACCTGTCCGAAAGCAATAGAGGCGATTGCGCCCGCCGTATAGCTTCCTATCCCAGGCAGTTTCAGAAGCTCTTCGTATTTGCCTGGAATCTGGCCCCCATATTCTGAGACCACTTTCATGGCCGCTTTTTTTAAATTCCTTGCCCGGTTGTAGTACCCAAGTCCTTCCCATAATTTCAGAAGCTTTTCTTCCTCCACAGCCGCCAGGCTCTCCACATCGGGAAGTGCCTGTAAAAACCTGTCATAATAGGCCTTCACGGCCTCCACCCTGGTCTGCTGCAACATGATCTCCGACAGCCACACATGATAAGGGGTTGGTTCTTCCCTCCAGGGCAGAATCCTTCTGCCTGCGTCATACCATGCCAGCAGAGGCTGCGCAATCCGGTCCAGACTATCCACAAAAACAGGCACCGGCTCATCTATGGTAAGACTATCCTCTCCCACCATACAATCATAGGCAAGAATCCTGACCCCTGCACTTCTGGCCCGCTGTAGTACTTCTCCGAAAGCAGGCTGGGTATTCCAGTTAGGTTCCACATATCTGATACCCTTCATCTGAATGACAAACATAAGATAGGCCTCAAAACCCTGCTTTCGCGCCTCAATCAATTCTTCTACATGTTTTACCGCACGCTGCGACGGTGCATCGGGAAATGCTGCCACGTCATGATTCTCAAGCGTAACGCCCTTGACCTCCATAAAGGCCTTCCTGCCGGAAGCGCTCTCCATATAGAAGTCAAATCGGGAATGGCCAAAAGTCGTTTCCGGTCTGAGCAGACTAATGTCTTTATATAATCCACCGTCCGCAAGCCATTCCCCCACCACCTTATTGGGCGCATTGGAGTCCATATTGACCAGACGGCCTCCCTTATCCACCATCACCAGATCATAAGCCGTAGAGCGCTCCTTATCATCACTCGTCTCTAAGTACACCTGTGCATTGTCCTGCAAAAGTTCCCTGCATCTGCCTGTATTCTTAACATGCACTTTCTCCCGTTTTCCCATCAGTTCCACGTAAGCAATAAACCGATTGGGGCGTTCTATAAATCTGGCCGGTACAATTTTATGGTATTTCATATCAACTACTGTCCTTCTTCTCTATCTCCTCTGAGACATCCCGGTTCTTGTAAGGAACCCTTGCCGCCGGAACCACCTCGGAGGCCGGACCGGTATGAACGGACTGATCATCAAAGAATATATGCGCCCCAAAAGCCTGCAATACATCCTTCTTGCGGATTCCTCCCAAGAAAAACACTTCATCGATACGCACATTCCATGCGCGCAGGGTACGAATGACCCGTTCGTGTGTGGGCGCGCATCTTGTGGTGACAAGAGCCGTCCGGATTGGCGTCTCCTCTCCCGGAAAGTCTTTCTGCAACTCTGATAATGTCTTTAAAAACTTGGCAAAAGGGCCTGCCTGAAGGGGATTATTGGCATTACGCCTCTCATTTTCCTCAAAAGCCTCAAGCCCCTGTTCTTGATAGATGCGCTCCGACTCATCGGAAAACAATACCGCATCTCCATCAAAGGCAATCCTGATCTGCCTGATCTGATGCTCACAGTCATAGGTCAAAATCCCGTCCGTACAGATAATACCTGCCGCAATATTAGAATCGATTGCCCGCTGTACATCGTCCTCGTATGCCGAAAGGAATAAATCTGTTTTAAACGCCGTCAGATACGGGGCTAACGATGCGCCGCTGGCCAAAACTGCCCGGGTAATATTCAATCCATAATATTCAATGGCTTTAAAGACCCGCAGGGAAGTATCCGGACTGTTCCTGGACATAATGATAACCTCCACGCGCCCTTCTTTTCCCGGTAGTTCATTGAGATTCAAAAGCGCTTTCACAAGGGGAAAACCCGGCCCCGGACGAAGCACATCATTCTCATGCTCTATCTGGTAACGGCAGTATGCCTCCACCCCGTCCTCCTCAAATATGCTGTTCTCATAAGTCAGATCAAACAATGCCCTGGAGGAAACGCCCACTACAAGTTTATTTTCCAGATCATAAGCCATAAGGATACCTCCTGTCTAAAAGTATGGTCCTCTGTTTTCTAACATTTCTCACAATCCTTCCGGGATTGACAGACGACTTTCTTTCACACAGGGGCACCCGCTGTAAAAGACTTATCTCAATCTGTTACACTCGAACTTCTCAAAAGTGAGCAGACAACTCCTGAGCTCTTCATATCTGTCTTCCACATCGCCATCTTTGATCTCTAAATCCACAGCCACCGCCATAGTGTTTATCATCTCATCCGTAATCCGATTGCGCAGTGAAGTAAGAATATTCAGTCTCTGCTCATAAGAATTCGCATCCAGAAATTCCAATACCAGAGGATCGATATTTATTTGTTCTTCAGGCTCCGTCATATTCTCCTGCAAAGTAACGGTCTGCGCCTGTATCTGCGTCTCATGCAAATCAGACCGCTGTTGTCCGGATTGTGCCTCATCGAGATTCGATTGCTGCTTGCCAGAATGGGTCTCATAAAAACCAGATTGCTTCTGTCTGGAATGTGCCTCATAAGCATCGGCCGGCTCATCCATATCCTGTAAAAGTTCAAAACAATATTTCTGCTTTATCTCCGGATATTTGACGTGATCGACCTCTTCCATAAATGTAGAAAGCGGACGCACATAAATTTCAAACGTGTCATACATCGCCTGATAGACTACCATCATTTCCCGCGTCTCGCTATTTCTGGCAAGACAGCGGATTTGATACAAATTGCCTTTAAAATGTCTGTACATTTCCTGTGGTTTGGGATTATGTCTCATATACTGCTCCTATCTGATTCATTATAGACAGCATGTAACTGTGTCCAACATGCTCTTTAATAGTATAGTCCCAAACCGGAGAAATGTCATTCCTTTCCCCTCGCAAAATTCATCTATTTTATTTACGCCCATAAGAACGTTTGTTCTGCTTCAATTATAGAACAAACGTTCTCCAATGTCAATCAGTCAATTCAATCAAAACCTTACAATCGTCATCTGCCAATTTCTCTCGCAATAGCATCTGCCTTAACTGTTCCTGCTTCATCTGGTCAAGTCTGCCTATCCTTTTGTGATGAACAGCCACTGTGTAGGTCCTCTTTCCATTCCTCTTTATCCAGTTTACCGTGATGCCGCTGTCCGGATATCCCTGTCCCGCAAGCGTACTTTTGATGTGTTTGACAAACGTCTCTTCCCACGCTGTATATCGCTCATCATCCTTCATGGGATTGGTCTTTTCCTTGCTCATCACCGTTCCGCTTACACAAAAAGCAATGATCAGAATCAACAAAACTGTTGCTATTACAAATCCATTCTTCATATGCCCACCTTCCTATAGCCGTTCTCTTCTGAAATCGCCGTTCTCTGCCACCGGCTGACAGCGCCCTGCTGTACTTGAACCCTTTGATAGGACTACCATATCACTTTATCAGTCCTATAAATGGGACAATGACTTTTGCTTTTATTCATTTTCTCTGTTATAATCGTTATGCAGGCAAAACACACAGGAGAAATCATTATGAAAAATAAAGAAGCCAAAACAAACGCAATCAGACTCTTAGAGCAGAAAAAGCTCAACTTTAAAGTGCACGATTATTCCCAGTCAGACATCATAAGCGGTCCGGATGTGGCCGCCTATTTAAACGAAAACCCTGACAGGGTTTTTAAAACCTTGGTTACAGTCGGCAAGTCGAATGATCATTATGTTTTTCTTGTACCGGTAAACAGGGAACTGGATTTAAAGAAAGCCGCGCAGGCTGTAGACGAGAAAAATATCAGCATGGTCAAATCCAAAGAATTGCTGCCGCTGACAGGCTATATCCACGGCGGCTGCTCTCCCATTGGCATGAAGAAGTTTTTTACAACAATTATAGATGCCAGCGCCAAAGATTTTGATGAAATCATCTTCAGCGCCGGCAAAATAGGTTTTCAGATTGAAATGAGCTTAGAAGACCTTAAAAAAATCATTCCATTTCGTTTCGATGAGATAACTATATAATACTATGATGTAACAGAAACTGCCTAACTCCTTCCATAAAATGATTGATAGCGTGGCAGTTGCCATCTGAATGTACTATCATTTTATTCATAATTTCGGATAGATTCATTTGCTGTTTCTTCCGGCCAGCCATTACGATTTTCCACGAATGTCTTACGCCGAAATTGTCATGTATAATCGAACCTACTCCTCCACCGGCTTAAATCTGTCAAAGACCTTCTCGCCGCAGCATACGTGTCTGGAACCGTCTGCCTCTGTAATGATATAATCGCCCTCTCCGATAAAGGTCTTGCCTCTTCTATGCAGAATATAGGGGCAGACAATAGCGCCGTTTTCTTTCTTGACCTGAATCAAGGAATCGGTCACATACCACCCTCTCGTCACCACATCCGTCCAGAGTTCAAAGCCATCCTCCATGCCTTTCCCCACTTCATACTTCTCCACATTCACCTCAAATGATGTACGTATACATTTCATAATCTGCCTCCTTCTGTACGATATCGTACTCTATCTATGATTTATCAACACGATACTCAACTTCATCATGGCATATTTGAAGTCCCGGCTCAAATGGCCGCTATCGTTTCTTCTAACGAAATAATCACTCTGCGAGCGCTTTCTTAATCGCCGCCATCAGTTCCTCGTAAGTCTCGTAAGCCGGAAGCTCCGGATAATCTTTCTTAATCTGTTCCGTGCTTCTAAACAGAAAGCCCGCCTTACTGGCCTTGATCATCGCCAGATCGTTGTGGCTGTCCCCGCTTGCTATGGTTTCATAGCCGATAGACTGTAATGCCTTAACCGTGGTGAGTTTGGAGTTCTCAATCCGCATCTTAAAGCCAGTGATTGCCCCATCCGGCGCCACCTCCAAGGAATTACAAAAGATAGTCGGAAAACCCAGCTTCTCCATCAGCGGACCAGCAAACTGCGTGAAAGTGTCACTGATAATAATGACCTGCGTCATGCTCCTAAGTTCATCCAAAAACGCTTTGGCACCGGGAAGCGGGTCAATCTTCGCTATGGTTTCCTGAATCTCCTTCAACCCAAGTCCGTGCTCCCTTAAAATACCCAGCCGCCAGTTCATCAGTTTATCATAATCAGGCTCGTCCCTGGTGGTTCTTGTAAGCTCCGAAATCCCGCTCTCTTTTGCAAAAGCAATCCAGATTTCCGGCACCAGCACCCCTTCCAAGTCCAAACATACAATCTTCATCCGCCGCTCTCCTCCCACTCTCTATACTGTGCAAAAAACCAACGCCAACCCAAACATTTTCTTCCTGCAATTCAGTATACCCCACCCACCCGCCAATCTGCAACCATAAATTATAAAGATTGCCATTTCGATTGCCATTTTGATTTCTATTTGCCATCCCCTTTCCAACCAGTTATTTAAAAGACGCAGGCCCCTCTTCCGCCTGCGTCTTCTCCCTATCTTATAACAATTCTCTATGACAATCCCCTCAAAATTCCACATCCACCTTCACGCACTCCTTACCCGTCAACTCCTGTGTCCGTTTATCCGGCTGGCCGGTTCCGGCAAAGAGCATATACTTACCGCTGTCCTTTATGCGCTCCCCCTCTTCGTTGACCGCACTGAAAGCTTCTCCTGACACTTTCAATTCCAGGCTGCGTTTTTCTCCTGGCTGCAGAGAAACTCTGGCGAAAGCGCAGAGGCTGTGATTCGGCACTGCAAATTCTGATTCCAAATCCTTGACATAAATCTGTACCACGTCCATTGTCTCCACACTGCCCTGGTTGCTCACATCCACCCGCAGCGTCACATCCCGGGAATCATCGTCTTTGGCCGTAATCTCTGCATCCTTTACGATCACATTCCCATAGCTTAACCCATAGCCGAAGGGATATAAAGGCGCATCCGTCAAATAGCGGTAGGTTCTGCCCTGCATACTGTAATCCTCAAACGCCGGCATCCCGTCCAATGAGCGATAGAATGTCACCGACAGTTTACCGGAAGGAGAAATATCTCCAAACAAGATATCCGCAACGGCACTGCCGCCTCTGGCTCCCGGATACCATAGCTGCAGTACGGCCGCCGCCTTCTCATCCGCAAGCGACAGATCGATGGCACTGCCCGCCATCAGGCACACAATCACCGGTTTCCCTGTTTCCAGCACTGCCGCCATCAAATCCCTCTGGCACTGGGGCAGAGTAAGATCCGCCTTATCACCGGAAGCATAACTGTTGCCAGTATCTCCTTCCTCGCCTTCCAGGGTCTCATTGAGTCCCACACAAAGCACCACCACATCACTGTGTTTGGCCACAATAACCGCTTCTGCAATGCGGTCGTTCTTCCATGCAAGATTTTCTACGCGGTCCTGATACAAATGGGATCCTTCTGAGTATATAACTCTACCATTATGTCCGACTTTATCCTGTATTCCTTCTAAAACCGTTATGTATCTGGAAGAAGTTCCATGATAATTTCCTATCAGGGCCTCCCTGCTGTTGGCATTGGGCCCAATCACGCCGATGGTCTTACCATCGCTTAAAGCAAGCGGCAGGACGCCGTCATTTTTAAGAAGCACCACCGATTCTTTGGTCATCTGGTCCGCCACTGCCAGATGTTCTTCACACTCCACCTTATCATAAGAAATCTGGTCAAATGCAGTCTCATCAAAGAGTCCCAGCAGATAACGTGCCGTAAAGGCCCGCACTGCCGCTTCCGTAATCTCTTCCTCTGTCACCAGTCCTTCCTGTAATGCCTTTAACAGATGCAGATAGGTCACACCGCAGTTAATATCACAACCGGACTTTAATGCCAAAGCCGCGGATTCTTCCGGTGTATGGGTCACCATGTGATTCTCATGAAAGTCCTTGATCGCCCAACAGTCCGAAACATAATGTCCTTTAAATCCCCATTCCTTTCTCAAAAGCTCTTTGATCAGGGTGGGACTTCCGCAGCAGGGTTCTCCGTTGGTTCTATTATAAGCGCCCATCACCGCTTCCACATCCGCCTCCTGCACACAGGCCTTAAAAGCCGGCAGGTAAGTCTCCGTCATGTCCTTTTTCGCCGCCACTGCATTAAACTCATGCCGCACAGCCTCCGGTCCCGAATGCACTGCAAAATGTTTGGCACAGGCCGCCGTCTTAAGTATTCCTTCCTCTTCGCCCTGCAGTCCTTCTACATAAGCCACACCCAGTCTGGATGTCAGATAAGGATCCTCACCATAGGTTTCCTGCCCCCTGCCCCATCTGGGATCCCTGAAAATATTCACATTGGGAGACCAGAAGGTCAGGCCCTTATAAATATCCCTGTCATTCTCCGCCGAAAAAGCATTATATTTTGCTCTTCCTTCCGTGGCTGCCACGTCACCGGCCCTGCGTACCAATTCTGTATCAAAAGCCGCCGCCATGCCCACCGCCTGGGGAAAACTGGTGGCCGTGCCTGCTCTGGCCACGCCGTGTAATGCCTCTCCCCACCAGTTATAGGCCGGAACACCCAGTCTTTCAATTGCCGGCGCATCATAGCGCAGCTGGGAAGCTCTCTCCTCCACCGTCATTTGACTCACTAACTCTTTTGCCCGCTCTCTTGCCTGCGCTCTGGCTCTGTCACGATTCACCATCTTTGTTTCCTTTCCGCCTCCTGGCCAAATTCCCATGGCATACCTGCCACAGGATTTCCCTGCGCCTCTCACGTCATCCCTTTACCGCACCTGCCGTCAGACCTTCTACAATCTGATTGCTGAACATACAGTATACGATAATTGTAGGTATGATTGCAATGACAATCGCCGCAAACATCTGAGAATAATTCGTATTATATGGTCCTACAAACTTTGACAAGGAAACCGGCAGTGTCTTCTTGGAATCGTCAGAAATGAATACCATCGCTAAGAGCAGTTCATTCCAGTTGGCTACAAAAGTCATCAATCCTGTCACAAAAAGTCCTGTCTTAGAAAGCGGCAGCGCAATATGGGTAAACGATCTGTAGATAGAACAGCCGTCTATACATGCCGATTCAAACAACTCGTTAGGCAGACTCTGGAAAAACCCTGTCATAATAAAGATCGTAATCGGAAGCGACAATGTCAGATATGGCAGTATCAGACCAATCTGACTGTTCGTCAAATGCATCTTGGAAAATCTGGTAAACACCGGAATCAAGATACAATGAACCGGAATCATCATACCCGTCAAAAAATAAGTCATCACAACGCCCGACAGCTTCCATCTCATCCTGCCGATGGCAAAGGCCGCCATGGAACCAACCAACAGACAAAGAATCAGGGTAACCCCGCATACAAGAGCCGAGTTTAAGGTTGCCACACCCAGTCTGCCTGCCGTCCATGCAAAGGAATAGTTCTCAAACATCAGTTTTTCCGGCAATGCCCAAGGGGAAACAAACAGCGTCTTATCGTCCTTGAGGGAAACATAGACGACCCATACAAGGGGCAGTAAGTAAACAACAGCCAGAATGGACAAAAAAATGTATATGATCTTCGTTGAAATTTTGGATTTCTTTTTTCCTGCTTTCTTCATCTTCTACCCCTCCTTACATCTCATAATTTTCAACTTTGACAAACTTGTTAATGATAAATGTTACAATCAGACACATGATCAGAAGAATCGTACCGATTGCACTGGCGTAACCGTATTTGAAGTACTTAAATCCCTGCTGGTACAGATGGGTAGCCAAAACATCCGTCATATGATTAGGCCCGCCCTCTGTCATGTTAAAGATCAGATCAAAGAACTTCAAGGAACCAATCGCATTTAAGGACATCGCCGTAGCCACCATGGGACGAATCAAGGGCAGTGTAATGTAACGGAACGACTGCGCTTTGGTACAGCCATCGATGTAGGACGCTTCATACAAAGAACCGCTGATTCCTGAAATCTGCGCCATATAAAGCATCATTGACTGGCCCACATACTGCCAAAGAGATACCGAAGCGATCACCCACATGGGAAGAATAATAAAGCCTTTCGTATCCATCAGCCAAAGAGGCCCTTCTATGCCAAACTGCGCCAAAATCTGATTGATACCGAGCTTTGGCGTAAAAACAAACATCCATAAAAGACCCAAAGCCGCCGAGGATAACACGCAGGGCAGATAATAAACGTTTTTGAAGAAATCCCTTCCCTTTTTGATATTTGTCAAAAGAGCCGCTAAAATCAAACCTGCAATCAGCTGTGTCACGACTGAAAAAATAAGAAAGAACAGAGAGTTCTTCAACGCAATCTT
This sequence comes from uncultured Lachnospiraceae bacterium, assembly GCA_910585555.1. Taxonomy (GTDB): domain Bacteria; phylum Bacillota; class Clostridia; order Lachnospirales; family Lachnospiraceae; genus UBA3282. The sequence goes on from CAJUFU010000031.1 coordinate 23,376, forward strand.
CATGGTTCTGTCTATGGTAAACAGCTGTCTGTAATTTTCAAATCCAATAAACTTCGGGTCTGTCAAAGCATTATACTCACAAAACGAGTAATAGACCGACTGGCAGATCGGAATGAACAAAACAAATGTAAATAGCAAAAATGCTGGTGCAATAAATATGATAATCGCCTTTTTATCCCGTAAAAACTTATCCATACACACCTCCGAAATCTTAGAAAAATGCAGGATTGGATTGCCCCAATCCTGCGTAAATGGGTCAAACTGCTCTTATTTATTCCAAACGTTGTTCTTGTAGAAATCTTCTAAGGATGCAAGACCATCCTCCACAGGTGTCCCCAGATAGATGGATACCATCGTGTCGTCGAAGAACGCGCCTGCCTCTGTGGTTGCCATAGATTCGTTATAGAAACCAAAGGTAGATTTTGCATTGCCAAATACATCCATAACATACGCAAGCTGTGCAGGAGCCTTAGATGCATCGTACTCTACTGTGGTTACAGGAATCTTACCGCCAACCTCAGCCGTATATTTCTGGGCTGTGTCGTCTGTAAAGTACTTCATGAAAGCGATAACGGCATCGGGATGAGCTGTCTTAGCGCTCATGGCAATACTGTCAGACTTAGCAATAACTCTGCCGTCTGTGCCCGGGAAAGCGAACACGCCGCATTTGCTCTCAAAATCAGGATTAGCACCGTTGATCTGCGCAATCGTCCAGGAACCCTGAATCAGCATTGCTGCTTCTTCATTGTAGAAGTTAGCTGTAGCTACATCATTGGTATCGCCTGCTGCTGTAGGCTGGAAATACTTGGAGATCTCAACCAGCTTGTTGGTGGCGTTCACTACGTTAGCATCAAGCCAGGAAGCGTTGCCGCCGTCAATCGCTGCAAGGTCAACACCCTCTGAATCGCACAGATAACCTGCCAGCATGGACAAGCACCATGCAGTACCTGCGGAGATGGTGATCGGTGTGTAACCTGCGCCCTGCAGTTTTTCACAGGCATCTAACATGCCCTGCCAGTCTGTAGGCATTGTGGTAATACCTGCCGCCTCAAACATTTCCGTATTATAGAATACACAAGCTGCTGCAATGTTTAACGGCACCGCATAAATCTTACCGTCATAGGTCTGCTGTGAAAAGGCGCCCTCGCCGCCGTTAAAGGTATCCATCCAGCCGTCCGCTTTCAGATAATCTGTCAGATCAGCCGCCACACCGGGATCCACATATACATCCAGGTTCGGACCAGGGCTTACGATAAAGCAGTCAGGTGTCTCTCCTGCCGCTACCAGCGCATTCAGTTTAGGATAATACTCTTCCAGATTGGTTGTCACTACGTTGACATGATATTTGCCTTCATAGTCCTTATTGAATCTTTCTACAGTATCCTTATAGCCAATGGAAATCAAATCCTCTGTTGCATTTAAATCATCCCAGAACATCCAGGTAATCTCCTCAACGCCCTCGCTGGCTGCCGGTGCTTCTGCATTTCCATCTGCTTCAGATGAAGCCGTATCCTGACTGCCGCCGTTATCAGCTGCCGGTGCCGCAGGTGTATCACTGCCGCCGCAGCCAGCTAACATAGATGCAGCCATGGCCGTGCTAAGTAAAACGGATAACACTTTCTTTTTCATATAAAAACCTCCCTTTGATAAATTTGTGAATTCTGCAATAAAAACCATATTCTAAACTGCAGATTTTCGTTACAATTACAGTATAGCAGAGGGGACACCCATAATCTTTATAATAATTGCTCTATATATATCAATAATTGCTGTCATTTCACTTTTGCTATGAACATTTTGTCTTATTTATATATTTTTTTAAAATATTTTATGGTTATTTTGCTAAAACAATATATCCCATACCATATATTTTTTGATGTTTTGTATGTTTTATCTTCTAATATTGCGCATTTTGTGATAATATCAATATAGATAAAAGCAACTTTTAGAATTTTAATAGCAACTTTTTTAACATCAATAGCAATTATTGACAATTATAGTGGTTATCCCAACACAAATCTGCCGAAGCATGTCCGCCGGTCCGGATAACAGAAAGGACAACTCATCGCATGATTGAAGTACTCAACGGTATCAAGGAAACTGTCCTCTACAAGGATATCGAAGGTTTTAAACTCCACGACAATACCGACTACGAATCTTATCCCGAACATTGGCATACCCCCATTGAGATCATTATGCCCATCGAAAATTTTTTTGATGTCTCCAACAAGAAAGAAATCTTTACCTTACAAGAAGGTGAAATTCTGTTTATCAATTCCGGTGTCATCCACGGTATGCCGTCCACCATTCACGGAGAACGTCTTATCCTGCAAGTAGACCTCGCCCTCCTGCATAGTGTGGCAGATATCGCATCCATGCTGTCTACCATCCCCCAGGCGCTTTTGCTCACACCGGCCAACGCCCCCACCATCCACGAACGGCTCAAGGAACTGATGTTAGATATCTACCGGGAATATTACAGCGGTTCCATCCTGATCAGCGCTTCTATCTACTCTAAGCTGCTTGAAATGCTGGTGTTGATTGGCCGGGAATATACCGGCAAAAGAAATGCCTTTGATATGGCTTCCAACAAACAGAAAGAACACACGGAAAAATTCATGACCGTGTGCAATTATATTCAGCAGCACTGTACGGAAGATCTGTGTCTGGACGATGTGGCAGACATTGCAGGATTCAGTAAATATCATTTTACAAGACTTTTTAAGAATTTTACGGGAACTTCCTTTTATAAATATCTGAATAAGAAGAGAATAGAACAGGCGGAGAAACTTCTGGTGGATCCGGAACTTTCCATCACCGAAGTCGCCCTGCAGTCAGGGTTTTCAAGTCTCTCCGCGTTTATCAGAATGTTCAAGCTGATCAAGGACTGCACGCCCACAGAATTTCGTAACCTATACGAGGGTTGATGACGCCCTCATCATATCTATCCTTGTCCATGCAGATTCAGGCACATGCCCGCCGGAATACAGGCCTTGGTGTATCCGATCATCAGATAAATCGGAATAGCGGTAGGATTATACAACATTTTGCCGTCCGCCGACATTACCAGGGAACGCATGGCCGTCACATATTCATAAATCTCTAAGTTTGTGGCATACCATACATCCTCCCGCCCCTTAAGCGCCTCACAAATGTGTCTGATATGCTCCCAGTTATTTTGCCGCTCAAATTCATAGCTATGGCCCCAGATATAGAAGAGAGCCAGATTGCGGTATAGGGGCGGGTTTAAGAAATCTTCAATCAACGCATCTGTTACCTTATTGTGATGACAGGTGGGATGCCACAGCATAAAATCACTGGGCAGATTAAAATTTAACCTGTCCTCCACTGTTCTGGCATACACGATGCCAATCTGTCTGGCTGTCTCGATCAGGCGGTCGCTAAACTCCCCGAAGGGATAGGAAAAACCCCGTACAATCTTCTTCGCATACCCCTCCAGGGCACGCCTGTCCTCTAAGAGTTCCCGCACGGTCATGGCCTGTGACAGTTCATTAAAAAAAGGATGCGTCACCGCGTGAGAGGCCACTTCATGATTGGCATACAAAGTTCCTACTTCCTCTTTTTGGATATACCCTTCTTCCCCAAGCGTTCCGCTGTTTAAATGAAAGGTGGCCTTCATATCATACTGGTCGAAAATGCTCACCAGCCTTCTGTCATAAATCTGGGCATCGTCATAACTAAACGTCAACGCCTTATCTTTCCCCTCCGGGAACCGGAATTCTATCATGTCCGGATTTCTTTTTTCTGTGACTGCCATTTCCCTATCCACTCTCTTTCTTTCCATTTCAATAATATTATGTAAACTATTCTTCTAACGATAAAATCATATCACCTAAAATTTCCCGCACGAATCTTAATTCAGGGGTTCCCTGCAGAAATAACAGCTGTATCTGGTTCTAGGCACCATGGGCACCAGATTTTCCGCCGCACAATAACCGCAGACCAGACACCTCTTTCCTTCCGGAAAAGGATCCCCCTCAAAATGTCTCTCCGCCACCGCCAGACCTCCTCTGGTCTCACGCAGACGCTTTTCCTCCTCCCACTTATCCTTCGCATGTTCTCTGGCATCTTCCTGCGCCTTCTTCGCCAGATAGGCCGTGGTAGATTCTTCCTTAGCGGGCATTCCCGGCATCTTGGCGGCATCTTTTACCTGTGGGGCAGGCGTTCTCTGGGCGTTAGGTACATTCCGTCCGTTTAAATTTCCCTGCATACCCGGTATATTGTGGGGCCATGGGAGACTTCCCCAATGTCCGTACCGGGGATTTTGCGGCATCTGGCCATTGTTCTGCTGCTTATTTGCACCGGCCGTATTCACCGTGGTATTCGGCGCCTGCTTTCCGCTACCGGAATTGGACTCCCCTTTCATCCTCTTCAAAATCAATATGACAACCCAGCATACTACCACCAGTTGAATGAGTCCACCCATCTTCTTACCTCCCCAATTCTCACATACTGTATTTTACGATCAAAAGCTCCACGCTCATGACATCGTTCATCCGTCCCGTCTTGACGGCCTCTTCCGCCGCCGCGCAGTCCGCCAGCGCCTTCAAAAGATCGGCCTCCTTAAATTTGGCCGCCTGGCTCACATATTTTCTGGCGATAAAACCTGCAAGTCCCACTTTCTTGCCAATGGTATTGGCGTCATATCCCTTATTCTTTAACTCCTTCACCTGCAGGAGCATATTAAACTGCCTTGTGATGAGATAGAGAATCCTCATGGGCGGCTCCTTTAAGGTAAGCAGATCGTAATATAATTCCATCGCCTGCTTATTTCGCTTCTCCGCCACCGCACTTACCATATCAAAAATCTGGCTGCTCACCTGCCTGACACAGATTGCCTCAATATCCGCTGCAGTGACCACATCTCTTCCCAGGCAGTAACACATGAGCTTTTCCAGTTCTCCACGGATATTCTCCATGTTCGTCCCTGTCTTTTCTAAGAAAAAATTCAAATCCCGCTCCGTGATATTCTTCTGTTCCTTCTTGAGAAATTCCAGAATCCAGCGCTTCAGGACAGCCTCATCCTGGGTATTGCACTCGATTATACGCCCCTTTGTCTGGACTGCCTTATAGAGTTTGCTGCGCTTATCCACCGCCTGCTCCACGAACACAAAATAAGCGGTCTGGGCCGGAGACGCCAGATATTGTGCAAGCTGTTCCCCGCCGTGCTTAAAAAGCTCGCTGTTTTCTATGACCAGCACACGCCTTTGCGCCAAAAAGGGCATTGTCTCCGCCAGGTCGATGACCTCCCCTGTCTGAATGCCTTTCCCCTCAAAAGAATGCAGGTTCATGGCATCCCCGCCGTCTAAGAGCGCCTTTTTTAACCTGTCCCTGTACTGGTTTCGCAGATAAGCTTCCTCGCCGCACAGAAGATAGACTTGTTTTAGTTGTCCTGTTTTGATTTCTTCGTTCAGCTTTTTCATAATTTATATTCAGTATAATAGGTGCGCCGTCAAAAAGCAACAAATCCTTGCTTCCCCTACTCACGTACAAACATTAAAAGTGCCTTCTCCACAACCGCATTAAGACTTTCCCCGCTGCTTTGTGAAATCTTTACCAAATCCCTATGAAGCGCCGGTTTGATTCTGACATTAAATACGCCCTTATATTCCTTACAAGGTTCTTTCCCGACTTCTGCACAAAATTCCAGATAATCGTCCACCGCTTTGTGAAATTCATTTTCGATTTCTTCTATCTTATCACTGGAAAAATCTACATGATCATCAATCCCCAGTATGACTCCCCGAAGCCTTTTAGCCTGCGCATCATAACTTATACTGGTATGATATCCCTTGTATTGCAGCATATTATCTTTCATGATAATTCCCCCATCTTGATTAATTTCCGGACCAAATCTTCCACAGCACCTTTGTCCATAATATCCCCTGGATGCGGCTTATGAAGCATAATCACTCTCTGATCGGACTGCCTGTAAAATTTTACTCTGGAACCGGATGTCTTCACCGGAGAAT
>CAJUFU010000031.1:29378-35977 GCA_910585555.1 uncultured Lachnospiraceae bacterium
GGTGACTGGAGTTCAGACGTGTGCTCTTCCGATCTACTATACTACAGTTACATTCTCCATTTTTCCTCCCTTCTGTCAAGTATATTTTTCACAGCGCATAAAATTTGAATGATCCATCAAATTTATCCAAATATTCCTCCACAAACACTTTTCCTCCCTTCACCCTGACTGTCACCGCCCCGCTCTCAGGTGTCTGATAAATGCGGCATCCTGTCTTACCCAATCTCTCCAACGTTTCCATATGAGGATGGCCGTAAACATTATCCCGCCCTGCAGAGAGCAAGGCCGCACGCGGGGTTATCACTTCCAGAAATTCCGCCGAGGTAGCGTTTCTGGAACCATGATGGGCTGCCTTGAGCAATGTGATATTCTGTATGCCCACCGCCTCAAGTCTCTCCAGCAAAAGCCCTTCCCCCTCCCCTTCCAAGTCTCCTGTAAAAAGGGCCGTAAAATCTCCATAGCGCAGATAAAGCACGGTGGAATATGCATTGGCATCTTGGTTTACATAATTTTTGTCAGGATGGATACAAGTTAACATAATGTCTCCATCTTCTATATATTGTCCTGTATGTATATAATCCACGGGAACACCGGCCCTTCCCGCGAGGGATTCCAGCCTATGATACTCCTCGCTCCTGCTTTCCTCTGCCACATCCGGCAATACCAGACAGCCGATGCCAATGCCATGTTCCCCATACGCTTCCAGCATCCCCTGAATACCGCTTATGTGATCGCTGTCCGGATGGGTGACAAAGACCGCATCCAGATACCCTGCCCCTTTATATTTCAGGAAAGGAATGATCTGATAGGTCTCCACATCCTTCTGGCTGGAACTGCCGCCGTCTATCAAATAGTGCCTGCCTGCTCCGTCTGTCAGATAAATGCAGTCTCCCTGCCCCACGTCCAGCATCGTAATCTCAAGGCCCTGTGGGAAGCGCACCAAAAGCACAAGCACTGCCGTAAGAACCGCCGCCCAAAACTGCCCCTTTTTCAGCTTTTCATAAAACAAGGAAAGTCCTGCCAGAAGCAGAACAAACACTGCCGCCTGCCAAGGCCTGGGACATCCTGTAATCCATCGGTGTCCCGGCAGTAAAAGGCAGCCATCGCAGCACTTTTCATAAATCCCCAGCAGACAAATGACCGGCCAAGTCAAAAGCCTCCCCAAGGGAAGAAACAAAGCCGCTGCCGCCACCGACATAATCCCTGCCGGCAGCAACAGGCCCATGCCGGGAATCACCAACAGATTTAACAACACCGAATAAGGCGGGAACTCATAATAGAACATAAGATATACCGGCAGGGTAGAAATAGAAACGCCGATGCCCGCAGACAAGGCCCTGACAAAGGGATTGGTCGAGAGCTGATGGGCCTCCACCGCCGGCAGAAACAGCCCGATGCCGCAGACTGCCCCGAAAGAAAAGAGGAAACCGCTGTGGGTCAGATAGAGGGGCTGTTGCAGCAAAATGGATAAGGCCGCCACCGTCAAGGCCGTCAGCATATCGTAAGTACGTCCGAAAAGACCTGCCGCCAGCTGAAATCCAAACATCATAAGGGCCCTGGTGATGGATACCCCCATTCCCGTCATTGTGCCATAACCGTACATCACACCGATAGATAGCATTATGTTAACCACATTAGGTACATGCAGCTTGCGAAGCACCTTCCAAAATCCCATGCCCAGAATCGTCAGGTGCAGCCCGCTGATGCTCAGGATATGAATAATGCCGTTTTGCTGATACACATCCTTCATCTCTGCATCCAGCATCCCCTTTTCCCCCAGAAGCATGGCCCGCATCATCCGCGCCTCCTTCTCGGGATAGCTGGCTTCTAGGAGAAGCGCCAGATATTCCTTGACCTGATAGAGCCCTTCCTTTAAGAAGCTGTAATCCCCACTCTCAAAAAGGCACACGCTCCCCATCAGCCGGCCCTGTCTGCCCATAATATGATAATAATCGGCACTGTCAAAGGCGCCCGGATTCGTGGCCTTGGTAAAGGCATAAAAGGTTCCCTCCACCACCACATAGCTGCCCACGGCCGGCTCCTCTTCCCTGTCAAAACAGCATAGAAGCCCCGTAATCTGCTCTGTGCCAGACAACTGCAGGTTTTCTCTGTTTTCTTCGCAATAGGTTTCTGTTTTTCTTTCTACTATCTCTGTTCTTGTAATGAAATCTGCCAGAATATGTTTTGGCCGGATTGTAGCAGAATCTGATATGATCTGCGTCAGACTGGATATTTGATCTGGTTTCAGAACAATGACCTGTTCCAAAGACACCACAAGGACTTCTTCTCCTCCCATCAGTCTGTGCTCTTTCCATCCCACACGCCCTGCGGCCGCAACCCTTTGTTTATGCAGGGTTTCGTAAGCCGGGGCAGGACGTATTCCCAGGATGCCAATCATCATCGCCGCCACAAATGCCAATCCCAGCAGGCATAGGGGTCTGCGCATGTTATGTTAACTCCTTTCTACTGGTTCTGTGCCGTAGAGAGTAAATCCAGATTTCTCTCAAACACAGTGTTTAAACTCACGTTCTCACGGTATGATATGTTCGTCTCTCCATCCACCGCAATCTGCACTTTGTTTACATTGGGCAGCTCCACCAAAGAATTGGTGATGGAATAAATGGTCACTTCCGAAGTCACATTGTAGGGTTGGCTCTGAAAAGCGCTGTCAAGGTTTACATAACATATGCCATCTTTCACCGTGACACTCACGATCTTCGCCGCCGGATTGATGGTGGGATAGGCGCCTGCCGATTTGGGCCCCTCTATCAGTTTCTCCACCACCAGCTTCTCCATGGAAATATTACTGTTATACACCACATTCCTCTGGTTTTCCTCCACCATAAGATTTCCCTCCTCGTTGGCAAAATACAAACGCAGATTTACCTTTTCATAGGCATTGATCTCATTGCCCGCATTCTCGATAAAAGTATCCGCCGTCATCATGCCCACCGAAATACCGTTATCGTCCATAAGCGGTTCTCCCGCCACCGTAAAGGTAATACGCTCCACACCCGGTATCTGCACCAGCGTCCTGACAATCGACGCTCGAATCAGGATTTCCCTGATGCCCCACATTTCCTTGTACTTCTCGTCAAAATCCACTGTCAAAAGTCCGCTGTCAAACACATGCCCGGTTATGGAAAATTCCTCCGCCAAAGGCGCCTGATATTCCATTTTCTCCGATCTAGTCTGCAGCTGCCCGGTCAGTTCGTCAAACAAGCTCTCGGCATCCACGGACTGTGTCACATACTCCCGCTTGACAATTTTGGTCTCATCGTTGTTTACATAATATATCTCATAAAGGGTTCCCTCCTGTGTCTGTTCTTTTTTCCCGCAAGCCGCCAGTCCCGTCAGCATAAGCAGAATAACAGCACATAGGAACATTTTCCTGCTCTTTTTCATGTTCTCCTCATTTCTAGACTGCGATGTAGGTCAACGGAATCTTCACTGTAAAATCCGTTCCCTCTCCCTCGGTACTCTGCACTTTAATGGTCCCCCGGTGCTTGAGAATTGCGCTTTTTGTGATGGCAAGCCCCAGGCCCGTGCCGCCAATCTCCCTGGAACGGGATTTGTCCACGCGGTAGAAACGTTCATAGATATTCTCTAAAGCGTCTGCCGGAATTCCAATGCCGGAATCTTCCACCTTCAGCGTAAAGAACTGATGATCGGCATCCAGCGTCACTTTCACAAAGCCATGTTCCTTATTGTATTTGACCGCATTTTCAACCAGATTGGAAATCGCCTGGGTAATCTTGACCTCATCCACTGTGGCTGTCACAGGGCGTATGCTCTCATAGACCAGCTGCACATCCCGTTTCATGGCAATAGGCCGCAGCCTTCTCATAATAAGCTCCACCAGTTGATTCATATCTACCTGAGAAATATTTAAATCCGCCGCAGTCCTGTCCATTCTGACTAAAGACAACAGATCGTTGATAATCTTGTCCTCCCGCTCAATCTCTGCGGCGATATCCGTCATAAATTCCTGATATACCTCTAAGGGTACATCTTTCTGGGTAATCAGAGAATCCGCCAGTACTTTCATGGATGTGATCGGCGTCTTCAACTCATGAGACACGTTGGAAACGAATTCCTGCCTGGAATCATCCAGCATTTTCATCCGTCCCAGCACCCGGTTAAAGGCATCCCCGATCTGTTCAGTCTCCCGGCAGTCCGTCACAGAAATCGGATCGTTGGTATACCCTGCCTGCACCTGATCTAATGCCACAATAATTTTCTTAAAGGGCTTAAAGAGAAACTTGGACACCAAAACGACGCCCACAAGAATCGCCAGACTCACCAACGCCTCCACCACCAGCGCCTGCCGGTTCAGGCTGTCCATGGTGGCGATGATACTGTCATTGGAGGCGCTTACCAGCATGACGCCGCGGACTATGTCGAACTTTTCTCCCATATTCTTTTCCGGCGGCAGTTCCAGGGATTCCGTGATAGGAATCGTCATCTCAATATAACCGTTTTCCCGATCATATTTACTGGTGCTGTCTCCCTTGAGACAGCGAATCACCTCTTCCGAAATAATGGTCCTTCCCTCGCTGATTCCATAGGTATCCTTTACGATTTTAAGGTCACTGCTGATAATCAGAACCCGTCCGTCATATAAATTGGACAACTGCTCCAGCTCTGCGTTGATGACCTCCGAGGAAGTATCCCGCAGGTAAGAATAAGTAATCAGGTGATTGGCCAGAATCTTAAGCTGCGTGGTAATATCAGAGGTTCTGATATTGACCGCACGCCGCTCATAGTTGTTTAAGATTGCATGCCGCATGACAAAACAGGGAATCAGCCCCACCATGAGCATGATCAGAAAGATTCGTACTTTCAGACTTCTAAAGATTTTTAATTGACGTAATTTATTCTTAAGCAAAGTAATATCCCACACCCCACTTAGTCCGCACATATGCGGGTTCTCCCGGCACTTCCTCTATCTTTTCCCGCAGTCTTCTGATATGTACATCCACCGTTCTCACATCGCCCGGGTAGTCGCTTCCCCACACCATTTTTAACAGATTCTCCCGGCCATAGACCTTGCCCGGATTCTTGATCAAAAGCTCCAGCAGTTCAAACTCTTTGGCCGTCAGGTTAATCTCCTTCTCCTTGATATAGACCCGTCTGCCCTCGCAGTCAAGGCGCATATCTCCCCGCTCTACCACCTTCGACTCTTCCTGCCTATTACTCTTCCTGTTGGTTCTGCGCATAATGGCTTTAATTCTGGCTTTTACCTCCAGAATATTAAAGGGTTTGGTAATATAATCGTCAGCGCCGTACTCAAGCCCCAGAATCTTATCCATATCCTCCCCCTTGGCCGTGAGCATGACAATCGGTACATTAGAAAATTCCCGGATCTGCTGACATACTTCAAATCCGGTCATCTTAGGTAACATCACATCCAGAAGAACCATATCATATTGATTCTGTCTGGCAAAATCCAGAGCCTCCTCCCCGTCATAGGCGCAGTCCACCTCCATGCCGTCCTGCTCTAAACTAAAGCGGATTCCCTTCACGATCAACTTCTCATCATCCACTACTAAAACTCTCTGTGCCATTCCACTCCCCTGCCTTACTTTACACTGATGCTGTCCTTATCTTCTCGTAGGTGCCCTCTTTGATACCGCTCACCTGCATAATTTCCTCCGGACTCTTAAAACTGCCGTGGTCCTCTCTGTAGGATACAATAGCCGCCGCTCTGGTGGTGCCAATTCCCGGAATCTTACATAACTCCTCCAAAGACGCCGTATTAATGTTAACTCTGCCACCTTCTGCAGTGGTCTTCCCTGCTTCCGTCTCCTTTGTGAGGCCTGCCGCATTAACATCTTCCTGCACCGCGATCCCAGGCTGCAAACCGCTGTCTGCTGTCTGCCCTTCCCCTTCTAATCTGCCGCTGTCCTTTGACACAATGGCTTCGGCTTCTTCCTTTGTGGGAATCACCAGCTTGGCGCCATCCGGCACCTCCTGTGCCTGGTTTACATAACTCTCTTCTGCATTCTCCGCAAAACCGCCTGCCGCTTGTACCGCTTCATACACCCTGCTGCCTGCCGCCAGTTCATAGACACCCGGCCTTAACACCGCCCCACAGACATGCACGTAAATTGTGCCGGCATCTTCGGCCATGCCGCCTGTACCGGATTCCGCCGCTTTTTCCTCCTGCTGCGCCTCCTGACCGTCTTTCTTACATACATCCCGGTCTACCCACTGACCGGTACTTTCATCCGCTCTCTCATCCTGTCCTGCGGCCCCGGATTCCTCCAGATTCTCGTTCGATTCCAGGGCCTGCCCGGATTGCCGGATAAGCTCCTCTTTCTTCGTACAGCCGCACAGCAGACACAGGCTGAGCAGACATAGATACAATACCCTTTTATATCGCATAATTTCCTTTCCGGGCATGACCGCCCTCAAGGAAGTTCCCGCTTATGCACCGTATTTCCATTGTAAGATAAATTGCTCTTTATGTCCACTTAAAAATGATGATTCCTGCAATCGCCACACCCATACCCACCATCTTACGCACTTCAAGCGGCTGCTTCTCTGTGCCAAAGAGGCCCAATAGTTCAATGAGATACGCCACCAAAAGCTGGGCC
>CAJUFU010000032.1:0-205 GCA_910585555.1 uncultured Lachnospiraceae bacterium
CTTCTTTATTAGCAATATAATATTCCTCCAGTGTTCCATAATCTCTGTCTATGCTTTCGAAAAAATCACTATAAAATTTTTCCAAGTAGTCAAGAATATCTCCACATAGTTGACGCAAACCATTTTCTGAACCATCATACTTAAAACGGACTTTTTTTCTTGGAAAGGATGCGTTGCACGCAGCGATACTGTTCGCTCTAACTTT
>CAJUFU010000032.1:215-35324 GCA_910585555.1 uncultured Lachnospiraceae bacterium
TTCAAATCATTTCCCGGCTGGATGATGCCCCATCTAAGCTCGTCAAAACGGCAGTATTTGACTGCAATATCCAGAATAGTAGTTGCAAATCCAGTTTCTTTTTCATAAGAATGAAAAGAATCAAAGGCGTAAAAAGCGTGATAGAAATACGGTTCATCCTTTTTATAGAGGTCATGTTGTGGGGACGCTTTAATTTTTCTTTGTTTAGCAACGACCTTCATTGTTTCATAAAACATATCTTTTCCCATGTTTTCCCTCACCATTTCTCATTCACAATTAAAACAAAATCATACCCAGCCTCGGGCCATTTTGTCTCAAAGGACCGAACTATCCCAAATAAAAATATGCCATTTCCGTTAGAAACTCTACAATAACTTAAGTATTCTAGTTTTACTGAAAATTCATCAAATTCGCAGCATACTCATTAGGAATAATTGTTAGTTGCTGACATTCCATTCGTAAAGATTGATATTTCTCAGAAGTCACAGCAATCGCAGTTTTCAAACTACCTTGGATGTTCTCCACAATATGACAGAACAACGGTGTTTTATAAAGCAGTTCTGTGGCCTTTTCATAATCTCGACCTGTACTGGAGGAAAGCGGTATATCAGCAAGATAAATACAAGCGTCAGTTAAAAAACAAACAAATCAGCAAAACCGATTTGTTCATAAGATGCAATTTCTTCAAAATCCAGACGACCCCTTCGATGGCTACCAGTTTTATTACTGTCTTTGGAAAATTAATCCCTTCCGCGGGATTTGATGGAATTAATTTGTGTACCACCGCATAACGAATAGAGACATTCATTTTCAAGGAGATTCCGTTATGGACAAATATTTAAATTCTTTCCGGGAGATGATCTCCCTGCGCGGTCTTACTGACCATACTCTCCAAAGCTACTGTACTTATATCCGGGCTTATCTCGATTATCTCTCCTGTATTCTTCGGGTCTTCGCGTTGGTGAGGCCTGCAGACTGGCTTTCCCCTTCACAAACAGATACAAGCAAGCCCTTCTGTACCTTTAATGTTATGCGCTGATAAGAAATGGCTCGGAGCAACACCTGGCATTATCCAGGTCCTCCACACATGGAATCAGGAGCTTGGATATCATGTACACATGCACTGTATTGTTTCCGGCGGCGGCCTTACAAAAGATGGCGGAATGTCCATGGCAGAGCTTTTAAAGGCGGTCTGGGACTTTGACGTCTGTCTGTACCCCGAATGCGGCCGTGCTTCCATGAGGCATCTTGGGAGGATGCAGTGTCCCCTGGATAAAGCGCGCCTGTTCCCTATGCAGTGCTAATATTACAGATGTTTTCACCTAATCTGATTCATCACTTTACCAATGCTGTCATGAAATACAATATCTGCCCTGCCTTCCATCTTCGTTTTGCCTTTATTGATAATCACAAGATACTTCCCATGATACATATGCGCAAGCTGCGCTGCACTTCCCACCTCCAATGAGGTGCCGCCAATGATCAGGCAATCCGCATACCTGATGAGTGCAACGGCTTCTTCATACGCTCTTTGTGGCAGGAACTCTCCATACAAGGTCACGTCAGGACGTACCATCTTGCCACACTTCGGGCAACGCGGTATTTCCTCTGTATCTTCAAAAATAAACTCCGTCCCATATTCGGCACGACAGCTTACACAATAGCAGCGGAGCGCACTTCCATGAATCTCCCACACTTTCCTACTCCCTGCCTTCTGATGCAGTCCGTCAATATTCTGAGTGACAATTCCATCCAGCTTTCCCTTCCGCTCCATTTCCGCCAGTTTCTTATGTGCATCATTAGGCTGGAAAGTCCGGCAATCCAGATTTTTTCGGAAATAAGAAAAAAATATCTCCGGCTTCTTATTCAGACAATCATAGCTGAGCAGATACTCCGGTTTATACTTCCGAAATTTATGGTCCTGCTTATTATATAACCCATCCTTACTCCGAAAATCTGGTATCCCGCTCTCTGTAGAGACACCTGCTCCGCCAAGAAAAACGATATGCTTCGATTCTTCTATCATCTCGTTCAACGCATCTATTTTCTGCTCACCATTCAGTGAACGGAAGAATTTCTCTTTTTCCCTCAAAGATAAAATTTCTGGCAGCATTATATCAAATCCTTCGTATTATATCATAGCATTTACTTTAAGCTGTTCGTCTTTGTTTGATGGTATTGTAAACTCTATCATTTCATCAGGTATTTCTATGCTTACTACTGCCATTGCTTTTCCTCCTCAAATTTTATTACAAACTGCTTTAAATATCTCTTATATTTATTTTATATTATTATATACCCCCAAAATCATTTTCTCAATCTACTTCTCTCCACGAATTCTGTTCACCATTATGCCTGTTCCATACAGTCCATTTCAGCATTAAGAGTCTGCTTGTGCGCTATTACCAAAGCAGGCTTGTTAAGTTGCTGGATGATATTGGCTGCCTTCCTTAAAGCCTTTCACCAGGGCTTCTATGGCTTGCGGCTGGTCACCGGTGGACTGGTATTCGCTGTGGAGTTTGAACTTTTTTTGTTCAATGAACTTTCTTTTTTTTGCACGAAAGGTTACCTCCGAAATTCATAGTAAAAAAGTTCACCTATTGGTACGAAATTCGTGTTTTGGGAATTCCTATAGATCTTGTGTTCTAAATTCAAAAATTGCTAGAAGAATTCCAAGCAGTCCAGAACATAGTATTGAAGCTATACATATATATAAATATTGACTATTTGCTGACAGCATTGCAGATATTTGTATAGCAAGCCACGGGATAAACAAAGTCCGTTGCCTTATAGCAACTGACCGAGGAAGAATTTTCCGGGCTTGTGTACCTGCCTGTTGAAGATATGGAGTAATGAAACGCCTGGGAGTGGCAGTCTGCGGAAAGCCATTCCAAAGTTCTTTTTTTAAATGATCAATCGTATACTATTGACATTCTCCCAAAAGTGTGCTATCCTCTTTCACAGATTGGAGGGTTGGCATTGAACGAGCAAAATCATTGCGGAATATTAATACGCCAAATAAACAACGCTTTTGAGAAAAAGGCAAATACCCGGCTAAAAGAAACAAACCTTACTTTTTCTCAAATGTCCGCTTTAATGGAGATATTAAATATGCCCGCAAAAAAAACCACTTTTAAGGAACTGGAAAAACGTCTGTCACTGGCGCAATCCACAACAGTCGGACTGATCTCCCGCTTGGAACAGAAAAAACTTGTTCATGTTTCCGGGGATAAGGACGATAAACGTATAAAGTATGTTGAAATTACTCCTCTTGGAGAAAAATTCTGCAACGAAGCAAAGCAGGAAATGGAAGATACGGAACAAAAACTTTTAGAAAATCTTTCAGCAGGAGAAGTAGAAACGCTTTTGTCCTTACTAAAAAAAATAAATCTAAAAAGCAAGGATATATAAAGTCTGCCTGTATAGGGCAGACAAAAAAACGTTCTTATCAATCGCTAACTATCAATCGCAAGCAATTATGTTAGGAGGAATCATAATGGATAATCAAAAATCAATGGAAGTATTCAGCAAAGCCCCTGTTTCACAGGCAGTATTTAAAAACGCCTTACCTGCAATAGCAGCTATGTTAATGGTATTGGTCTACAATTTAGCTGACACATTCTTTATCGGGCAGACGCATGACGCTTTACAGGTTGCGGCTGTTTCGCTTGCAACGCCCGTATTTTTAATGTTTATGACGGTAGGTACGGCTTTCGGTATCGGCGGCACATCGGTCATATCCCGTGCTTTAGGAGAGGGAAAAAAGGAATACGCAAAAAAAGTCTGCTCTTTCTGTATGTGGAGTTGTATCGTTGTCGGCGTTGTAATGGCTGCCCTGTTTCTGATTTTTATGAGCCCTATCCTGTCACTGATCGGGGCAAGTTCTGATACATGGGACTTATCAAAAACTTATTTAAGTATCGTGGCGTGCAGCGGTCCTTTCGTACTAATTTCAAACTGTTATGCGAATATAATCCGCGCCGAGGGAGAAGCCGGTAAAGCTATGATGGGACAGCTTCTTGGAAATCTTCTGAATTTTATTCTTGACCCGGTTATGATTTTAGGCTTTGGCTGGAATATTGCAGGCGCAGCAATCGCTACGGTAATAGGAAACCTTTTCGGCGCAGGTTACTATATTTTCTATTTTCTCCGTGGGAAGTCAATACTTAGTATCAATATCAAAGACTTTACATTAAAAGACAAAGTTTGCAGCAGCGTACTTGTAATTGGTATCCCCGCCGCATTAGGCTCTTTGCTAATGAGCGTTTCACAAATCATCATCAACAGCCAAATGGCAGAATACGGCGATATGGCGATTGCCGGAATGGGCGTTGCCATGAAAGTTGTCATTATTGCAGGAATGGTATGTATGGGATTAGGACAGGGCGTACAGCCTTTGCTTGGCTATCTTGTAGGCGCAAAATTATGGAAACGTTTTAATGACGTGTTTAAGTTCTCTATGATTTTTTCCTTGGTTTTAGGCGTTGTATTAACTGGGGTCTGCTACCTGTTTGCAAACCAGATTGTCAGCGCATTTTTAACAGATGTTACCGCTTTTGATTATGCCGTTTCCTTTGCAAGAATTTTACTTACAACAAGTTTCCTGTTTGGCGTGTTCTATGTCCTTACCAATGCTTTACAGGCTATGGGTGCAGCCACGGCTTCACTCATTATCAATTTGAGCAGACAGGGAATTATTTTTATTCCCGCATTGTTCATTCTGAAAGCTGCTTTAGGGCTTAATGGTTTAATTTGGGCGCAGCCGGTAGCCGATATACTTTCACTGGTACTTGCCGCTGTTTTGTATGTCAACACATATAAAAAACTAAGCATACAGAAAAATGAATTGCCAATGGAAGCATAAATTATGCCCTAGCCAAAATTATATTCAAACAAAGAAAATGGAGGAAAAGCAAATGGAGAACAATAAAATAATTATAACAATCAGCAGAGAATTTGGCAGTGGGGGACGAGAATTAGGAAAACGTCTGTCAGACACTTTCGGCATTCCCTGCTATGATAAGGAAATTATTGCTTTGATTGCAAAAGAAGATGGTTTTGATGAAAACTATGTGGCTCATATGTCGGAAAAGAAAATACAGTCTGCCTATCCCCTTACGATTGGACACCAATTTATAACGGCAATGAACCATGAAGCGGAACAGGCTATCAAGATTGCAATTAGGCAGCGCAAAATAATTGAGCGTTTTGCAGCACAGGGAAGTTGTATTATTGTTGGCAGGAGTGCAGACGTAATCTTAGAAAAATATTCTCCATTCAATATTTTTGTATATGCGAACAGGGAAGTCAAACTTCAACGGTGTAAAGCATACGCACCTGTTGGTGAAAACCTAACCACCGCAGAGCTTGAACAAAAAATGCGTGAAATAGATAAAAACAGAGCCGCTTACAGAAGTTTTCTGACAGATACCAAGTGGGGCGAAAAAGAAACCTATCACTTATGTATCAATACGAGCACTATCGAAATAAAACGAATTGCCCCCTATATCGCAGCATATGTTAATGAATGGTTCAAGCAGAAACAGGCGTAAGCCCATAGATAAAACGACACACCATATTGAAAACCTAAATCGTGCATTTTAAGAAATGAGGAATTTTAGGAGATGTGCGCATGGGAAAATTATTACTGCTGACACTTAATGAACGGGAAAAAGCGATCGACAAAATCATAGCGGCAATAACTGGCTACATATCACTTGAAGCCGTACAGACTATTCCTACTACGAGAATGTCATTTCCGGGACTGGAAATAAGGCAGAGCCAACACCGGGTATTTCAAGGCGGGAAGAAATAAACCTTACCCGCCTTGAATTCATGATCGTCATTCGCCGCTCGCCGAATGAGTAAACTCATTCTTCTCGCTAACGCTCATTACATCATACTTTCTGCAAATACTTCTTTAACTCTTATAAATTGAGAACTGCCCTTTTACGCTTATATTCTTCCAGTTAACCAGCCATCATCTCTATTGCTTATTTTCATAAAGTTCTCCTTTGCAGCTTCCAATTGATATATTGAATCATAAAATATTTGCCTGTTGCTTGCAATGTATATTCATAATCCCTTTTTAGTTAGCGCATAATTCCAAAAAGAGAAAGTAAATTAGGACTGCCCGCTTTCAGACAGTCCTTTCAAAATTCTCTTATCAATAATTATATACACTGTTTACACAATTCCAAATCCCGACAATATAATACACAGTATCATAACGGCAATCAAAATCGTCGTCGTTTTAACCTTCTTGCCTAGCATCCAGTACATCAGACCAAACAATAGCGCAGGAAGAAATCCCGGCATAATCTGGTCCAGATAACTCTGGACAGATTCCGCCCAATCGCCGCTGCCCACAGTAAGCGCCAGATTAAGGCTGACGTTCGCCGCCGTCATGCCGCCGATTACCATCAGGCCCAGCATGGTTGCCGCTTCCGTTATTTTGGTGATAATACCGCCGCTGCTGATATCTTTAAAGAACTGTGTTCCATATTTAAACCCTTTGTCCAGACACAGCCAGCGCAGGATAAAATGGGGCACATTGATGATCAGCAGAAACAATATCGGTCCCATGATATTTCCCTGGGAAGCAAGGGCGATACCCACACCTGCCGCAATCAGCTTCAAAGTTCCCCAGAAGAAAGAGTCACCCACGCCTGCCATAGGTCCCATCAAACTGGACTTGACCGCGTTGATACTGCCTTCGTCAAAGGCAGGATTTTTAGCGTTTTCTTCCTCCATGGCTCCTGATATGCCGACCAACAGCGTACAGATATGAGGCGTTACGGACATAAACTCCAGATGTCTTTTTAATGCCGCCGCGCGGTCTTCCTTCTTTTCATACACCCTGCGGATAATGGGGGCCATCATATAGCAGTATGCAATGTTCTGCATACGTTCATAGTTCCAGGAGGAATCCAGTGTCAGGGAACGCCAGAAACACTGCCTGATATCTTTCTTTGTGATTTGGCTTTCCGGGGATATGGTCTGAAGATTATTTGTTTCATCTTTAGAAATCGTCGTCATCTGCCGCTACCTCCTTTTTATTCATAAAATTCACATAAATCAACGCCACTACCAGACCGAACAGCGCAATGCCTGTCACGGAAATATTTAGGTATGCTGCCAGCAGGAAACCAAGAATCAGAAAAGCTGCCGTCTTCTTGCTGATCATCATTCTTGCCAGCATGGCAAAACCGATCGCCGGGATCACGCCGGCAGCCACATCCAGCCCATAAGTTACAAATTCCGGAACATAAGATAAAATCTTCTCAATCACTGGCACACCCACCATATATCCGAGGCCTACTACCAAAGCCAGAACCACCTTGTTTCCAATACCAAAGAGTATCTGTACCCGTTCGACTCCTTTAATGTCTCCCGCCTCTGCATATTTATCCGCTATATGGGATGCCCACGTAAGCACAAAGGTCATCTGTATATTATCAAACAGGAGAACCAGTGTCGCAATCGGCACCGCCAGTACCACTGCGGCCGTCACTTCACTTCCGCTTAAAATAACATACGCAGTGGAAATAATAGTTCCTGATACGAAATCCGGCGGGTTACTCGCCCCTACAGGGAAGGCCCCCATAAATACCAGTTCCAGCGTTGCGCCGATGATAACGCCCGTCTGCCAGTCACCCAGCACCAAACCTACAAGAGGCGCCACAACGATTGGACGGTTATGCATCGTAGAGCCCATATAAGAATGCATATAGGCAAAAAATGCGATTAATATAATAAGTACTACCTGTACTGCCTGTCCCATAAAATCACCTCCTATAAAAGACTCATCACGTCAGTAGACGTGTCATCCGGCACCATCTGTACAAAAACTTTCTTTCCGTCGTTCACAAGTTCTTTTACTTTCTCCACATCCGCCTCCGATAGATGCACGGCTTTTGAGATTGCTTTTCTGTCGCTGCCCGATTTCGTACCGCCAAGATTAATCTCCTGTATTCTGTCGGACCCTTTTGCCAGACGGTATACATCTTCTACCGATTCGCACAGTATGAGCAGCTTATATTTGTCAGTTACACCGGACTCTAATGCTTTTATAGAATCCTCCACGCTCTTCATCACCAGCTTCACATTAGACGGTTTTGCCATGCGAAGGCCCGCCATACGAAGATCGTCTTTCAAAAGTCCATCGCTGGCAATCAGAATACAGTCTGTCTCCAAAAACTTAAGCCATGAAAACGCAACCTGTCCATGAATCAAGCGATGGTCAACACGTACTAATTTAATCATTTTAACCTCCATTCCAGAGCATTTATGCGATAAAATCAGCTATCAGGCTGATTTTTCACGCTAACCCCTCCCTGATCTTCTTTATCATTCCCATAAATTCTGCTACATGTTCTTTACTGACATCTCCGATATCTTTGTAGTTATCCTTAAAATAACTTCCGACAATAGCCATATCGCCGATTTCCAACTGTTTCGCAGCATTTTCTTTCGTCATCCCGGCAGCGATAACCAGAGGAAAATCCCCTATTCCGGCACGAAACGACCGTATTTTCTCCATAGAAGTCTCCTGCCCTGTGGCGTTTTCTGTCACGGCGATTGCGTCGCAGCGCTTCATCGCTATCTTCAAATCTTCTTCCAGAGAATTTTCCGAAAGCATCGGCTGGTATTTAAAACGAACCCCGCCAATCAGATACGCATCTGTTTTCTTCCTGTACAGATCAAAAAAAACTTCCAGCGTCGCTTCATCCCTGGGTTTTACATGTCCTACAACAGAATCCACCTGCAGGAATTTTGCATCATATTTTGCCGCCAGCTCAAATCCCATAGCATCTACATTCAGACAGTTTACGCCATAGGGGACATGCAGGTTCCCCTGTGCCGCATAATCCAGGATTTTTTCCAGGTGATAATAATTTCCATAATAGTTTTCCAGCATGATACCGTCAATGCCGCCTTCTTCCAACAACCTAATCTCATTTTTTGCCTTTTCGAATATCTGCGTTTCCCCTTCTCCTTTTAAGTGAATCATGCCAAGAATCGGCTTTTTTACAGGAAACAACGATAAAATCCCATTTCTTTGCTCCATTTAGAAATCCTCCTCCTCTTCGTTTTTCAATACCACATGTGTAATGCCCTCTCTGGCTGTGTCCACGATTTCTTCAACCGCACTCTCGTCAAGTGGTACAACACTGGTCAGCACTTCCGCCGCCATATTGAAATTCATGCCGGCAAACACCTTAACATTCTCATAAATTGATAATGTCATCAGTGCGTTACAGACGCTCCCGCCGAACACATCCGTTAGAATGACAAACTCCGTATCCTTACAGTCTTTGATCTCATTTTCTAACGCTGTCTTAAAATCCGCCGCATTTTCTCCCGGATACAGGCTGTAAGCCCTAACGTCTTCTGCCAGCTCTCCCAGTATCATCTTCAGAGAATCCCTCAATCCTTTTGAAAATTCACCGTGAGATGCCAGTATTACCTGTCGTTTCTCCACCATTTTCTCCTCCTCTCTTTATTTGTCTTTATTTATATTATATTGTATTATATTGTATTATCTTAACTCAATATAACACTTTAACAGTCCATATGCAATAGGAAGTATAAATTTGTACAATATGCACAAATTCATATTTATTTAATTAGACAAATACTCCTGCATTATGCTATAATTTTGGTATATTTTTACTTGCCGGAGGTGGCTTATGGCGACATTTAAGCATCTAAGTCCCATTACTCTCAAAGAACAGCTCTATCAGGAAATCTTGACGCAAATAAAGAACGGAACATATAAGCCAGGCGATAAAATACCTACAGAACTGCAACTAAGTGAAATGTATGATATCAGCAGGGTAACCGTACGCCAGACAATGGCGCGGCTCGTCGAAGAACAGATTTTAGTCAAAAGAGCTGGTAAAGGAACTTTTGTCAAGGAATCCCCGTTTATTGAAAAATATTTTGTTGGCGGAAGTTTTACCGACTCCTGCCTGCGTATGAACACTGTTCCTTCCACGCAGATTATCTGTACAGAAACCATACCCGCTCCTGCCCAATTAGAAGGACAGCTGGGCGATTCTGTGATACATATCACGCGTCTTAGATGTGTAAATGGAACCCCCAGTATTGTGGAAGAGGATTATTTTCCT
This sequence comes from uncultured Lachnospiraceae bacterium, assembly GCA_910585555.1. Classification (GTDB taxonomy): domain Bacteria; phylum Bacillota; class Clostridia; order Lachnospirales; family Lachnospiraceae; genus UBA3282. Next base: position 10,349 of record CAJUFU010000032.1, read on the forward strand.
TCCACAAATACATTTTTATTACAGGAAGATCTCACTGATGTTTCCCTCTTTTCTCTTATTTATGAAAAGACCGGGCTGATGCCAAGTAATTCCGAAAGTTTCTTCCAGATTGTTTATGCCACCAAACAGCAGGCTGAACTGCTCGACTGTGCCCCTGCCCACGCATTATTGGAAGTATCCCAGAACGTAATGAGTCTCGACAAAAAACTGCTTTATATTAATTATCAATACATTTTATCAGAGCGATACGTATATGCTGTGCGTTCCGTTCATTGAATATGCGGATAAAATCACTTTATATAAGCCGGAGCTTTTGTGCCGGCTTATACTATTACATTTGTGGAAAAGTTTGAACAAACAAAAGGGGCTGTCGCAAAGTCATCAAATTAGATGATGGTTTGCAACAGCCCCTTTTTATGTGCTTGTATTTTAATTTCTTTATCGCTGGTAATCGACGGAATATTGATATCCTCTTCCTGCACGAAACGCCAGCAGCATCAATTCAATATTCTGTGCAGTATATCCCCGATAAGCCAGGTGGTATCTCAGCGTTTTGGTGAACTCGTCAATCTGCGGTTCTGATCAGCTACAAACGGGAAAGTCTGTCAGTTCTTCTTCTGCGTCCTTTAATCTTTCAATCATCTATTATTATCAATGATTCCACTTTTTCTTATCACTGACACTGATATCCTCCCCAATCTGCACCTCTATCACCTGCAGAAGAGTATCCGCCATAATCTTATGTGGAACGCCCGCCGCCATCCTGATCACATCCCCGGCAGTCACTTTTCTCTCCACGCCGTCCACCAGGGTACGGCCCTCTCCTTCCACTACTGTCCAGACTTCGTCCCTTCTCTCATGGCTGTGGTAGTTCATGCCGTGTCCCGGATTCAAGGTAACCTTAATGGTCATGCTTCCTTCTTCTATGTCAATCACGCGAAAACTGCCCCAGGACTTCTCTGCAAACATAATCTGCTGGTCTATCTCATCCACATAGGGTTTGATATAGCTGGACTGCATCTTATCTGACACCAGGATGCCCTCGGGACTTGCCGCTACCACAACATCTTTTAGTCCCATGCACAGCACAGGCACATCCAGTTCATTTACCACATGAACGTTATCGCAGGTATCACTTAAGATTGCCTTACCGATAGACTCGTTCTCCATCGCCTCGGTCAGTGTATTCCATGTGCCCATGTCCTTCCACATGCCGCCGAAGCGCATCACTTCGATCATGGTTTCGTGTTCCACCACCGCATAGTCAAAGCTGATCTTTGTAAGGGTTTCATACTTTGTATATAAATCCTGATAATCCGTAAAGTCAATCAGTTCGTGGGCACGCTCTAATACATATCCGAGACGGAAAGCAAACACCCCGCCGTTCCACAGGGCGCCTTTTTTCATATATTCTCTGGCTGTATCCTCATCGGGTTTTTCCTTGAACATAGATACTTTGCTGATATCATCCGTATTCTCAGGAATAATATAGCCATACTTCGCGCTGGGATAGGTGGGCTCTATGCCCATAAGCACCAGATTGGCTTCGCTGGCCTCTGCACGATTGCTCAATTTGTGCAGTGCCTTAAAGTAATCCTGTTCCACATAAGGGTCTACCGGACAAACCACTACCGGCTCCTTAGGAGACACCTTTTTGACATCATGTAAATACGCCACGGCCAGCGCAATTGCCGGAAAGGTATCTCTGCGGCAGGGCTCCACGCTGATTCCCACATTTTGGCCCAGCTGATTATGGATAGCCGACACCTGGGATTTAGAGGTTGCAATGGTCACTTCTGCCGTCTGATCAACTGAAAGAATCTGCCGGTACACGCGCTGTACCATGGACTCATACTCTCCCGCCATGATCTTAAATATTTTGATAAACTGCTTAGAACGGGTATCGTTGGACAAGGGCCACAACCGTTTACCCGATCCCCCTGATAACAGTACTATATTCAATCTCATCCTCCATCCTGGAACGCTTGCGCCACTTCCCATCTGCGCCTGTCATTCCCTGCGTTGATAACGCTTCGCTTAACCAGGGCACCATTTATCTGGTCATCTTTTCAATTTCCTGTATGGCTCTCTGTAACTGGTTATCCACATCCTCTTCATAATAAGCTTCTCCATCAAATTCACACACAATATCCGGTTCAATACCTACCCCATGGATATTATTGCCATTGGGTGTATAATATGCGCTGATGGTAAGCTTAAGCGCCGTGCCGTCACTTAAGGGCATAACGCGCTGTACAATCCCTTTGCCGAAAGTAGTCGTGCCGATCAATGTCCCCTTGCCATAATCCTTGATGGCGCCTGCCAGAATCTCAGATGCACTGGCGGAATTACCGTTTACCAGTACCACCAGCGGCATATTCAGTTCGTGCCCCCCATCACAGGTATACTCGTCGCGCGCCCCATATTTATCCTCGGTATAGACAATCAGCCCCTTGGGCAGAATCATCCTTGCGATATCCACCACCACGGGTAGACTGCCGCCCGGGTTCCCGCGCAAATCCAGAATCAGACCTTTGGCTTTGGACCCCTTGATGACCGCCAAAGCTTCCGTAAACTGATCTGTCGTCACATCGTCAAACTCCGTAATCTGGATATATCCTATCCCATTTTCATACACTTCATAATTGACAGTGGGGCTCTCAATCTTACGTCTTTCCACATCAATTTCCAGATAATCCGTCTCGCCCTCACGATAAATGGTCAAGTGGACGATCGTGCCCTCCTCACCTTTTACCCGGGACACAATCTCGGAAAGATCGAGTCCTTGTGCACTCTCACCGTCTATCAAATAAATAAGATCGTTTTCCCGAAGGCCCGCTTCCTCGGCAGGGGTGTTGGCAATCACGCCATTTATCTTGCCTAGACCAGTCGCAGGGTCAAGACTGATATAAGCACCGATGCCATAGTAGATACCTTCTGTCTCCTGCATCAGCTGATCCCACTCCTCCGCAGTATAATAGACAGAATAGGGGTCTCCCAGAGCATCCACCATACCGGAATACATACCCTCAATCATGGCATCTTTATCTATATCTTCGTCTTGATAATAATATTCCTCTATAACCTCTTCTATGGTAGTGAGCTTTTTCTCAGTGTCATCGTTTAAGACACTCTCCGCACCGTCAGAACCGCCATTTACCTGCTTTACATCGCTTTCTTTGACCAGGTCATAAATCTTGACGCCTGCGGCGGTGATACCTCCCACCAGGGTTGCCAGAATCACACCCAAAAGAAGCCCCAGCAGAAACGACCCGCCGCCCTGGTTCCCGTGATGGGGAGGCTGCGGCTGTATCGGCGTAAGCGGAGGTTGCGGCTGGTTGTAATAAGGATTGTTCCCGACGTAACCATTATTATGATAATCATGATTATAGTAATTGTTATCTCCGCCTTGATTCACAACTATTCATCTCCTACCTTTTATTTTAAATAATTCCAGGGATTCACATAATTACCGTTTAAACGTACACTAAAATGCAGGTGATTACCGGTAGAACGTCCGGTACTCCCCACCGCGGCAATATTCTGTCCCTTGGATACGGACTGCCCTTTTGACACATACAGCGCAGAACAGTGCATATAAATCGTATACAGTCCGCTGCCGTGATTGATCATAATGTAGTTGCCCATGCTGCTGCTATAAGCCGCGGCCGCCACATCACCGTCATAAGCCGCCAGAATCGCCGTGCCTCCAGGCGCCGCCATATCAAGGCCGTTGTGGAACTTCTGAATTCCCAGAATGGGATGCATCCGGTTTCCGTATTCATCGGATATCCGCTTATATCCCGGACAGGGCCATGCAAACATACCGCCGTTGTAGACACGGGCATTTTCTGCTTCCAGTCTTGCCCGCTCTTCCGCAATTGCCTTTTCCAGCGCCGCAATCTCCTGATTCTCCTGTTCAATCATTGCCTCATATTCTTTGATGGCCGCCTCTTTATTGGTAATATCCGCAGAAACAGATACAATCTGCGCCTCCTTTTCGGCCAAAAGGCTGTTGACATTTGCCTCTTCCTGTTTGACCGCCTCTCTGGCCTCATTTAGGACCTCATGCTCCGCTTCCAGTTCTTGTTTACACAGCTCCACATACTCCCTGGTCTCCACGTACTCATCCAGCTTCTTACGGTCATACCGGGACAGCGCCTCAATGTAATCGGCCCTGTTCGCCATATCGGCAAAGCTCTCTTCTGCCAGAAGCATTTCCAGATAAAAGGAATCCCCCCGCTCATACATGAACTGAATCCGCTTCTTCATCGCCGCATACTGTTCATCCTGCTGTTCAATGGCCGCTTCCAAATCCCTGGCAGTCTCCTCAATCTGCTCTTCCTTTTCGGTGATCATATTATTATATTGCTCTATTTTCTCCTGTATGCCGACCAGCTGTTTATCCAGCTGCGTCACATAGGCCGCCAGATCGGTTTTCGACTGTTCCAGCTGTTTCTTGAGCTTTTCCACGTCTGTCTTGTTGGACTTCAGACCGGAAACTTCCTCTTTTGCCTTCTTGATCTGGGACTCTTTCTCCCGAATGCTGTCATTGGTCAAAGCCGCCTGAACAGGAGGCATACAAGTACATATAAGAGCCAGACAAAGCATCAGACATATCCATTTTTTCCCGTATTTCAACATGCTAATCCTCTCTATACTCTAAGGTGCTTTCTCACGGTCGTAAAGCTGCCTAAGAAGCCGATACCAACACCCAGGCCCAACGAAACGGGAACCAACACATGAAACACTTCCTCCACTGGCACAAAGCTCAACAGAGAAGACAACATGGAGAAACGCTCTGTCACATAGGTAAGTACCATATTATACACTGTATAAATAAAGGAAAGCGGGATTGCCGCACCGATCAGGCCAATCAACATTCCTTCCACCACAAAGGGAGACCTGACGAAAAAGTCTGTGGCCCCGATATATTTCATAATATTAATCTCTTCCTTACGCACAGAAATACCGATGGTGACTGTATTGCTGATCAGGAATATGGATACCGCCAGCAAAATCGCAATAATACCCACCGACACATAGGCAATCAAGGCATTCACACCTGTCAGCGTGGTCGCTGCCAGTTCGGAGCGGTTCACCTGCCGTACACCGTCCACAGATTCCAAATAAGTTACCAGCGCCGACTGCATGGATACATCATTTAAATAGACCTGATAGTTGGCGGAATTCTCCAAAGGATTTTCTGTAAATCCATCTCCGTATTCTCCCAAATATTCTGCTTTAAAACCTTCCCAGGCTTCCTCCGCAGATACAAAATTAATCTCGGAAACCTCCGGTCTCTTGGAAATCATATCCCCTATCTGCTGTATCCTGACATCCTCAAGTCCCTCGTCAAAAAACACCCAGACAGATACCCCTTCTTCCGCTGTCCTGACAATATGTTCAAAGTTCGTCACGATCGCATAAAAAAGGCCAAACAGAAACAGGCAGGCACCGATTGTCGCAATGGACGCAAGGGTAAAGAGCTTATTTCTGAAAAGATTACGGAAGCCCTGCCTGAGTGTATAGAAAAATGAACTAATCCTCATCGATATATCCTCCCTTTTCCTCATCGCTGACAATCACACCGCGTTTTAAGGTGACCACACGCTTCTGCATGGCATTCACAATCTCTCTGTTATGAGTAACAACAATGACTGTCGTACCATTTTCATTAATCTGTTCAAGAAGCTTCATGATCTCCCAGGAGTTCTTCGGGTCCAGATTACCGGTGGGCTCGTCCGCCAGAAGAATGGTAGGCTCATTGATCAACGCTCTGGCAAGCGCCACCCTCTGCTGCTCACCTCCGGAGAGCTGCTTGGGCTTTGCCTTATACTTGCCAGCCAATCCTACAATGGCCAGGATACTGGGTACATTTTTCTTAATCTCTTTATTGGATTTCTGAATAATTCTCTGGGCAAAAGCCACATTGTCATAGACATTCCTGTCCTTTAGGAGACGGAAGTCCTGGAATACGATTCCCAGATTTCTTCTGAATTTCGGAATCTTTCGATGCTTGATCTTAGTCAGATCATACCCCATCACATTGATATAGCCGCTTGTGATTGTAAGTTCACGAAGCAGAAGTTTGATCAGTGTCGATTTGCCGGAACCGCTGTCGCCCACAATAAAGACAAACTCTCCTCTGCTGATATGTAAATTCACGTCCTTTAACGCCGGCGCACCCGTAGAATATGCTTTACAGACATTTGTCAGTGTAATAATCTCCTTGTCCGCCGTTGTACTTTTCCTTTTCCTTTTTGCTGCCACGTCTTCACCACCTGTATCATCTTTTGATTTTAAAACTCGTAACTCTCCATGTATTTCATATATTTAACAACCATGAGGGCAATCTTAAATGTGATGGCATCCTCAAACACCCGCAGGTCAAGGCCCGTGCTCTTTTGCAGTTTATCGAGACGATAAACCAGTGTGTTCCTGTGTATAAAAAGCTGTCTGGAAGTCTCTGACACATTCAGGGAATTTTCAAAGAACTTGTTAATCGTTGTCAAAGTCTCTTCATCAAACTCATCCGGGCTTCGGCCGTCAAAAATTTCCTTGATAAACATCTTGCACAGCGGAATCGGCAGCTGATAAATCAGACGCCCGATGCCCAATTCGCTGTAAGCAATAATATCCCGCTCATCAAAGAAAATCTTGCCCACATCGAGAGCCATCTTGGCCTCCTTGTAGGAACGGCTCACTTCTTTCAGCTCACCCACCACTGTTCCGTAAGCAATCCTGACATTCTTATGATTCTCCTTGCGCAGATAGCCGGCCACGCCCGAAGCGCTTCTGTCAATATCTCTGGTACTGTCGCCGTCAGACAAATCCTTAACCACGATGACGTTATTTTCATCCACCGCGGTGATAAAATCTTTACTGCCTGCACCGAAATATGTACGCATGGTCTCAAGCACGTTGCTGTCCTTGGTATTGTCTGTCTCTATGATCAGCACCACGCGCTTAACATCCGTCTGAATATGCAGTTTCTTCGCACGGCTGTAGATATCCACCAAAAGCAGATTATCCAGGAGTAGATTCTTGATAAAATTATCCTTGTCGAACCGTTCCTTATAAGCCACCAGCAGATTCTGAATCTGGAAAGCCACCATCTTGCCTACCATATACACATCTTCGCCCACGCCGCCGGCAATGAGGATATATTCCAGCTGCTGCTCATCGAAAATTTTAAAATACTGATACCCCTGAATCTCCTGAGAATCCGCCGGCGACTTGGCAAACTCCGCCGCCGGCTTTCCGCATTTCTCCATCTCATCCGCCGTCATGGCCACAGACTTTCCATCCACATCCATAACGCACAATTCCACTCTTGCAATTGCCTTTAACCCCTCGATCGTATTCTGTAAAATCTGATTTGAAATCATACCCCCACCTCTTAATCGTATTATAGCAATTTATACAAAGTATCCACCCTTCTTCTAAGAACCAAATACAAAATCCAAGTTCTATTTTAATCTATATTTACAAGAAAATCTACCTTAAATCAAGTCTTTTTTGTGTATTTTATAAAGAAATTCCAGATATTTCCCATTTTGAACCTTTAGACAATTTATACAAAAAATTTTAGAGCCTATAAAAAGGGGATTTTCTTCGCCTTCTATACAACAAAAAGATACTATGCTATACTGGATACAGCAATAGTCTATAACAAAGCGAGGTGATCTTATGGATATTGCAAGATTATCTATGGCTATGTCCACTGCAGAGACAAACAGCGCTTACGGCGTTGCAATGTTGAGCAAGTCCCTGGATCAGGCTTCCTCCACAGGAGCTCAGATCGTAGGCATGATGGACGCTGCTGCCATGGAGTTGTCCGTAAATCCCCATATCGGTGCGAACTTTGATATGACGGTATAATAGGATGACGAAAAAGGAACCGGCACTGTCGGTTCCTTTTTATATACGCTACAGAATAAATTCCAGACTGATAAATCCCAGGCACAGCACCAGCGCCACGATAAAAGGTATGCTGAGCAAATACCCTCCGGCCTCCCCTTCGCGCCGATGAAGATTTCTGACAATTTCCACCCTGTTTTCGTTTTTGACTATCCAGGCCAGCACACAGACCGCAATCGGCGTAGTCACTGCCGCAATCACCAAGTATACGCTCATGGCCGCCATCAAGGACTCATTGGTAAGCGTCTCCTGCATATCACCCAATTCTCCGCCGTAAAATACATCAACCATCCAGTCCGAGAGAAACATCATGCAGACCTGAATAGAATTGAAAATCATGTGACAGAACACAGAAGCCCATAAACTGCCTGCCGCCTCCACCAGCATAGCCAGAAAAATACCAATGGCAAAGGCATAAAGCGCCTGGTTTAAATTCATATGCATGAGTCCGAAGGAAAGAGAAGACAACAGGACTGCTCCGATTATCTTTCCCGACGTTTTATAACCTCTATATAAGACACCGCGAAATACAAACTCTTCGCAAAAAGGCCCATAGATACCGATCAAAAACCACATGACCACAAAAGACACTCCCACGATATCATCCTGCATAGACGCAATGGCATTGTCTGTAAAAAACATGGACAAGGCATTTAACACTGTCACAAGCGGCATGACCAGAAAAGTAAAGAGAATGATCATAAAAAAAGTAGATATTTTTATCTTATGAAATCCCAGTGCCTCGTTAAACCGCCCTCTCATGGGCAGGAGAAACAAAATTGCCGGCCCAATGATAATCCCTTCGCTCAGAAGAAAATTCGCGATAATATCAAAATCAATCAGCGCCCCCGCCATAGAAAGCAGGAACACCACTGCTATATGAACCAGTATAATGACCAGAAACAGCCAGTTTGCCCTCTTACTTTTCATCTTTCTTCTCTACACTCTCCATAGATTCATTTCGCCGAATCGCTCTTTCTGTTATGGTGATCTTACCCGTTTTCAGAAGATGTCCTACCGCACGTTTGAATTCATTCTTGCTCATCTGTGTCTCCCGGCGTATCACCTCCGGGGATGCTTTATCTGTGAAGGGAAGCGCCCCATCAAAGCTATCAATCAGCTCAAGAATTTTCTGTGCGTCCTGCCCAATCTGCAGATAAGCCTTTTCCCGGATGCTGAGAGTCAGCTTGCCGTCCTCCTTCACTTCTGTGACGCGGGCATTGACAGTGTCGCCTATTTCCACTTCCCCGTACAGTTCCCGCTTGGGAATCAGCGCAGAATATTTGTCGTCCACTGCCACAAAAGCACCGAAATTCTGACTAATCTCATAAACCGTACCCGTCACGCGGTCATCTTTTTCATAAGGACTGTCCGTATCCAGATAAGGATATACATTCATGGTGGCACAGAGTCTGTTGCTCTTGTCGATATAAAGCGCCGCCAGACATTCCTCGCCCGCCGCAACTCGTTTCGTCTGCTCTTTAAAAGGAAGAAGCAAATCTTTCTCTAGCCCCCAGTCAAGAAATGCACCGATGTTTCCCACTTGCGCCACCTTAAGTCTGGCTGCACAGCCTAGCGTAATTCTGGGCATATTGGTAGTGGCAATCAGTCTGTCTTCGGAATCTCTGTAAACAAAGACTTCTATCTTATCGCCTGTTTGAACGTCCTCCGGAACCTGTTTCCTGGGCAGGAGCACTTTTTCTTCTCTGTTCTCGCCATCTCCTAGGTAAACGCCGAATTCCACTTTTTTCACGACCTGTAAGGTCTGTATTTCTCCTAATCGAATCATGTTGTTCCTCATTTCTGCGCGCTTTTATATGTTATATATTTCCGTAAAATAATTTCTTTTTTTAGCTAAAACCCGTGTTGCAATACACTTGCTGCTCATCCTGCTATCTCTACGATACAGTATGGTTTCCCATCCTCTTTGTTAAGAGAAATCACGTAAGCCTCATCCGTACTGCACACCACCGGATTGATCTCATCTCCCAAAACCGCCTGCTTCTTATACTCCACCCGGAGCTGTCTTACTTCAAATTTCTCCGGTACATAATCCATCGCCATACGCACATACTGCCCGTTATTCACGTGATGGTTCGTGTCCAGATGATGGGATTTCACTGTAAAAGGTTCTTCTCTCCTGCCATCCGCCGGCACCGCAATCTTGCGCGGCGCATAGTCCATCGGATACTTGTCTTCCAGCACATAGCCCGCCAACATTTTTTCATTGGGTTTGGCAGGCACCATTTTATTCGTATCCATCAGACTCCAAATAGAATTGGCATAGGCCAGCACCTCTCCCTCCGTCGTCTTCATCTCAAAATTTCGACAGCCCACAAACCCGCGGAACTCATAAGGCGCCGTCCCAATTACAATCTTCTCGCACACATTGGGATACCTGTTCACACAAATCTGCCATGCAGACAAAAGCCACACCTGATGAATCTGTTTGAAGTAGTCCACCCCCAGCCCAATGTCCTCAGAATGAAAGGTGGAACAGTCCTGAAAATAATCAAGGAGCGACTGTAACGTCATTCTTCCATCTTCTCCCACTTCACTATACCGCACTCTGCTCTCAAATGTATACACTTATTTTCCCTCTTTCAATAACTTTATCAAATCCGGAAATATCCCGATGCTTCTTCTAAGGATTCCCTTCATATGCGCAATGGCGATCCCATAATTGGTAATCGGCACATCCTGCGCCAAAGCACAGTGCATCCGCCAGCGCACTTCCCGCTCATTGAGCATACAGCCCCCGCAATGAATGACAAGCCCATAAGACGACAAATCCTCCGGAAATTCCATACCGGAAGAAGTCTCAATCCGCAGTTTCTTTCCCGTATATTGCTTTAAGAAACGTGGTATCTTCACCGTACCAATGTCATCACACTGCCTGTGATGGGTACATCCCTCCGCAATCAGAATCTTATCTCCATCCTGCAGGCTGTCTATGGCCCTCACCCCCTGCACTGCTGTGGAAAGCAGCCCCTTATAGCGGGCCATCAGAATGGAAAAAGAGGTGAGCGGCACCTCTATGGGAACCACCGCCGCCACTTCCTCAAAGACCTGGCTGTCCGTAATGACCATGTCCGGTCTAGGCCCCATCTTTTGTAGTATATCTGCAAGTTCACTCTCCCGCACCACCAAGGAGGAGGCGCCCGCTTCCAGAATATCCCGGATGGTCTGCTGCTGGGGCAGAATCAACCTGCCCTTAGGCGCCGCCGAATCAATGGGCACCACCAAAACCACCAAATCAAGGGGCTTTACCAAATCTGCCACAAGCCTGCAAGACCTCTCTTCCCCGGCTGACAAAGAAGCGATTCTTTCCTTTAACTCCTCAATATGCTCTTTCCGCAGGGCACTCACGCAGATTGGATTCCATCCCTCCTGAAACACTTCATCCGGAGGGACTATAACCCTGCCCGGTTCTGTCAGAAGGTCGCTCTTATTGACGGCAACAATGTATGAGATTCCTTTCTCCCGGAACAATTGCAACAGCTGCCTGTCACACCCGCAGATGCCTTCCACCGCATCCACTACCAGCACAGCAACATCCGTCTTGTGGAGAATCTGTCTGGTTTTCTCTACCCGAAGTTCTCCCAGACTGCCCTCGTCGTCAAATCCTGGCGTATCTATAATCACCACCGGCCCCATAGGCAGAAGCTCCATGGATTTATACACCGGATCCGTGGTAGTCCCCCCGATATCGGATACCACTGACAACGCCTGCCCCGTAACACAATTCACCAGACTGGACTTACCCACATTCCTCCTGCCAAAAAAACCAATGTGCACCCGCTCCCCCGAGGGCGTATCATTCATCCCCATACTGACCGCCTTTCTTATGCCAAACCAAACACCAGCTCAAAGCCTGCATCTATTCTAACACATTTTTTCTGCCTTAGCATCCGATGGTTCCTTTGAGTTTGATAATACATCAATTCCTTAAAAGCGAAAATCCCGCACTCCCTCCGCGATCTTCTCCAGATGCTCCGTCGCAATCTTTCTCACCTGCTCCTTCGGAATATTGGCAAGTTCCGCCTGAATCAGTGCCTCCCCGATTGCCCTGGTCTCCTCCGATGCATAGTCCATCAAATATTCTTTCAAAGTCATCAACGCATTCGGATGACAACAATTCTGAATCTGCCCCGTCTTACACAGACTCATGAACCGGTCCCCCGTTCTGCCTTCTCTATAACATGCCGTACAGAAAGACGGAATATACCCTAACTCCATCAGCCATTTGATCACCTCATCTAATGTCCTTTGGTCTGACACATCAAACTGCTCCGTATCCGTGGGCCTCTCCTCCTTCGTATATCCGCCCACAGAAGTCCTGGAGGCGCCGGATATCTGTGATACGCCCAGGCGAATCACCTTCTCCCTAACCGCCTGGCTCTCTCTGGTGGAAATAATCATTCCCGTATAAGGCACCGCAATCCGAATCAAAGCACAGAGTTTTGCAAAGATTTCATCACTGATACCATTGTCAAAGGCGGAGGGGTCTATATCATCCGCGTGTTTAATCCGCGGCACACTGATGGTATGCGGTCCCACCCCATGTACAGCCTCTAAATGTTCCGCATGCATGAGAAGCCCCGCGAACTCATACTTGTATAACTCCAAGCCAAACAAAACACCCAGCCCCACATCGTCAATACCGCCTTCCATGGCGCGGTCCATGGCTTCCGTATGATAGTTATAATCATGTTTGGGACCTGTTGGATGCAGTTTCAAATAGCTCTCCTTGTGATAGGTCTCCTGAAACAAAATATAAGTGCCTATTCCGGCCTCTTTCAACATACGATACTCTTCCACCGTAGTGGCCGCAATATTCACATTTACTCTGCGGATTGCTCCGTTTTTATGCTGAATGGAGTAAATGGTCTTAATACACTCCAAAATGTATTCGATCGGATTGTTCTGCGGGTCCTCTCCCGCCTCAATGGCAAGACGCTTGTGTCCCATATCCTGCAGGGCAATCACTTCCTGCCGTACTTCTTCCTGGGTCAGCTTCTTGCGCGGGATATTTTTATTTTTCATATGATAAGGACAGTAGACACAGCCATTGATACAGTAGTTGGACAGATAAAGGGGCGCAAAGATGACGATTCTATTCCCGTAATAGGCCAGCTTGATTTCCTCCGCCAGCGCATAAATTTTATTCAGTATCTCCGGGTCTTCACAGGCAAGGAGCACCGACGCCTCCCTGTGCGTGAGTCCACTACATATGGTGGAACTTCCATCCCGGCGGGGCTTCGCTTTCTCAAGAATCTGTCCGATCAGTTCCTTGTTATTCTTGTTCTCCTCTGCATAGGCAAGGGTGGCAAGAATCTCCTCATGGTCAATAAATTCATCTGCACATAGCGATTTCGGATCATACATAACTCTCATACCTTCTTTCTGCAATACTTAACATCGTTATCCGGTTTTAACCGGCTGTCTCCCCTGTCAATTACTACCTCATATCCCGCGTCCTTCACACGACACTTTAAAGTCTCAAGTCCCTCCGCAGCCTCGTCCCCTGTACATCTCTTATGATCGTACAGACTGTACTGCCCGCGCACCCTGGCCGGTGAGAGGTTGGGCATAACCACGTTGGCGCCTGCCTGCAATCCCAGCTGCCTGCCCTCAGGATGAATCGTACTAAGCGCCGTGGTAGACGGAATCAATGTCTTTGGCAAAACCAACCTGGTGAGGGCTGCCATGGTCAGCGTCTGCGTAAGACTCCCCTTGGCATATTCTCCAAAAGGCGTTTCACAGTGCGGAATAAAAGGACCGATGCCTACCATGTGCGGCTGAAACTCCCGCAAAAACTCCATGTCCGCAATCAGGTCCTGGGTACTCTGGAAAGGGGAACCCACCATAAATCCACAGCCCGTCTGGTATCCAATCTGCTTCAAATCCTCCATGCACTGCATTCTATGCCGGTAACTTAGTTCCGGCGGATGTATCTTTGCATAATGCGCTTCTGATGCCGTCTCATGCCGGAGCAGATATCTGTCCGCCCCCGCTTTATACCATGCTTCGTAGGTCTTCTTCTCTCGTTCTCCCAAAGATAACGTCACCGCGCAGTCCGGGTATTTCCCCTTGATCGCACTGACAATCTGTGCCACCCGCTTTGTGGTAAAATAGGCATCCTCACCTCCCTGTAAAACAAAAGTGCGAAAGCCCAGGCTGTACCCCTTTTCACAACAGGATACTATCTCTTCTTCCGACAACCGGTAACGCTGCGCCTTATGATTGCTTCGCCTTATGCCACAGTAAAGACAATCATTCTTACAATAACTGGATATCTCAAGCAGTCCCCTGATATAGACATCCCTTCCATAATGCTTCCTCCGCACCTCATCCGCCTTTGCATAGAGCAGCTTCCTGTCATATTCTCCTGCGATTAGAAACTGCCACGCCTCATTTGACAGATCACGCCCTGCCGCCAGACCCTCCAGCAGTCCGTTAACCTCTCTGTCCGGCAATGCTCCCTCTGCTTTTCCAGCCTGCACAGTTCTCTCTTCCATATCCGATAAATGCAAATCTCTCATCAGCACTCCTCATCCGGCCATTCACTGATCACGCTGGAAAAGGCTATCTTGCTGTTAACGCCCGGCACCTTGCCGATTTTTCCGGACAAAGCGTTAATCACATCCTGAGGTGCGTCAATGGCCACACTGATGATATGAATGCCGCACTTGCGATATGGCAGACCCATTCTGCCGATGATATATGCTCCATATTCATGCAGTAAAGTATTTAGCTTTTCCACAGAATCTGTGTTCTCCACAATGATACTTAACGTTGCTACTCTGGTCTGCATCCTGCCGCCCTTCCTTGTTCTTCCCTTCCAGATTTCCTGACAAACAAAAAACTGTACCTCTCCCATGAAAGATACAGCCTATAGACATACGAAACTGACAGTCTCTCTTGCAATCGAAATACTGCCACAGTTCCTATCCTTTTTGATGTCCTATAATTTGTGCCGCTCTTTCATCTCAAGCCATGTTTCAATGTCAGACGCGATATTGCCCTATTTCATCCTATCATAGTGTGCTTCATCTCTTTTCACACTATGTACAAAGTGTAGCATATATAAACGCTTTTGAAAAGATATTCCTGATTTCCGTTACATTTCCGGACATTTTCAAACCATATCATACACCATCACACATTTTCTCCATTAATCCTGCTCTTCCCTTTCCTGTTGCTGTAACTGAAACAACATCTTTTGTGTTCTAAGCATCCTATAATAATACTGAGAAGATATATTTCTCTATAATGTCCGCGCACTCCAAGTCTGTTGATACGCTTCCTTTTCATACCATTTTCTGGCTTACAAAATCTGCCCAGAAGATTTTGGACTCAGTGAGTCCAAAATGTCAGGAAAAGCCTCATAAAACCTCTTAAATTTATATAAGGTGCTAACATCAAAACCTTTTCCATATTCTTTTGTTAAAGACTTTGACAGTGTTTTCATTATCTTCTTTCCGTAATTGTCTGTCCGAGTAGTTCCTTTTAATTCCTCTTCGACAATACGGTATCCTATCAACCAATTTCTTTTAACTAATGTGGTATTAACTGCCTGAAACGCCTGATGTTGTGCCGCCTCTATGATATTTTTCATATCTGACAAAATATTGTCTGTATTTGAATAATTCATAGCTGTTATTATTTCCATTTTGGTATCACTCATACTGTTTCTCCTATAGCATATGACCATAGCCCGATTTTTGCTTTCTCATCCATTTCAGCCAAATATACCCGTATCCATTTCAACCTTCTATCTCCTTCCGGCACCTGCTTGTCTAGCAAATTCTAACATTATTTTATTATATTCTTCCACTAAAATCAATTGATGTTACCCTAAAAAAACTTTATCTTAGAACCTTTAAAATAAGCAGTTTCGTTTTAACTATTCAGCAGTTTTAAACATCACACATTTTCTCCATTAATCCTGCGTATGACTCGACAGGGATTGCCCACTGCCAGAACATTCGCCGGAATATCCTTTGTGACAACACTTCCGGCCCCGATCACCGAACCGTCTCCAATCGTTACCCCCGGAAGCACAATGACGCCTCCGCCCAGCCAGCATCCATTTCCGATTGTGATCGGTAATGCATAGGTACGAAAAACCGGCGGTTCCGTCTCCAGCCCTGTATATAAAAAACACCTTTCATCCAGCTCAACCGGATGGGTCGCCGTATAAAGCTGTACATTTGACGCAATCATCACATTGTCCCCAATGGTAATTTTATTGCAGTCCACAAAGGTACAGTTCATATTGACAGACACGTGATTCCCGATATAAATATTTCTGCCATAGTCACAGATAAATGGAGCACCTACGGATACCCTTGTTCCGACCGCTCCAAATAATTCTTTTAAGATACGGCTCTTTTCTTCCTTCCGTTCATAGGCAAGCGCATTATATTCCTTTAATAGTTTTCTTGCATGTCCCTTAAATTCCAGAAAGACCTGATTATGGCAATCATAATATTCACCTGCCATACATTTTTCCAATTCTGTCATAGTAACCTCCTGATTTCATTCTGCAAAGTCCTTTATCCTATCATAGAAAAAAACCTGCTACAAAACAAGTAACAGGCTGTTTTCTTATATTCTTTTGGACGATGTTCCCGATGAACCCATACCTTATCCCTTAATTCCGGTAGAAGCAATTCCTTCCACATAATATTTCTGCAGGAAGATAAACATAATCAACATGGGAATCGCCGAGATGGTCAGCGATGCCATGATGGGCCCATAGTTAATCGGTTTAGAGCCGAAAAATGTCTGGATGGCAAGCTGTATGGTTCTCTTCTCTTCGCCGGTAACCACTAACAAGGGCCACATAAAATCATTCCAGTGTGCCACAAAGTCAAGTATCAATATGGTGGCATATACGGTCCCGGATATGGGCATCACTACCGTGAAAAATGTCTTGATTGGCCCGCATCCATCAATCTTGGCAGCCTCCAGCAGGTCGTTGGGAATATCCAGGAAAAACTGTCTGAACATGTAGATGCTGAAACATTTCGCTATAAAGGGTACGATCAGCGATGCCCAGGTGTTAATCCATCCCAAATCCGCCATTTCCCGATACATGGGGAGCATGATTGCCTCAGCCGGAAATACCATCAAGCTGATCACCAGTGTGAGGAGCGCATTTTTACCCTTAAACTCAAATTTCGCCAATGCATAGCCGCACAGAGAATTGACGAGCAAATCCAATACGATGATGACCAACACATAGAACAGGCTGTTGAAGATAAATTTCCACATATTGATTCTCTCGAACACTTCCACATAGTTATTCAGGGAAGCGTCCTTGGGAATAAAGGTGGATAAAGAATTCAAGCCTTTAAAGATACCCGCCTCCGGTTTCAAGGAAGATGCGATCATCCAGATTAAAGGTGATACAAAGATCAGTGCAATAATTGTATTTCCAGCATAAAATAACAGACTGCCCAATTGTTTTCTTTGTTTCTGTGTCATGTGAACTCTCCTTTCTACTCTGCCTTGATAATCTTTTTCATCCCCATAGACAAGGATATGACGATGACAAAAAATACCGCCGCTACCGCACAGGCATATCCAAAATTCCTCTTCTGGAATCCCTGTTCATACACATAGTACACAAGGGTTCTGGTGGAATTCTGGGGACCGCCTTTGGTCATCACATAGGGCTGTGTAAACAGTTTCATTGCCTGAATGACTGTGATCATGATGACATAAGAAATCACATTCTTAAGCCCCGGCAGTGTCACATAGAAGAAACTCTTAATCTTACCTGCGCCGTCGATGGATGCCGCCTCATACTGGTCCTTGGGAATTCCCTGCAGACCTGCCAAAAATATCATCATCTGGTAGCCGGCACCCTGCCATGCGGACATGAAGATAATAGAATTCATGGCCGTTTTGGGGTCGTTCAAAAATCCGCAGGGTTCCATGCCCAGTTTTACCAACAGTGCATTTAAGAGGCCGCTGCTTGGATTGGAATTATACAAAACCGTCCAGAGGATTGCCACCACCACCATAGAGGTGACCTGGGGACTAAAGTATGCCGCACGGAAGATTGACACACCTTTTCTTCTGGAGGAGATTAAAAGTGCCAGCGCCAATGCTAATATGGTCTGAAAAGGCACAACCAGCACCGCAAAATGTAATGTATTCTTTACTGCAATCCAGAAATCTTTGTCCTGAAACAGTTCGATGAAATTATTGAATCCGCAGAATTTAATCCTGTCCGGGCGCATAATATTATAATCCGTAAAAGCGTATCTCACAGTCTGCAGTGCAGGATACAAAAGAAACGCCGCTAACAGTACCACTGCAGGAATTATGAAAATATATGCCGCTTTCCGTTCACTTTTCTTATTTACCGATACTTGCATGTATAACCCCTCCTTACCTTCTTATTCCGCATAATATTTGTTATAATCCTTGTCTGTGGCCGCCGCTGCCGCATCCAGTGCCTCTTTGGTATCCACGCCTGTAAAGATATTTAGCAGCGCCTCTGAAAATTCTGCCGACAATACGCTGTAGGACGGCGTCCGCGGTCTTGGATGCCCTGTCTCCATCAGCTGCTCTTTAAAAAGGGAGCGGGGATATTCGTTATATTCCGTCAACACATCATAACTGGATTTTCTGGTGGGCGGTTTGGAAATAGCCTGCGCATAGGTGGTCACGTTCTCCTTAGAGAAAAGAAATTGCATAACCTCTTTGACCGCCTCCAAATCCTGTGCGTTCTTGGTCACGGATGCCACCCAGTCACCCGTGGGGGAAGTCAAGATGCCGCCGTTATCCGCCACCGGGAAATAAGTCACACCCCAGTTTAAGTCCGGATAATCGTTTTCCAGCGTTGCAACCTCCCAGGAACCGCCCAGCATCGTAGCCGCTCTCTCATTATGAAATTCTTTCTGGATGGGATCGATATTGGCATAGCCCTCCTGAATCAGACTATTTAAAAACTCTGCCGCTTCTATTCCTTCCGGACTGTTGATATACCCTTCCGCCTGACTGCCGTCCTCACTCACCAAATCCGTTCCGTTGGAAATCCAGAACTGTTCCAGAACATAGGGCAGACCTTCTCCTTTATCCATAATAATATTGGTGCCCACTACACCGTCTTTGGTCAATTTCTTGGCCGCCTCATAGAACTCTGACCAAGTCCAGGCTTCCTCTTTGGATTCCGGAATAGAGATACCTGCCTGCTCCAGCATATCCGCGTTATAATACAATGCTACCGAACTTTCTGTTGCTCCTATTGCATAAATCCTGCCGTCGTATGTATTCTGCTGTTTGGAAGAATCCAGGAAATCATCCCAATCCTCTTTGGTAAAAAAGTCATCGATGGGAAGCGTTATCTCATTGGCCGCGTAGACAGATACCGTAGGTCCATCCACAAAAAGAATATCCGGCAGATCGTTGGAGGTAATTGCGGCATTTATCTTATCTTCGTATGCATAAGAATCCGCACGCACAATGGCCTCTCTTTGTAAATGAATCCTCCCCTTGTGTTCTGCATTGAACGCCTCAATCTTCTCCACCCACCACTCTTCAATGGCCGGTTCATCGGTAGGACTCCATACCGTAATGACTGACTCACCCGCTTCGTTGACTCTCTCCTTTGTCTGCCCACACCCGGCACATAAACAGGAAATCATCATAGCCGTGAGGGCAACTGTAACTGTTCTTTTTTTCACTTCAACCGCTCCTTTCCTATCCTTCTAGTTTTATGAACCTCAATTTCTCACGAATCTCTTTGATGCCGCATCATGGCATTCTGCTCTGTACTACCGTCTTACTCCGGCCTCCATATAGACTTCATCATCACTAACTCCGCCTGCCGGACATTGCCTGCTTTCATGGCGCAAAGCTCAAAACAGCCATTCTGCAAGGTATTGTAGAACAGCTTCGTACCCACGGCCTCTCCCTCGTTCACATAGATCTCCGCCACACGACGGTCCATATAAATCTCAAGATCTCTCACTTCTTCCACATCCGCCTTAAAGTCAATGCCTTCGCTTTTTACTCCTTTTGTCACAATCCGCAGTCCCTTCGTATCATGAACCAGGGAAATTGACCTGTCTTCATCTCTTCCAAGCAGAATGGTAAAAAAAGTATTCTCCCCAAACCTTATCTTAGCCCGATAAGCATTGCCCTCTATCTTGGACAGCACAATATTTTCACCGTTGCCCTGATAAAGAATCTCTCCCGCAAGCGATGCCATCTCCTGAACAGGCGTCATATATAACTTGTTATTTCTGATATGAAGCTGTCTGGGGATTGTCATACTGCCATAAGCGCCGCCCGGATATCTCAGATGCTCATCATAGAAATCGGAAATCCAACCGATGCTGATGCGTCTGCCTTGATGCGCAAAGCTCTGCATGGCATAACAGTTACTGCCGAAATCAAACCAGCCCTCCCCTGTCTTTGCAAGCCTTCTGTCCCGCCACTCTCCGATATAATACCTGCTCATCTGATATCTTCCGTTCGCATCATAGTGCTCCATAAAGGCGCCCATGGCCAAAAAGCTGCCGTCCAGTTCCATGAAATCCGGACATTCAAAACAGCGTATCTGATTTTGTTCCTCTGTAATAAGCGGATGTACATATTCCCAATGCTCCCTGTCCTTGGATGTGTACAAAAGAATGGCGCCCTGCCCGTTTATGGCACTACCCAAAACCATATACCAGGTTTCCCCAATCTTTAATACCTTGGGGTCCCGGAAATCAAAGGATGCCTCAGCAGGCGGACTCTTGATCACACACTTCTCCTGTGTAAAATGAATCATATCCCGGCTTCGCATCATCCACTGCTGTTCAACCGTATCCGCACAGTCCTGCATGGGACCCTGATGCCTTGTCAGATAAAAGAGAACTTCCTCTTCATCCGCCACCGCACAGCCCGAAAATGCACCGCCTTTGATGGCCTCCGAACGCAGGAGAATTTCTTCCTGGGGCGCCAGCACAATGGGCAGGTGTTTCCAATGAACCAGGTCTGTACTGACCGCGTGTCCCCAATACATGTGGGACCACTCCTGTCCATGGGGATTACATTGATAAAACATATGATAATATCCCTGGAACCAACATAAACCGTTAGGGTCATTCATCCAGTTTTTCCAGGGTGCGAAATGATAAGCCTCTCTTGTCGGACGCTCATACCACGCCGCTAAATCCTGGAGGACAAACGCCCCGCTTCCCTGCTCCTTTTCCAGGAACCGGACTCCCGTCTCCAAAATGTTTTCGTTCCCGCTCAGATAACAGAGCGATACCTCGCAGGCGTCACAAATAATCTCATACTCCGTATCCGGTTTCAATGAAAATTTCAACCATGCATAGTAGGTGCTGCCCGCCTCTTTTTCCAGACTTTCCTGCGATTCTGAAAGGACTCTGACCCGGCCTTTGGGCGCTGTTTGTTTTGCAAAGATTTCCAGACATGTATATTGTCCTGTGTTCATAGATTCCCTCCTCTCTTCCTTCTCACCTGCTACGATTTTGCCATACATATTTCAGCTTATCTTAGCCGCTTCATTATTTCTGTATATTACTTCTTTTCGCAGAACCTCTTCTATATTCATTATTTTTGCTATTATCTTTTTGTGGAACCGTTTCTATATTTTGCTTTCTCTTATTTACAATGTTCTATTAAATATTCTCTTTCTTATCTTGAATATTTTGTGGAACCCGTTTCATATTTCGATTATATTTCCAGGCTATTTATTTGTCAACTATATATTTGCATTTTTTACTCTATATACAAAAAAGCAGGGGTTGTTTTTGTATATCTTGCACAATCCCTGCTTCTTAGTTTCTTCTGGTTTCGCTTAATATTCCATTTTCCTTAAAAGCAGGATACCTTTTCAGATTTCCCGCTTAAATTATCTTTTCAAATCATTTTACCCATTGCTTATTGGCCACTGGCCTTCCATGGCCAAAATATATCGTTCTCTTGCCGATACTGCTTATCTTTCTTGCACTTTCCAACATATCGTCTCTGTTATGATACAACATGGAAACCGTGGGATAAAACATATTCATCAAAGCATCGCCAACAATCAAATGTTTCCTGTCCACATCAACACCAATAGAACCATCTGTATGTCCCGGTAAAGAAATGATACGCGCATCTATGCCGTAATCGGATAGGCTGTCATGATCATGCAAGAATAGATCGGGTTGAAATGCCGGCATGGGACGAACGGAAAATTCCTTAAGAGATGCCGCTAGAACAATCTTTCCCAAAATATTTACCGCAGAAAGCGATTGCTTTGCGTTGGACGAAATCAAATTGCAGTCCTTCTCATGCATTCCAATAGGAATCCCTAATTCGTCCGCTATTTTGGCGGCATTTTCGGCATGGTCAAAGTGTGCGTGGGTTAGGATGATCAATTTAACGCGATACAATCTGGATGCTTCGATTACCTTGTCAAGAAACTCCGCTTTCCCCGTATCCACCAATATTCCATTTGTCCCATTTTCAATGATATAGCAATTGACATTGCCGCATTTTATTCGATGAATCTCGCTCATTTTATTCTCCTACAGATTGAAAGTTATTGCTATCATATCTGCTTGCTCTGTTGATGTTCCGCTTTCGTAGTTCCCCCCAAGTAGACATCCACGCTCAGAATCTGCCTGTGGAGGGTACTCCTCCTCTGCTCAATCTGGTCTAACAGCGTGTTCACTGACACCTCCGCAAGAAGTTCCACATTCTGCCGGATAGCTGTCAGCCGCGGATGAACCATCTGCGTCACACTGGTAGCGTCGAACCCCACCAGGCTGATGTCCTCCGGAATATGCATTCCCCTCTCCCTGGCTGCATTCATACAAGCCACTGCTCCTAAATCGCCCGAAAAAATGCCATCGATGTTGGAATGCTTCTCCATAATCTTCCATGCCGTTTTATGAAATGCTTCCCAGTCAAAGACATTCCAGTCCATGGTCTCTGTCAGCACTTCCACTCCATTATCCATAAGCGTTTTCTGAAATGCCAGATGCCTTTCATTGGCCACAATATGGGGAGACACTCCGCAAATCTGCAGGACACGTTTTCGTCCGTCCTTAAGCATCAGCTCTGCCGCCATCTTACCGCCCATCATATGATCACTCCCCACAATGGGAATCTTCGGTCCAAAATCACGGTCGATCGACACAATCGGCTTCTCATGCCTTAAGTATTCTTCTCCGTCCAGACAATGGGAACCGGTAATGATACCATCCACAATGTTTCTCTCCAGCATGTCCAAATATTCCCGCTCTCTGTCACTGACTCCCACGGCATTGCAGACCATCGTTTTATAGCCCTGTCTGTATAGCTGCATTTCAATATTTTTTACCAAAGAGGAGAAAAAGGGGTGATCTAAATCCGGCACGATCACCCCTACAATCCCGCTTTTATTGCGAAAAAGATTGCGCGCCAATTCATTGGGTGTATAGTTTAGTTTTTCTACCGCTTTATCAATCTTCTTTCTTGTGTCTGGTGAAACATATCCCGTATGATTGATTGCTCTGGATACTGTTCCCACGCCGACCCCGGCTTCCTTCGCCACATCCTTGATACTCGCCATAATCCCTGCTCCTTATCTCTCTTCGCTGTCAAATATCAAGGTAATCATAGCACAGGCAATTGGGAATCTCAACCATACTCTTACCTCTCCTTTATAACCTATCAGTTCTCCCGGAAAGATTTAGAAAAAAGCAATGGCATAAAACATATACCATTCACGATAAGTGTAAACCAAACAAACTGCCAGGAAGCATCCACCATCAATTCAGGCAAATCGCCCAATATGGCAGAATAACTATTATTCATGGCGTGCAGTAAAGAAACAATCCATATGTTGTGAGTTTTCACATACACATATCCCCAAAAAATTGCCAGACTCACGCATGTGACAAGTTGTCCAGCCATACTTAAGATCAGCGGGGACGAATAGAAGAACCACAATGGAAGATGCCAAAATGCCCAGATGATTCCAAGTATAATACATCCTTTTCTAATCCCTGTCTTTTCCAAAAGCAACGGCTGGAGATAATACCGCCACCCATATTCTTCCCCAAAGAAAGCTGTAAAGGAGAGAAAAAAACTTATAAAATTTATAAAAACATCTACTGTAAATTGAGGTGTTATGAAAATCTCTATAAGCGCAGGAAACCTCCCCTGCCAGATTGCGCCAAGCATACTTCTGCCCACCAAAAATCCCGCAAACAAACACACATATTTTACCGCCAATTTACATGTATCACTGGAAAAACTTAACCCCCAGTCCTTACGTACTTCGCCTCTTTCAAGCACCAGCATAATCCACAACAAGAGACTGCCGCCTACAATGAGAACGGATTCGCCTATACCTCCGGATAAGTTTGGAAAAGGGAGACTCAACAAGCTACATAGAAACCACAAAAAGGAAAGTGCCAAAAAGCTTATGAAAAACTTTCGCGGCATGATACTTCCCTTTCTGACCGCCATCATGGCGAGTATGGCTCCCGCCGCTGGATAGTGCATTTGTGCAAGAGAGAAGATTCGTGTATCATTCCCCTGTAAATAACTTGCCCGCATGAAAAAAGTCGTGCAAAATGGAAGCAGGAAAGCAATACTGATAAAGATTAGGATTCCCTTCTTCCGTAAGCTGCCTCGAAAGTTAAATTTACCTTCAAATATCGTACTTCTCAAATCCTTCATCTTACCCAAAATATGCAATCAGCCTCTTTCCATTGCTTAATTTGTTCCTAATTTTCCTCGTCATCTAGAATATCTTTGACTAATTTCTCAAGTTCTTTTCGATTTGGTAAGTATAACTCATATTTAGATTGCTGTCCATCCCATACGTTGCATACTCTACCAATAATTCATCCTTATTTTTGCTTAATATGATACCAATCGACAGAGAGGGAGCTTCAGAACGAGAGCCGACAGCACAACAGGCAACAAGGACGTAATAAGCAGGGGGAGGAAGAAATTTAATGTGAATTTTATTGTAAAGACAGACGTTTTTTTGTATAATTGAAGTGTGGCAGGAACAGGATATATCGTATCTTATGTC